>JBEIEK010000502.1:0-3391 GCA_040382995.1 Planctomycetaceae bacterium
ATGGGCTCACTGGGATCGGGTGCCATGGCGCCCGGTGGCTGAATGGGCAGTGGCGGTTCTGCCGCAGCCCCGGCAGAAGAAGACCGTTACGTCGACGAAGTCCCCGAGTCCTACAAAACTCGCGCCTTCCTCCTTGATGTGCTCGTCCGCGACGACCGCGTTCCCGATCTTCTCGCCGCACTCACGGATTCCGACTTCCCCGTCGAGATTGTGCGGGTTGAGATCACTGCCAACGGCGGTAGTGGCGGCAGCGCCGGCGGTGGCATGTCAGGGCTCGGCGGTGAAGGTGGCCTTGGAGAAATGTCCGGACTCGGCGGCATGTCCGGTATGGGCAGCATGCCGGATCTTGGTGGCTACCCCGGCGGCGCTGGTGGTGGTTCAAAAGGCCTCACCGGTCCCCCGTCCGGCGGCGGCCTCGGTTCCCCGGGACTCGGCCTTTCCGGTAGTGGTGCCATGGTGGGACCTGCGGGTGGTCAGTTTGGTCAGGAGGAAGGCAGCGGCCTCGCAGGTGGCTTCCCCGGCGGGGCTTCCTTTGGCACCCAGAACCAGAAGGACGCGGAGACACTTCGCATCGCCATGTCGGATGACAGCCTCGTCACGCTCCGGATTGGTGGCCTGATGACGCTCTACCAGTCCGCTGAAGAAGCGAAGTCCGCCGAAGAAACTGAAGCAGCCGCGGCAACCGAGACAACCAATGCCGCTCCACCCGCCAACACAACGCCTGCCGATCCCGCTGCAACACCCGCAGGCACAGCTCCGGCGGCAAACCCCGCTGACCCTGCCCCACAGCCAACCGATCCTTCGTCAACTTCAACCCCGGCGGACCCCAACGCTCCTCCAGCTCCGGCGTCTCCTGACTCAACCGCACCAGGTAACCCAAGTCCATCCACCAACCCCGCTGATCCGGCAGCCCCCGCAGCCCCGCCAGCAACTGACCCTTCCAGCCCCCCCTCAACTCCACCAGCAGACTCCCCCGCGGCGCCTGCCAACCCGGAACCCCCAGCCGGTGACTCCAGTCCCGCTGCGGCTCCAGGAACTGCCCCTAACCCTCCTGCCGGAGCACCCGGCCAATAGTGTCGGACTCCTGTTTAAGCTTTCAAACGCACTTTCCTCCACCGGCTTCTCACTGGGAGAACGGGTCATGGCCAAGATGAAGATGGATTTCAAAGGTCTGCTGCTCAATCACGGTGAAAAAATGGGCGCGGGCGTTGTGGCCCTGCTGGGAATGGCCGGGTTGGCCACAGCCCGCTGGTCCGCCTGTGACCTGGATCCCGGGCAACTGCGGTCCAACGCAGATACAACCAAGTCCGCCTGGCTGGCTTCCATGTGGCCGGCGGATCGCCAGACGGCCTTCGCCGATACGCCTCCCGTCGAGAAAATGGCGCAGAAAATGGCCGGCTCCATCGAAGAAGCCGGCAAGTACGCCACTCGCACGCCCTGGAATGAACCCCTGAAACGGGCTCAGCAAAAGCTGCAAAGCGTCGCCGTAATCGCTCCCCAGGCACCGGAAGCATCTCTGGTGGTCTTCCCGCTGGTCGAACGTGAAGACGCTGCCGAACCTGTCGCAGACGAACCAGAGGACAAATCCAAAAAGACCTCCCCGAAAAAAGGCAAAAAGGGTGAGGACAACACTGAAGACCTCGAAAAGCTCTTCGGCCGCACAGGAAATGCTGCCGTTGCAGGCGCCTCAGGTGAGCTGCCCGGAGGTCTTGGTGCCCCCGGTGGTCTCGGAGCTCCGGGCGGCCTTGGCGCACCCGGCGGGCTCGGAGCCCCAGGTGGGCTTGGAGCGCCCGGTGGACTCGGTGCACCTGGTGGCCTTGGTGCACCCGGAGGATTGTCCGGTGACTCAGGTGGCCTGTCCCCCGGCGGATTGACGGGAGGTGGCGGTAAGGGCGCCATGGGAATGCCGGGCGGCTTAAGCGGTGGCTACGGCGCTGCGCCCGAAGGCGAAGGTATGGCTGGCATGATGGGGATGATGGGCTACGGCGAGGGCAGTGGGATGAACCTCGGCGTCCTCGACCAGAAGAAAGTTCGTTCGCACGCCGGCGTCTCAGTGCGCTACGTGTTCAACCTGTACGCTCAGGCCCGACAGATGGCCGATGCCCTCAACCTCTCCGGCAACGCCGCTCAAAGCAAAGCCCAGCTGGTGAACTTCGAAGTTCAGCGGCAGCGAGCAATTCCCGGAGCAGACCCCTGGGCCGGCGAATGGGAAACTCTCGCGATCGATTCGCTGATGAAAATTCTGGATGATTCCGAGGGATTCGACATGGACGTGGTGCTTCCGGGGGTCGTCGACTACTCGGTCTGCATGCCTCTTCCGCGTCGCGCCGCCGGTCGCTGGACGCCGGAAAATGCATCTCACAAGCTGCTCGAAGAATTCCAGCTTTCTGAAGAAGAGCAGGAAATCATCAACAATCTCACAGAGAACATGCGCGAGGAGGCAGAGAAGCGTAAGGCCAGTCTGCCCCCTTCAATGGCCTCAGCCGGTGGCTTCAGCCGCTATTCACTCGGCAGCCAGTCGCTCATGGGCGGCCTGAACAACGCAGGGGGTCTGAACGACAACACCTTCGAAAACATGTTCAACGACGCCTACACCCGAGCGAAAGGCACGGGCGAGGGCAAGGACGAAAAAGAACAGGACAAAAAGGAACGAGAGAAGATGGAACAGAAGGCAAAGAATGTTCTTGCCGCTGGCCGTCTGCTGCTCGTTCGCTTCATGGACTTCACCTGCGATCGCGGCACTGCCTACCGCTATCGTGTCCGCCTCGAAATGCGTAACCCGCTCTTCAATCTGCCCATCGACTCCCTTGCCGAACCGGAAATGGCTTCCCAGGCCACCCTGTTCTCTGACTGGAGCGAACCAACGCCACCAACCTTTGTCCCCAGCGGCTACCGTTACTACCCGGAAAAAGCCGAATCTCGGCCACGTGCGGACGAGTACGCCGGTATGGCAATGTACTACGAACATGAAACCGCCGGCACGCCGCTCCTGGCAACCGTCCGCGTTCCCGTCGGCAGCCGCATCGGCGGTAAACAGTCTGTCGAAGTGGTGGACCTCGGCAAGAACACCCTTGAACTCACCGAAGTCGACCTGAAGTCGCTCGATTACCTCGCCGCTGTCACGGAAGCCCCAAGGCTTGCCCGCGGTGATTTCCCCGAACTGAAGGACGCCTTCGAAGCCGCCGGAACGCTCCGCCCCGTCGGGGATCGTCTCACCGTGATCGACGCCAATGGAGCTGTTGTCAGCCGCTACGTGGGCGACCGTGTCATCAACGGTGACGAAGCTCGCAGCCGCAGCGACGACGAACGTCTCACGTCCTACATTCTCAAAACCTACGAACGACTGCGTGCAGGAACTGAAGAGACCACAGACAACCCCTACGGTGCTTCC
>JBEIEK010000503.1:0-3363 GCA_040382995.1 Planctomycetaceae bacterium
ACACCGCGCACTTTGATGGGCATGTGCGGGGACACAGACTGGCCTGACTGCACTTGGAAGTTGCCTGCTGAGACGTTGCCGCAGCGGTGAGCCTGTCCAGGATGACCCGAACTGATTTCATCTTTTCTGCACCGGTGAGGACTTCGTCAGCGGACTTTGTTCAGCGCCCTGAAACTGCAGCGGAAAAGGCTGCGGGCTGGAGGCTGGCTGGATTGGCACGGTGCCTTCATCCAGCCCATTTTTCGTGGTGACGGCTGGGTGAACGGGTACAATCATCAGCCAGCGACGGTCTTTCATCAGGATTTGCGTGCGGAGGACGCGGGCAAATTCGGGAGAGAACCCAGTGTCACGGCCACCGAAGAGCAGTTCTCCGATTTCCCGCACGGTCGGTTCGAAGCGGGTGGAGGCCAGCTGCAGGGCAACGGCAACTTCGGGACTGTTCAGCCAGTTGGTCATTTCTGTGCGAACGGCTGCGTTTTCGATGACAGCTTCGCGGAAGACATCGAGAATGACTTTCTGCAGTTGCGGATCGGCAGCGGCGGTGCGAAGACTTTCGCGGATGGTGCTGCGGACCCGTTCGTTGCGGCTGATACGTGCGACGATGCGTTCAGTCACTTTGACAAAATCGTCCGTGCGGGCTTCGATTAAGGGCCGAATTTCGTTCTGCAGAAATCGCTCAAATTCGCGGCGAACGGCGTTGCGTTCCGGGAGCGGTGAGACGTCGTAGAGGTATCGCCAGGTGAAGGACCAGAGGGATACGCGGTCCCAGAGTTCCCGGCCCAGGTCAAGTGCTGCCGGACGGATTTCTTCTTCGATGATCGGCAGCACTTCACTGCGCACGAGCGGCACAATTTTCTGACGGACGATTTCTGTCTGATAGCGGTCGGCCAGTGTCGCGAGGTCTTCGCGGTGGCGTTCGAGTGCGCCGGGGAGTTCGCTTTCAACTGTGGTGGCAAATCGGGCGGCGCCGTCGCGAAGCAGGGGTTGCAGGCGGAATGTGAGTTCGCCGCCGAATTTCTGCCAGTCTCTCGCAAGGAGCTCAGCAATCTGCCGGCGATGTTCTGCGGAGAACAATGTCTCGACTACGTTTCTGAGGGAGTTATCGGAAGAGTGGTATTCGAGCTGGAAGCCGTTGGGGCAGGCAGTGGCAAGCAATTGGCGATCCAGCCGCAGCAGCGCCCTTTGAGTATACACGGGGTCCGGCCCGGTGCCATAGGCAGTGCGAACACTGCCCACCTGGACGGTTTGCCCGTCAGCTGTTCGCAGAAACACCGGGTCGTTGGCGGCCAGGAGTATCCACGCGGAGGAAGCGGAGTGGATTTCACGGGAGGAACCTGCGGCCCAGCGACTGAGTGAACCGGTGAGACTTGTCAGTGTTCCGGGGGAACCGGTGGTCTGACTAAGCAGCCCGGACACGGCCCAGCAGGCCAGCACCAGCCAGAAGGCCAGCCCCGCTGCAAGCTGCAGGCGATTGCGAAGAGTGTGATGCATGGGACGTCACGGAAAGTGCGAACACGAGTGATGTGGCGGAACGGATCGCAGAGGGAACGGATCGCAGAAGGAACGGACCCGCGGAAGGAACCCTATCGCAGCTCCCCCCCGGATGGCCACTCCAAATCGTCAGAGCCGTGTCTCGATTTGCAGGATTCGTCGGGAGCCGCCGAATATTAGCGGGATCCGGGGCGGTCTGTCGGGTTTTTGGAGTTTCAGCGGGGGGCGGGCTATTGTTGCCGTTTGCTCGCCGATTGTTATCCTGTACAACTGCAGTTGCGTTCCGACCTTCCCTTTAACTCCCGCCATCACAAGGGTTTCTCCATGACTCTCAGGACAACTCGTCGCGGTTTCATTGGCAGTTCCGCTGCCCTGGGCACCGCCTTCTGGGTCGCTCCCCAAACGTTTGCTCGCCCTACCCGGTCCGCCCTCGAATCGCTCACTGCCGCCTGCATCGGGGTCGGTGGCAAGGGTGACAGCGACAGCAGTCACATCGCTGACCAGGACGTGGAAATCGTCGGGATCTGTGACGTCGACCGTCGCACTCTCGAAAAGAAGGCTCGTCAGTTCAAAAACGCCGCCCAGTTCACTGACTTCCGCGAAATGCTGGACAAGCTCGGCGACAAAATCGACATCGTCAGCGTCAGTACGCCTGACCACACGCACGCTGCTGCCGCTGTGCGTGCGATGAAAATGAAAAAACACGTCTACGTTCAGAAGCCGCTGACGTGGTCCATTCGTGAAGCCCGTGTGATGCGTGAAACCGCCGCAGAAATGGGCGTGGTCACTCAGATGGGCAACCAGGGCACCAGCGAAAACGGGCTCCGTGAAGCCGTCGAAGTGCTCCGCTCCGGAGCCATTGGCGAAGTCAGCGAAGTGCACGTCTGGACCAATCGCCCCGTGTGGCCCCAGGGCATCGGCCGTCCCGCCGGCGAGGACCCCATCCCCGATTCGCTCGACTGGGATTCCTGGATCGGCCCTGCCCCGATGCGTCCCTACAAGAACGGTGTTTACCACTCCTTCAACTGGCGCGGCTGGGTCGACTTCGGCACCGGTGCTCTGGGCGACATGGCCTGCCACACCTGCAATCTCCCCGTCATGGCACTCAACCTGTGGGATCCGGTGGCCGTCACCGCAGTGAAGAACCCGGGCATTGTCGAAGGCGAAACCTTCCCCGGCGCAACCACACTGATGTTTGAATTCCCCGAACGCGACGGTCTTAAGGCCTGCAAGTTCTTCTGGTACGACGGCGGCAATCTGCCAAACGACGAACTCATCGCCAAACTCCCGGCCGGCTTCCGCAAGCAGGTCGAAGAGCAGAAGCAGGGTAAGGGTCGCACCAGCGCCTGTCTGATCGTCGGTTCCAAAGGCATGCTGCTCTCCCAGAACGACTACGGTGCCGCCTACACGCTGCTCCCCGAAGAAAACTACCGCGACTTCAAAAAACCAGAACCCACCATTCCCCGCATTCCGTTCAAAGGTGGCGGTGACGAACGCCAGAAATGGGAGTTCGTTGAGTCTGTGCGCGGCAACTACAAGCCCGGCACGATGGCCAACTTCGGCTACGCCGGACGACTCACCGAAACCATCCTCGTCGGTAACCTCGCAGTCCGCGCAGGTGAAGGACAAAGGATCGCGTGGGACGCGAAAAACCTCGTCAGCACCAGCCATCCTGACCTGAATAAGTTCGTCCACCGCGAATACCGCGAAGGCTACTCGCTGTAATCGCCGGATCCGACGGACCAGGTGTGCAACTCAAAAAGGGCCCGAGGAACATCCTCGGGCCCTTTGGCGTTTGGGGTTTTCCGGTTGCTTTGTTGGTGAATCAAAATCGGGGAACGTCTGTTTTGCTGATTTTCGTCTCACGAGCTG
>JBEIEK010000504.1:0-3358 GCA_040382995.1 Planctomycetaceae bacterium
GTCAGGGAGTCGGGAAAACTCCACGCCGTAAAGCCAATCTGCACCATAGTTTCTGTATCGAAACGCACGTCAGGGTGCCATGCACCTCTGGCGAACCATTAACACGCCTGGTTTCGATCCTGAAAGGCGTGCGGACGATGTCAATCGGCCGGTAACGTCCCTGGTGCGATCCTGCTGCGGCGCCGGCCGCACTGGCACGTACCGTTACCGGGGGATTGACATCACCCGCTCGCCTTGTTCGCTTTTTTGCGGTGGTGTTGAGAACTTCAACGCCCTTGGGCGGAAGCCCTCAGGTGGTCAGATGATGACAAAACTGCTGAGGACGAACGAAGGCGACTGCCGGTGGCCAGAGGTTGGACTTCTCGTCGCGATAGTTGACATCAAACATGTCCACCTCTGTGAAGAACCTGCAGGCACAGCGGCAGCATCGGAAAGTGGGGCCCGATGTTTACGCCGGGTGTCACGGTTTCAGCAGGCACTTGCCGGCGACCGTCGAATCTTCTGCGGCACGCACGGCTGTGGCGGCCTGATCGAGCGGCCAGGTGCCCGCGATTTGGGTGCTGAGGATGCCGCTGCGGATGAGCCGGGTCAGTCGGCGGACAAGTCCGAGGCGGAACAGAAGTCCGCGCTGCTGCATGAAATTGCCCAGCCAGAAGCCTTCGACGGAACTGCCGACGGTCATCAGGGTGCGGGGCGAAAAGCTGAGTGGCTGACCGCTGAGGGTGCCGTAGGCGAGCATTCGACCGCCGGGGCCGAGGCTGCGGATGACGGCGGATCCAACGGCCCCTCCAACGGCATCGACCGCATACAACAACCCATTGCCACCCACAACCGAGCGAATGCGGTCGGTGAGGTCCGCTGCAGCGGTGTCGCTGTCGCAGACGAGCACTGCATCGGCCCCCAGTTGTCGGAGTTCCGCTGCCTGGGCTTCGCGACGCACGATGTTCAGCGTGCGAAAGCCACTGAGCTTCCCGAGTCGAATGATCATGCGGCCGAGTGCGGAACCGGCGGCGGTTTGCAGGAGCCATGCGTTGGCGGGGACTTTGAGCACTTCGCGAGTCATGACCCAGGCGGTGGCGGGGTTGACAAAGAAGCAGGCGGCCTGTTCGTCACTGAGGTCGCTGCTGACCGGTACGACCTGCTGGTCCGGCACAATCGCATATTCGCTCCAGTTTCCGCCGGCGCGGTTGAGCACCACGACGCGGCGACCGGTGAACAGTTTGCCGCGCCAGCCACCGCCGGAGGCTTCGACGATCCCGACGCCCTCGAAACCAGGCACGGCCGGGCAGACCGGAGGCACCGTGTAGTGTCCGCGGATGTACATCAGATCCGAGGGATTGACGGGGGACGCGAGCATTCTCACGCGGACCTGTCCGGGACCTGGCTGCGGCAGTGGAAGTTCGGTGAGTCGGAGAACGGAAGCGGGGTCTCCGGGGGCGGAGAACTGGAGCGATTTCATGGGGCGACCGATCACTTTTTCTTCGGACTGAACTTGTGAGTGGGTTGTCCGATGATGCCTTCGGCGGCTTCCATGAGGGTTTCGGAGAGTGTGGGGTGAGCATGGATGGAATCGGCGAGATCGCGAGCTGTTGCGCCCATTTCGATGGCGAGCACTGCTTCGGCGATCATTTCACCGGCGCCGGGACCTGTGATGCCGACACCCAGAACACGCTGTTTGCTGTTTTCCACGATAATCTTGGTGACGCCTTCGGTGCGTGCGAGTGTTTGAGCGCGGCCGGAGGCGGCCCAGGGAAAGCGGTAGACGGTGACGTCGCGGTTCTGGGCTTTGGCTTCGTTTTCAGTGATGCCGGCCCAGGCAACTTCCGGGTCTGTGAAGACCACGGCCGGGATGGCGATGTTGTCGAATTCAACGGGCTCACCAAGGAGCGTTTCGACGGCGATTTTTGCTTCGCGGGTGGCTTTGTGGGCGAGCATGGGTTCGCCGGCGACATCGCCGATCGCCAGCAGTTTCGGGTCGCTGGTCCGCTGATTGCGGTCGATGCGGATGAAGCCTTTGTCGTCGAGCTGTGCGAGGGTGTTTTCGAGTCCAAGGTTGCGGCCGTTGGGGCGACGTCCGATGGACACAAGCACGCGGTCGAAGGTTTGGCGAGGTTCGACGCCATCACCTTCGAGGGTGGCTGTGATGCCGTCGGGACCGGCTTCGAGTTTGGCGACTTTGGTATTCAGGTGAATGGCGTGAAACTGGTGCGCCAGACGCTTCTGCAGGGGCGTCACAAGGTCGCGGTCGGCTCCGGGGAGCAACCCTGCGGTCATTTCCACCACGGTGACCGCAGATCCCAGAGCCGCGTAAACGCTGCCCATTTCAAGACCAATGTAGCCACCGCCGATCACCAGCAGTCGGCGAGGAATATCCTGCAGTTCGAGTGCGCCGGTGGAATCCATGACCCGGTCATCGCCGATGGCGAAGATGGGCGGCATGGCGGGCTGTGAACCGGTGGCGACAATGCAGTGTTCGTAGTCGAGCGTTTTTCTGGAGCCATCGGGGAAGGTGAGCTGCAGGGAGCCGGAACTGAGGAACTGGCCGCGGGCTTTAATGAGTTCTACGCCGCGGGCTTTGCAGAGCCCTTCGATGCCGCCGCTGAGATTTCCGATGACCGTGTTTTTGAAGGATCGCAGCTTATCCAGCTGAATTGTTGGTTTGGAAAAAACCACGCCGTATTCTGCGGCTTCTGCGGCTTCGTGGAGCAGTTTGGCGACGTGCAGCAGAGCTTTGGAGGGGATACAGCCGCGGTTGAGGCAGACGCCACCGGGTTTGACGCCGTCGTCGATCAGCACCACCTTCATGCCGTGGTCAGCTGCAGCAAAGGCCGCGGGATAGCCGCCGGGACCGCCCCCGAGCACCGCAAGTTGGGTGGTGATGTCTGCCATGAGAGAGGCTGTTTTCCGTGGGTCTGAATGGGCTGAAGAAAAAGCTTCCGGGCCGATTGCCTGAACAACGCCGGTTACCCGGACGACGCACTGTAGACGGTCGTGGGGCAGTTTTCAAAACAGTGGCCTGGGAGTTTCCGCGAATTGGCGCGCAACCGTGACAATTCCCCTATCCGCAACCCGTGAACTTCGCTGCCTGAACACTTCGCGGAATCAAGGTGCCGTGATTGAAGCATCCGCCGGCTTTTGATACTGTGCAAATCCTCAGCGTTCTGGCCACCATGCTCCGCCAGGTTTCGTTCATTTCCCCCCCCCGTTTGCAAAGATTCGCAATGCACAAGGTTACTCTGTTGCCAGGTGATGGTGTTGGTCCGGAAATCGCTGAAGCGACTCGCAGGTGCGTCGAGGCCACAGGGGTGAAAATCGAATGGGACGTTCAGGAATGCGGCATCGAGGTGATTGAAGCAAA
>JBEIEK010000505.1:0-3352 GCA_040382995.1 Planctomycetaceae bacterium
CGGCTCAGCAGGAGCTTCGCCCTCCCGGCAGCGCCTTTTGCCAGAAAGTCAACGCCATTGGGCGGGCGCCCAATGGTGTTGACTTTCTGGAATCTTAAAAAACCTCTCGACAACGTCGCTCGGGTGCAACTTTGGCACAGATTTTGCGCGACCCCGATTTTTCCTGTCTTAACTGTCAGGAAGACAGGCCAAACTCTGAGTCCCGTTTGACCAGTACATCGTTTCGCACTACACACTCTGTCTGCCTTCCCATAGACTTCCCGCGCAGCGGTGGACGTGGTCTGTTCCCCTGCATTCCGACAGGCCCGGGAATTTGATGACGCATGTGCGCCCGACAACCATTGTTTCCGCTGTTTCTGCTGTTTATTTTTTGGTCTCAGGCGGCAACGCTGCCTGCCACTGCTGTCGCAGACGACCCCGTGTCCCCGGCAGACGCGTTCCGAGTGCTCTCGGGGAAATGCTTTGCCTGCCATGGTCCCGACCAGTCACAGCGGAAAGCAGAACTGCGCCTGGACCGTGAAGGCGATGCGCGAGCTGTTCGTGAATCCGGTGCCCCGATTGTTCCCGGCGATCCGGCCGCCAGTCTGATTATCCAGCGGATCGAATCCAGCGACCCCGACCTCGTTATGCCCCCTCCCGATGCTCCACACCCGCTCAGCGAGGCCGAAAAACAACTCCTGCGTCGCTGGGTGGGGCAGGGTGCAGTCTTCGCCGGGCACTGGTCATTCCAACCCCTGCTGCGGCCGCAATCCCCAGCGAATATCAGCAGCAGCAGCCAGGCGATTGATCACTTCGTACGGCAGCAGCAGGCGTCCCGCGGTCTGACAGCTAGTCCTCAGGCTCCCCCGCACCGGCTCGCCCGACGGCTCTTCCTGGATGCCATCGGCCTGCCACCAACTCCGGCCGAAGCGGATGCCTTCGCCGCCGCTCCCGACCGCGACGCGGCCTGGGAACAACTCATTGACAACGTGCTGGCGCGACCTGAATTCGGCGAACACTGGGCGCGGATGTGGATGGACCTGGCACGCTATGCCGACACGAAAGGTTATGAAAAGGATCTCGGCCGCACTGTCTGGCCGTGGCGCGACTGGCTGATCCGATCACTCAATGCCGATGTTCCCCTCGACCAGCTCACCCGCGAAATGCTGGCCGGCGATCTCCTTCCCAACGCCACTCCGGATCAACGACTGGCGACGGCTTTTCATCGGCAGACGATGAGCAATGATGAGGGGGGTACGGACGATGAAGAATTTCGCATTGTGGCTGTGAAGGATCGCGTGGACACCACGCTGCAGGTCTGGATGGGACTCACAGCCGGCTGTGCCAAATGTCATTCGCACAAATACGATCCCATTTCCCAGCAGGAATACTACGCACTGTTCGCCATCTGGAATCAGACGCAGGATGCCGATCGCTACGATGACTCACCCACACTTGAAGTCCCGCCCGGTGACGCAGAACAGCAACAGTTGCAGTCCGCTCGCGAGGCCGTCAGACAGCTGCAGACCCGGCTGGCTGCCGCTGAAGAATCCGAGATGGCCACCGATCCCCGCTGGCTGGCACCGGAAGTGATCGCAGCCGCCGCAGGCGACGGTGCACTGCTCAAGGCGCGTGCGGATGGTTTCGTACGGGCCACCGGCAAGTCCCCGCCCGAAAACGTCTACACACTCCGGCTTCGTCTGCCCCAGGGTCGCTGGACTGCCGTCCGTCTGCAGGCCTTCGCGGATACAGCCGTCGGAGGCCCCGGTGTCGGACGCAATCCCGCCGATCCCAATTTCGTGCTCTCTGAATTCGAACTGGCTCTGGAAACACCCGCCGCACCACGTCCGCTGAGTCTGCATCAGCCCAAAGCTGACTTCGAACAGTCCGGCTGGCCCGTCACCGCAGCGCTGGATGGCAACCTCAAAACCGGCTGGGCCATCAGCCCGCGTCAGCGTGAAAATCACACTGCGATCTTCACGCTGACAGAAGCACTCGAAACGTCCGAACCCGCAGTGCTCGTCGTAACCCTGCGTCAACACTACGGCAACTCGCTGACCCTGCGTCACTTTCGGCTCAGCCTGACCAGCGAACCTGCCGCAGAACTCAGCCCGCAGCCCTCGTCACCTGCAGTGCGCGGGCTCACGGAACAGCTGGCCGAAGCTGTGCGGCAGCGGGACGCTCTGCAGGCGAAGCTGCCCAAAGTCCCCGTGATGATCGCGATGGCAGCCGAGCAGCAGCGGGAAACACGCCTGCACAGGCGAGGCAATTTTCTTGACCCCGGCGAACCCGTCACTGCGGCGCTCCCGGCGGCCTTCGTTCCCTCCACAACTCAGCAGGCCGCCGTTCCCGGAATCAGCCCCGCTCCCCCCACTCGGCTTGATGCCGCCAACTGGCTGATGGCTCCCGACAACCCGCTCACCGCGCGCGTCTGGGCCAACCGCATCTGGGCCCGCGTCTTCGGAATCGGGATCGTGGAAACTGAAGAAGACTTCGGTCTGCTCGGATCACCCCCTGCCAACCCACAGTTGCTGGACTGGCTGGCCTGTGAATATCGTGATGGTGGCTGGTCCCTGAAACGACTCCTGAAACAGATCTTCCTCAGCCGCGTGTACCAGCAGGACTCCGCTGTCACCCCACGGCTGCTGGAACAGGATCCCCGAACTGTGTGGCTCACTCGCGGGCCACGTTACCGCCTGTCTGCCGAAGTGCTCCGCGATCAGACCCTTGCGGTCGCCGGACTGCTCTCACTGAAAAAAGGCGGCCCGCCCGTCATGCCACCTCAGCCCGATGGGCTCTGGAGATCCACATACAACGGCCAGAAGTGGATCAATGCCGAAGGTGAAGATCGCTTCCGTCGCGCACTTTACACCTATCTGAAACGCACCACACCATACCCGTCGTTCACCACGTTTGATGGCGGGAGTGGCGAGGTGTGTCAGATTCGCCGCATTCGCACCAACACTCCCCTGCAGGCACTCGTCAGCCTCAACGACCCGGTCAATCTGGAAGCCGCCGGCGCACTGGCGCTCAGGATGCAGGCTGCCGGCACCGGTGGTGTCGAACTGGGACTCCGACACGCACTCATTCGCCCCGTGACAGCCGCCGAACTGCAACCGCTCATCCAGCTCCAGCGCAATGTCGCTGCGACGCTGGCCACCAGCCCGGAACGCGCAGCCGCACTGCTGCAGTCAGCGCGGCTGCAGTCCTCACCTCGCGTCTCAGCTGCTGAACTGGGCAGCTGGATTGTGACCGCCAGCGCAATTCTGAATCTCGACGAATTCCTCACACGAAACTGATCCCCATGCATCCGCTCACCGAATACTGCCAGCTGCAAACGCGCCGACATCTGCTGCAAACTGCCGGGCTCGGA
>JBEIEK010000506.1:0-3317 GCA_040382995.1 Planctomycetaceae bacterium
GATTAACATCCCCCGCTCGCCTTGTCACGTGGGGTCCAGTCCGAAAGACGACTTCCGGTGTTCTTTACACCGTTTCATCATCCCAGCCTCGCCCTCCCAACTCTTTAACAGTCTTTTTGCAGGGTTCCAGAGAACTTCAACGCCATTGGGCGGAAGCCCCCGGCTGCGATTCGCACAGCAGGTGCGCGCAATGCCAGGAGCGTTTCCAGCCCGTCGGCAGCGCCCTTCGCCCGCAGGCTGCCGCCATGCGGCTTTGGGGACGGCTTACGACAATCCCTGCAGAGCCCCCGTGCTGTCCCCAAGTCGTTCCCAGTCGACTTCGAGACGATCGAGCATGGACAGCCAGAGATTGCTGAGCGGGGTTTCGGTGGGGAAGCGCACGTGGCGTCCGGAACGCAGCCTGCCACTTGCACCACCGGCCAGCAGGATCGGCAGGTCTTCGTGGTTATGGGCGTTGCCGTCATGAATGCCGCTGCCATAGGCGAGCATGCAATGATCCAGCAGTGAACCGCCGGCTTCGGGGATGCTTTGGAGCTTTTCCAGCAGATAAGCCAGCTGGCGGATGTGAAACAGGTTGATTTTCCGAATTTTTTCCTTCTTGGCCGCGTCATTGCCGTGGTGCGAAAGATCGTGATGGCCTTCAGGAACTTCGATAAACGGATAGGGTTTGTTGCTGCCTTCGTTGGCCAGCACGAATGTGGCGACACGCGTGACATCGGACTGGAAGGCAAGCACCATCAGGTCGCACATGAGTTTCAGGTGGGCTTCGTAGTCGGCGGGAATGCCGGTCGGGGCCGGGTAGTCCGGCGTTTTGACAGGGGGCAGTTTTTCAGCGCGTTCGATCCGCAGTTCAATGTCGCGAATCGCCGAGAAATATTCGTCCAGCTTGCGGTTGTCGCCCGGTGACAATTTCAGCGCGAGGTCTTTGGAGTCTTCGCGGACGAAATCGAGGATGCTGCGGCGGCGCGCGTCCCGGCGGGTGCGATTGGCATCCTGACCGGACGCAAACAGACGCTCGAAGACCTGTTTCGGGTTGACTTCCCGCGGAAGCGGCTGAGTGGCGGATTTCCACGACATGGTTGTGGAGTAGACGCAGCTGTAGCCGGAATCGCAGTTGCCTGCCATCGCTCCGTGTTCGCAGCCGATTTCAAGGGATGACAGGCGCGTGGTGTGGCCGATGCGAGAGGCGGCTGCCTGGTCGGCCGACATGCCGGCGCGGATGTTGGTGCCGTCGGTTTTGTAGGCCTGAGTCCCCGTGAGGAAGGCAGTGAGTGCCCGGGCGTGGTCGCCACCGCCGTCGCCGTGCGGCCGCGCCTTGTCGGCTGTGAGTCCGCTGAGCACCAGCAGCTGGGAACGAACGGGAGCGAGCGGTTCAAGGATTGGTGGCAGGGCGAAGTCGCTGCCTTCGGATGCAGGCGTCCAGTCGGCCATGTTGGCGCCGTTGGGGACGTAGAGAAACGCCACGCGCGTCGGCGGAGCCTGTGGGGCAGCGGGATCCTGTGGTGTTTCCTGAGAGGCCCCCATGGCCTCCAGCCATGGCAGTGACATCGCAGTCCCGATTCCATGGAGCAGCGTGCGGCGATGCAGAGAAAAATGGCGGGATGGCATGGCAGGAATCCTGAAGGCGGGGCAGGCGCGGCGAGGGCAGAACACGGGCTCTGAAGTGAAAAGCCGCCTGAATACTACCACGTGCGGGGGCGGAGCGACAATAAAAATCGGAGCCGGGTGTCGTCGCTTCCGGAATTTGCCAGCTCTTCCCCGACCGTTTGCATCCCCGCGCCAACTCCGTCATAGTCTCCCGCATCACCCCGTGCAGCGTCTGCACAGTGGAGGTCCGAATCTGGATTCGGACCGGCTTTTCACGTTCTTTCTGAACAGAGACATTCAATGAGCTTTGCCCTCCTCCGCCGCAGCGCCGCGGCACTCCTTGCTGCCTCCATGTTGTGCAGCTTCGCCGCCGCCCAGGACGCTCCGAAGCTGGAGACCGACGAACAGAAAGCCAGCTACGGCATTGGCTTCAACATCGGTTCCTCCATTCTTCGCGACGGGCTGGCTCTGGATCCCGCACTGATCGCAGCCGGCATCGAAGCAGCACTCAAAGGCCAGAAATCCGCCCTCACCACCGAAGAAGTTCAGGCCGCTCTGCAGGCCATGTCCGAAAAAAAATCCGCCGAAAAGCTCAAAACCAACGCCAAATTCCTTGAAGAAAACAAAGCCAAAAAAGGCGTGCAGGTCACCAAATCCGGTCTGCAGTACACCGTGATCAAAGCAGGCGACGGAGCCATGCCAACCGCCAAAAGCCGCGTCAAAACTCATTACCGCGGCAAACTCCTCAACGGCACCGTCTTTGACCAGTCCTACGAAGGCGATGCTCCTGCAGCTTCCGACATGCCCGTCGAATTCGGCGTCACTCAGGTCATCAAAGGCTGGACCGAAGCCCTGCAGCTGATGAAACCCGGTGCCCACTACCGACTGTTCATCCCCAGCGAACTGGCTTACGGCGAACGCGGCACCCCCGGTGGCCCCATCGGCCCCAATGAAGTGCTCATCTTCGAGATCCACCTCCTCGAAGCCTCAGAGGAATAACATCCGGCTGGCCCCCCATGGCCTTGACTCCCTCCACAGCAATCCCCCCTCTCCCCTTCAGGGGAGAGGGGTCGGGGGTGAGGGGTCAAACAACACAGCAAAGCCACCCCCCCGAACACCGCCAGGACTCTGCGAATCCGAGTGAATCCGACATCCCCGTGCTGTGAGTGGCAGGGATGTTGTACCCCTCACCCCCTGCACCTCTCCCCTCAATTGGGAGCGGGGGGCCAGACGCGATCCTGTGGTCACTGGCCCCGCACATGTTTCCTCTGCATACACCGCAACTGCCCGAACTGCTCTCCGCCCGCCCGCTGGCAGCCCCGCTACCGGCTGCCCGGATCACCGGCTGTCGGCTGGATTCCCGACAAGTCCAGCCGGGAGACCTGTTCCTCGCCTTCAACGGACGAAGACAGCACGGAATTGACTCGGCCGCCACTGCCGTGGCTGCCGGCGCTGTCTGCGTGGTGACCGACCGGCCACCCGCGGGTCCTGCGGCCTGCCCCGAACTCCTCCACCGAACGCTCCTCGTGCCCGACACCACCGTCGCCCTGCAGCAACTCGCCCGGTGGAACCGCAGCCAGTCAACAGCCGCGGTGATTGGCATCACGGGAAGCGTCGGCAAGACGTCCACACGCCAGCTGATCACGTCGATTCTGAAAAGTCGGCTGCAGGGCTGTCAGAGCCCCGCCAATTACAACAACGAACTCGGCGTCCCGCTGACGCTCACGCAA
>JBEIEK010000507.1:0-3285 GCA_040382995.1 Planctomycetaceae bacterium
GGGGCATACCACAGGAGGCTCAGCAGGAGCTTCGCCCTCCCGGGACATCAATCGCTCAGCCCTGCCAGCCAGGAGACGACTGATGGGCTGTGGGTGCGGTGACTGCTGTGAACTCCATCGTCTGACGATCGCCGGAAACTGCCTCGTTCCCATCGCTCAATCCCTCCCCGAGAATCCTGACACACCAGATGCTGCGCCGCGGTGGCACGGCACGGCGACTGGAACTTTCTGCGGCATCCGGCGTGCCGAAGTGGCCGGGGAGTTGCCAGCGGAGGTGTTTCAGTGATACGCTGCGGGCCATTCGCTTTCCGGTTTTCTCGAAGGGTCAGATCCATGCGGCAGCACTTCAGTTCTGTGTTCCTGCGTCTGTTGGTGCCTGTTGTGTGCTGTCTGGTGGTTGTGGGCGAAGCGTCCGGTGCGATTCTGATCCACGCAGCGCGGCTCATCGACGGCATCAGTCCCCAGCCGCAGACCAACGTCACCATTAAAATCGAAGCTGGCCGCATTACTGAAATCGTCCCCGGGTTTGTGCCGCCCGGTGACGGTGATCGCCTGATCGATCTGCGACATCTCACCGTGCTCCCCGGTCTCATGGACATGCACACTCATCTCATGTCCCAGCATTCCAAAGACTCCTACACCGAAAAATTCTTCCTCGACGAAGCCGACTACGCCCTGCGTTCCACGGTGTACGCCCGCGCAACGCTCATGGCCGGCTTCACCACCGTGCGCGAACTGGGTGATAACGGCGTCAATTCGGTAGCGCTGCGGAAGGCGATCAGCGAAGGCTGGGTCGTGGGACCGCGAATCTTCACCGCCGGTAAATCGCTGGCCACCACCGGCGGGCATGCGGATCCTTCCAATGGTCTGAAGGGGCGATTCCGCGAAGACCCCGGCCCTGTTGAAGGCGTAGTCAACGGTCCGGATGAAGCTCGCAAGGCAGTGCGTCAGCGGTACAAGGATGGGGCTGACCTGATCAAGCTAACCGCCACCGGCGGAGTGCTCAGTCTGGCGGCCAGCGGCCAGAACCCGCAGTTCACCGAAGAAGAGCTGCGGGCCGTTGTGGAAACCGCCCGCGACTGCGGTATGACCGTGGCTGTGCACGCTCACGGTGCCGAAGGCATGAAACGCGCCGTGCTGGCTGGAGTGGATTCCATTGAGCATGGTACGTACATGACGGATGAAATCATGGAGCTGATGAAACAGCGAAACACATACTGGGTGCCCACCAACATGGCCGGAGAATGGGTGGCACTCAAAGCGGCTGAACCCGGCTACTTTCCGGAAATTGTCCGGCCAAAAGCAGCAGCCATCGGCCCGGCCATTCGTGACACTTTCCGCCGCGCCTACAAGGCCGGCGTGCGCATCGCCTTCGGCACGGACAGTGGCGTGTCTGTGCACGGCGAAAACGCGCACGAGTTTGAGCTGATGGTGGAAGGTGGTATGCCGCCCATGGAAGCCATCCAGTCCGCCACGCTCACCGCCGCCAGACTTCTGCGTGTTGATGACCGGCTTGGCACACTGGCCGCCGGCAAGATCGCAGACGTGGTGGCTGTGGAAGGCAATCCTCTGGAAAACATCAGTGCCATGCGGCGGGTGGTCTTCGTGATGAAGGACGGGACGGTGTTCAAGGGGCCTTAGTGCCGCGCGTTGCAATGAAAATCCATTTCCAAATGATCCAATTCTGAAGAACAGGAATTCTCGATGTCGCTGCAACCGGCCATCCTTGCCCTGCTGCTCCTGCCGGGATTTGCTGTCGCTGGTGGCGACGAACCGGCTGCTCAGAAGGCTGCCGCGCTGACTCCCGTCACCGCCGCAGCGGCACCTGCACCTGCCGCTTCCGTCACGACCTCCAGCGACCTGCCGTTTCTGCGGCCAGTTGCTGTGGGTGAGGCCAAACGCTCAGCGGTCAGCGCCGGGGACCGCGAAATCCCGCTGGTTGTGGTGCGTGGCACGCCCTATGAAATGGGGCGGCAACTGGGGGTGGCCCTGAAGGAAGAGATGACCGCATTCATCCCCGCGGCACTTGCCGGCATCTGCAGTCAGCTGCAGGTTTCTGAAGAGCTGCTGACGGAAGTCTGGAGCCGATCAGCGGCGTACGCGGATGATCGTCTGGAACAGGAGCTGGCCGGCGTGGCTGACGGCAGCGGACTGCCGCTCCGCACACTGCAGGCCATGCACGCCGTACCACTGCTGATGCCCTATTCCTGCAGCAGCATTGCAGCGTGGGGGGCGGCCACGGAAGACGGACACCTGTATCAAACCCGCAACCTCGACTGGAACCTGGAAATCGGTGCGCACAACGTGGCGGCAATCGTCGTGTACCAGCCGGACAAGGGCATTCCTCATGTGGTGCCCACCTTCGCCGGATTCAGCGGTGCTCATACGGGCATGAACGCCCGCGGCATCGTGCTGGCGGAAATGGGCGATGCCTCACGCCGCGAAGCCCCCTACTTCGTGCACGCGCCACACTTCACCGCGTGGTTCCGCACCCTGCTGTATGATGCCGATTCGCTCACCCGCACACTGGACATCTTCACCGCACAGCCCATGACCAAACGATATCATTTCGTGTTTGGCGACGGTCAGTCTGAACGCCGTGCTGTGAAGATCCGTGCCCATTCACCGGAAGCTGCCAACGCGCGTCTGAAAATCTGGAAGGACAACGATCCTGATGACGAATTCGCACCGCATGTGCTGTCGTGCATCGTCTACAACGACGAAGGACGCGGTGCCTTCCCCACACTGAAGGAACAAACAGGAAAGCTCAACGGTGAACGCCTGCTGGAACTGGCCCGACAGATCCCCATCCGCGGCGGCAATGTGGTGAACGTCGTCTACGACGCCACTGCACTCCGCATGTGGGTCACCTACGCCTCAGGAACCAGCGAAGCGTATCAGCAACCCGCCGCCTATCTGGAACTGAAAACGCTGCTGAGTGTTGAGTAGCCATGTGTTGGTGATTGGTGATTGGTCGCGGCGATTGGCGTTGATGCCCCGGGAGATACAAAGAGCGGCGCAGATTCTTCGTATGATCTTATCACCGCGCGTTGCAGGGGCGAGGCTATGAGCTGGACTGACAGGCCGCAAGGGGCGCGGGGCTGTAGTCCCGGGATTTCATCCCGGGTTGGTGGAGCTGGCCTTACAGGCCGGAATCGCAAGGGGGCGTATTGGTGTGTCGCGGGACGTCACATGTCACGCGTTTATCAACCTCGAAGTGCATTCGTGGCCCTGCTGCGTTTTCGGCCTGTAAGGCCAGCTCCCTCAGCCTGGCATGCAATGCCA
>JBEIEK010000508.1:0-3273 GCA_040382995.1 Planctomycetaceae bacterium
GCCGCACTCTCCGCACTCCTTGAAGACCTCGACCAGCGCGGACTCCTCCAGGAAACGCTCGTAGTAGCCGTCGGCGAATTCGGCCGCAGCCCGAAACGTGGCGTCAGCACCTCCGGCAACAGCAACAGCGATGATGGTCGCGACCACTGGCCATACTGCTACACGGGCGTGATTGCCGGCGGTGGCACCAAACGCGGCTACGTGCACGGAAAGTCCGACGACACCGGGTCAGCCCCGTCCGACAACCCCGTGCACCCCGGCGAACTGCTTGCCAGCATCTACCATGCTGTGGGCCTCTACCCCCGTCGCACCGTCTACAACCATCTCAATCAACCCCGCGAGATGGTCAAGAATGATGCTGTGATGGAATTCTTCGCCTGAACCAATTCGCCGCACGAAAACGCGCCGCAGAGTTGGCAACCGCGCCTGCGGTTTGTACACTCTGCGGCCTCGCGCGCCGCCTGCGGAATCCCGGTTGCCCTCTGTTGCACCCCATCACCGCAGGCCGCATCCATTTCTGTTCCGGCACGTGACACGGATGTATACGGCATGAATTCCCCAACTACCCTCACAGTCGACGTGCCGCCAGTCGTGATCAACCCGCAGCCCCCCGCACCGCAGGAACCCGACATCCGGTTCCGCAGCACCCGTCGCACCGCCTCACTTACCGGCTTCCGCATCGCCGCCATCGGCTCCTGCGTCCCCTCCCGCATCGTCACCAACGAAGAACTTGAACAACGCTACGGCTTCGAGGAAGGCTGGGTGCTCCGCCGCACCGGCATCTCGCAACGACGCTTCGCCGCTGAAGACCAGTCCACCAGCGACCTCGCTGTCGAAGCGGCCCGCGCCGCACTCGCCAGCGCCGGCATCCCCGCCTCCGACATCGATCTGCTGGTGGTCGGCACCTTCACCCCCGACTACATGTGTCCCTCCACCGCCTGCCTCGTGCAGAACAAACTGCAACTCGACGCCCCGGCCATGGACATTCAGGCCGCCTGCTCAGGCTTCATGTACTCGCTCGCCACCGCCGCTCAGTTCATCGCCAGCGGCAATTCCCGCTGTGCACTCGTGATCGGTGCCGATATCAACAGCCGCATCGTGCGTCCGGATGACCAGCGCACTGCACCACTCTTTGGCGACGGTGCCGGTGCCGTGATCCTGCAACCCGGCGATCGCGATCAGGGACTCGTCTGCTACCAACTGGGGGCCGACGGTTCCGGTGGCTGCCTGCTCGATCGTCCCGCCGGTGGTTCCACATTGCCACTCACCCCCCAGCTCGTTCAGGAAGGTCGCCATTACCTCCAGATGGACGGCCGCAACGTCTTCAAGTGGGCCATTCACGCCGTCACTGAATCCATCACCACAGTGCTCGAAAAAGCCGGCGTCACCACCGACGATGTCGCCCTCTTCGTGCTCCATCAGGCCAATATCCGCATCATCGACCACGCCATGAAAGAACTCGGCATTCACACCAGCCGCGTCTTCAATAACCTCAGCACCGTCGGCAATACCTCCGCCGCCTCCATCCCGCTGGCCCTCGATGGCGCCCTCCAGCAGGGGCGAATTCGCCGCGGTGATCTGGTCGTCATGTGCGGCTTCGGCGCCGGACTCACCTGGGGCACCGGACTCTTCCGCTGGTAACCCCACTGTCGCCCCCTCCGCCCATGCATCACGGCGTTCCGGTTGTCGAATTCATCGTCGAAAGCTTCCTCTCCGGCTCCCGCATCGACACCTTTCTTGCCCGCCACCTTCGCAACTACACCACGTGGCGCCTGCATCGACTCGTCGCCGCAGGGCTCGCCTGGATCGATGACCAACCCGCCGAACCTCCGGACCGCGTCTTCACCGCCCAGCATGTTCGCATTCGACTCGCCGAGCCACCCGACAAACTCCTCGACCCCTGCCCCGCATCGCTCAACATCATCCACGAAGACCCGTGGCTGATTGTTGTTGACAAACCCGCAGGACTTGTGGCCCACCCCGTCGGAGACTTCCAGGATGGCACCCTCTCCAACGTGCTCCAGTGGCATCTTGATCAGCAGTCCTCCGTCCGCGGACTTCTGCGGCCCGGCGTCGTCCATCGACTCGATCGCATGACCAGCGGACTCATCGTGGCCGCCAAGGAACACCTGGCCCACCGCCTGCTGTCGATCGACTTCCAGCAGTCAAGGATTTCAAAGACCTACACGGCGCTGGTTGAAGGTTCACCGCCATTCGATACGCGGATGATCGAACTGCCAATCGGACGACACCCAGGCGCCAACAGTGTCCTCATGTCCGCCCGCCCCGATGCCCTGAACTCGCGTCCGGCCCGCACAAAGGTCACTGTGGTAGAGCGATGTGGGGGCTATTCCCGCGTGGAATGTGTGCTGTACACCGGTCGCAATCACCAGATTCGCGTGCATCTGGCACAGCTGGGGCATCCCGTGCTGGGCGATGAATACTACGGCGCCTTCGGAACGATCCGCCAGTCGCCGCGGTTCGATGATGAAGAACCACTCGAAGCCCGTCACGCACTCCACGCAGCTTCTTTAAGCTTTCTGCATCCAATCCTCAGAGCCTGGCTGACATTCCGCTCAGAACCGCCCGAGGACTTCCACAGACTTGCCGATCTGGTTCCTCAAACCTGACCATGCCCTGCCGGCCGATTCACGTCCGCCGCACGCCACCGTTTCATCATCCCGACTTCGCCCGCCCGGCACTCATCGGATTTTACCCACTCCAAAAATCTTTGGTTTGCGTTGATCGCCTCTCATTCCTACCATTTCCCGCACACGCAGCAATTCCTGCGGCACTCTCCCACTTGCTCCAGATCCCACCGAAAGGGCGTCCCAATGAAGTCACCGGCCAGTGATGCATCACGAAGAGGTTTCCTGAAGGGCTCAGCGGCGGCTGCTGCGGGCGCTTCGCTGATTGCCGGGCTGAATCCCGTCCGCGCCGCTCACGTCCGCAGCGACGAAACCATCCGCATCGGCCTGATTGGCTGCGGTGGTCGCGGTCGCGGTGCCGCCGATCAGGCCATGAACACCACCGGCCCAACAAAGCTTGTGGCGGTTGCCGATGCCTTCGAGGACAACCTGAATAGTGCTGTCAACACGCTGCAGCGTCAGCACGGCGAAAAGGTCGATGTACCAAAGGAACGCCAGTTCGTGGGCCTCGATGCCTACAAGAATGTGCTCGCCTCCGACGTCGACATCGTGATCCTTGCCACACCTCCAGGCTTCCGTCCGCTGCACTTTGAAGCGGCCATCAACGCCGGCAAACACGTCTTCA
>JBEIEK010000509.1:0-3272 GCA_040382995.1 Planctomycetaceae bacterium
CTTCTCCAACTCCCATGTATGCCAGTACGTTGGGTCGTAGAACGATTCCCGGAACACACCGTCCTCATCAATTCTCAAACCGTCATCTTTCATTCTTTTCTCGGTCGGCTTCCGGTCGGGAAAGACACCGATCATAGCACCATCGTGGAATCCATAAGTCCATGAATGAACCAAGCGATGGCGAGGTTTTCGTTTTCGTGCCATGCAATCTCTCCTGATGAATTAGGTACTCCCGGCCCACCCTGTCTTCCCATGCCCACGGGGAACAGTCGCAAGTAACGGTACAGTTTCTATGTTTTGTCCGAAGTCCGAAAGGCCACCCATGCCGCGAGTTTCCGAACACAACACGTCAGTGGCCACCGTGGGCGATCTATGGCCCGATTTGGTGTCTCGGGCCGCAGCCGTCTGCCGGACTGTGGCCAGTCGCGACCTCGCTGGCCTGCCGCTGTACATCATGCTGCAGTCCGAGGTGGCTGACGTGATGGGGCCGGAGAACTTCTCGGACGGCTACACCACCGCGAATCTCGACATGAACCTGCGGTCCGTTATCGGCGATGCCTGGCTCGGCCGTGGCCCATGCATGGTCCTGAACGATGTCGCGATCGCCGACGACCACTTCCCGGAAGATGTGGACATCGTGGCCATGAGCACTGTGCTGCACGAACTGGCCCACATTCTGGATCGTCCAGTGCCGGTCGAACTGCAGACGCTGCCATCGGAGGACCGCATCGAATTCGAAACGATGGTGATTACCTACGCTGTCAGACACGAATACCGGCCGCTGCCCGTGGCCTATCACGGCCATGAGGATCAGTTCATCCGGATTGCCCTGCACCTGCACCACCGTGCTGCTATGGCTGGTGTGGAAACGATACCGGCCATTCTCTGCGCTGGCTGGCGATACGGATTGTCCCACGTTCATCGTTACATGGATGCCCTCGGCGACGAACCGGCTGCGATGACCGACATGATGTTTCAGGACATCGTTCGAGCCCCACCGCCAGCGGCGTTCACCAACCTGTGGCTCAGTGATGTCAGACGTAATCTGGAAAGTTGTCCCCAAACCCTGAATGGAGTGCTCTCATGAATGTAACGCAGTTGATTGAAGAGATTGCTGGCCGACAGAAGGAACGACAGCAGCAGAAGGTTCAGAGCTACCGTGATCTGGTCAAGCAGATCGCTGGTGGCAAAGAACCGAATCCGGAGTCGGTCGAAGCCGCGCTGGAAGCGGCTGGTAAAATGATTGGATGACCTGCAAAAGGCCGTCAAGCTCTACGAGCAGCGAATGACATGGAAGGCCCAGGTCGCCATGCAGCAGTCGCTGGAGAAAGAGCAGCTCCGTCTGCACAGAGAGGTGGTCGCTGCGGACAAGGCCCTGGAGGACGCTGAATCTCTGCACAACGAAGTGACCGGTCCGCTCTATGGTGAATTGCACCAGATCAAGGAAGGCTTGAGCGACGCATCAAGAGCTCGTCAATTGCTGTTCGATTCCTGCGACAACGAAGAACTCTGGATGCAGCTTCGGGAACTTTCGCAGGAAAGTCAGCGGCTCATGGACGAGAACCGTGATCTGCAGGGCCGCATCGCGTACTTCGAAACCCGAGCTCAGAACAGGAGCCTCGAGATCGATCGCGAGACCAACCCGGTGACTCGGAAGTCCCGCGAGGAACAGGTGAAATCGCTGCTCAAGGAAGCTGAGGAAGTTCGCCAGAAGATCCGAGCCAACGGCCGAGCATGTGCGGACCTGACGAAACGCAGTGAGCAGATCGAGCAGCAGATGCGGGAGTGGTAATCGTCGCCGATGTGGAACGCTGATCTTTGACAACTCACCATAACATGCAATCAGCCGCCGGGCCTGGCGAGCCCGGCGGTTGAATGGATCTGCGATTGCAGTAATGGAAAAGCACGCCAGTGGCCGGTTGTGTCGCGAAGTCATCCCGTAATTCTGATTGACAGCCGAATGACTAAGCCAGTCCGGCAGTTGTGGTTGCCCGTCCGCCTGGCATTTGCCTCAGTTCAACAAAAAGCCCCTTTCGACACAGCAAATCCGTCGATATACTTTCGCAAGGGTTACTCGTTTGCAGCGGACTGCTTCGTGATTCGAAATCAATGATGGGGCTAAAGTGAGCATTGATCTGAAAAAACTCAGAAGCCTGCCTGTCGACGAAAAGCTGCGACTGGTGGAGCTGCTTTGGGACGATATCGGAGCCTCCGATGAGCCCGTTATTCTGCATCCATGGCAAGCGAACGAGGCTGGCCGAAGATCAGCCGAGCTAAAGACAGATCCGTCGATAGCAATTGACCGCGACGAGTTGTGGCGCCGTGTCAATGGCTGAACAACTGCGATTTCATCCGCTGGTTGCCGACGACCTGAAAGCTGCTGTTGGCTGGTATGACGACATTTCACCAGGTCTCGGCGATCGATTCCGAAGCGCAGTTGAGCAGCGATTCGATTCCATTGCCGAGTTTCCGGAATCTTTCGGAATCGTGTCTCAAAATGCTCGAGCAGCAAGATTATCTGGCTTCCCGTACCTGCTGCTATTCGAACACGGAGTAGATGTGGTGCATGTTCTTGGTGTGTTTCATTCAGCGTCGAATCCAGCGAAATGGAGAGGCCGTTTGAAGTGAAGAATCATCACCTGAATTCGGTGCCGGACACGGTCAAATGTCAATCCAGGCGTTTCGCCTCATCGAGACGAGCCATCAAGAAGGGGTGCGGTCAACAAGTGCTCGGGCCACTTCAAACGTTATCAGAAAATTAGTCCTGCGTTGGTTTGCAATGTCAACTCGACCGGGCTCATCACGACGGAACGTGATGGCAACATTTGTGATTCGGTTTCGTCGTCCAGGGGTGTTTTCCGCCAGCACGCGATCCTGCATGACCTGCAGGTCGCGATGTTCTTGCTCAGCTATTGCGGCTTTTGGCTGGCCTCACGGTGAGTCGCATCGACGGCTGCAGTCAGCGGCAGTGGCTGAGTTCTGGTGTACTCTCGAACCGTGAACACGCCCCCAACCGTGAGCAGCAGGGGTGCGACGATGGCACGGCTGCTCCCGACGCGCGTGCGCACTGTGTTCCGAGCTGGGGGCCGGGGAAGCACAGTCGTTCGATTGGTAGCCAGGGTTTACCGACAGGACGCAGCGACCGCGGTGCATGTCAACTGCGATTCAATGTGGGCGTCACTGTGCCAGTGACGAATTTCCTGAGATGAGGTGATGGATTCATTGGCCTTCGCCCCCGTTCCGGGGGAGAAGGTGGCCGACAGGCCGGATGA
>JBEIEK010000510.1:0-3255 GCA_040382995.1 Planctomycetaceae bacterium
CTCCTTTCTCCATTCTCCTGCTCTATTTTTTGACGGCAGGTGCCGTCAAAAAATGGATGTCAATCCCCCGGTAACGGTACGTACCCGCGCGGCCAGCGTCGCACCAGGAGCGCACGAGGGACTTTACCGGCCGATTGACATCGACCGCACGCCTTTCATGATCGAAACGAGGCGTGTTTACGGTTTGCTCAAGGTGCATGGCACCCTGACATGCGTTTCGAAACAGAAACTATTGTGCAGAAAGGCTTTACGGCGATTGGTATTCCCGACTCCCTCACGGTCGCGGCTCGGGTAAGGCGTTGGGTGGCTGCGATTTGGAAGGTTTCAATGTGCATGGCTCCTGCAGGTAACACCTCTTGAAAAAACGTTGCGAGGCATTTTGCCCGCGGACTGCCGTCCGGCGGCTGAACACGGAAGTGTTTACCCAAAACCCCTGAACCACCTGTCCATCCGCTGAGTACCTCACAGTCACCGCACAAAAAAAATCGCTCTGGAGATGATTTTGGAAAGCGACTAGAACACTCGGTTCCGCTGACTGTTCGCACAGGGAACGGTGGCGGGATCATGTCCTTGAAGGTTCATCGGAAGGGAGTCCGATGTTGAAGTTCGCATTTCAGTTGCTGCTGGCTGGTGGTTTACTGATTTCCTCTGCAAATGCTCAGACACGTCCCACCGGAGCAAGGGCTCCGGGTGCGGTGCGTCCGGTCTCGTCTGCTGGAGCCCGTCAGGCTCAGGAGCCCGCAGCTGCTGCGGGGCAGGGGACGTCGCAAAGCCCCGGGACGGCGAAGCCGGCATCAGGGGCCGACGTGCAGATGGAGGTTCGTGGAGTGCGAACGGAGCCGCGTCTGGCTCCATTGACTCCGCAGGCTCAGGCAGAGCGGGATCGAATTCTGCAGGAATGGTCTGCGAGCAGCGACGGGATCACGCGACTTGAAGGTCAGATCGAGCGGATTGTGTACGACACAACGTTCGAGACCGAGTCACGATCCTGGGGCAAGTTTGCCTACGAAAAGCCGGATAAGGGGCGGATTGACATCAATCCGGTACCGATTACGGACAAGGTGGTTGAAGGTCGTCAGCAGGAGGTCGAGAAGGCGCGTGCGGAGCAGCGTCGTTCGGAAGTGCGCGTCGGCAAGAACGGCCAGCCTTTCCAGCTGACGGAATCTCAGCGTGAGCAGTGGTGGTGTGACGGCGAACGGATTTACAGCCTCGATCTGGATCGCATGGAAGCGATGGTAAATCAGATCCCGGTGGAAATGCAGGGCGGCAACATCATGGACAGCCCGCTGCCATTTCTGTTTGGGATGCCGCCGGACCGGGCGTTACGCAGGTTCGAGATTGGATTTTACGGCGGGAAGGTGGATCCGGCATCAAAGCGAGTGCGGCTGGTAATCTATCCCAACCTGCCGCAGGATGCGCAGTCATGGAAGCAGGCTGACGTACTTCTGGACACAGCGACATGGCTTCCGGAAGCGGTGCAGCTGCACGATCCGGCCGGTACTAAGCTCACTGTGTATTCATTCTCGAAGCTGAAGAAGAACGGGAGTATTTTTGAATTGTTGAAGTTGTCGGCTGGCGCGCGGTTCACGCCCTCCCTGAAGGATTTCAACGTACTGCCGATTGATTCTGCCGCGCCGGCAACGGTGCCTGATCTTGCCGGCCTGCATTTTCAGGAAGCGCTGAAACAGCTGGAACAGCTGGGGCTGAAGCGTTCCAAAGATGCAGGGAACCGCGTGTTTCTGCAGGAAGGCAATCCGGCTCCCGCTCCGGAACAGAAATTTCACGTGCAGTCTCAGACACCCGCAGCCGGAACACCTCTGCAGCCTGGTGTGAAGGTGACGCTGCGTCTGTTCGCCGACCCCACCAGGAAAACAGCTCAAAAGTAGCCTCCTCTTTGAAAATCGCTGACCATGCCGTCGTCAACTGAAGTCCGCAGCAAGAGTCCGTCTGAAGACGCGGCCACAATGAAGCCCTCCGTGCGATACCAGCAGCGTCTGGAGCAGATTCTGGCGGAGACGGCGGTGTGTGAGCGCCGGGATCGGCGTTTTGTCATGATTCGCACGCTGCTGGGTCTGCTGCAGCTGGGCGTGATTGTGCTTTGTGTGGGCGAATCGGAGCGGGTGTCATGGCTTTGGCTGCTGCTGCCGCTGGCCGCCTTTCTGGCCGTGTTGCCGTTTGATCGGCGTTGCCTGCGGGAACTGCAGCGACTCCAGGCCGCCCGGCGGTTTCTGGAGAGCCGGCTGGCACGTCTGCAGCGGGTCTTTGGCAATGATCTGCCGGATGGCCGCGAACATATCAGCGAACAGCATCCGTGGACTCAGGACCTCGACGTCTTCGGTCAGGGTTCCCTCTTTCAGATGCTCAATGAATGCCGTACGCAGCCCGGTCGCAGGCAGCTTGCGGAATGGATGATGACAGTGCCGACGGCGGAACAGATCCGGGTGCGTCAGGCGCGCGCGCAGGGACTCCGAGATTCCCTGCAGCTGCGTGAGAGCCTGGCATGCATTCCGGACAACGCCGACTGGGTCGCGGCGGAACAGTTGCTGCAAACGTGGCTGAAAGAACCGTCGCGGCCAATTTCAACCCCGGTCCTGATCTGGTCACTGGTGCTGGGAGCGGCCGCGCTGCCGGTGTTGATTCTTGTGGCCACCGACATTCTTTCGCTCCGCTGGCTGCTGGGACTGGTCATCTTGCAGGCCCCGGCTGTGGTACTCACGCGCCAGCAGATCAGCCACACTGCGGCGGTGATGGACAATGTGGACGCGGCTTTAAGACAGTTTGGCGCGGTGATTGAGGCGTTTGAGCAGCATCCGGTGGATGAACCCAACGTGCGCGATCTGCTGAATCGATTCACGTCCGAACTGCTGCCCACATCTCAGACCATCGCTCAGTTCAGCCGCCTGACACAGTGGCTGAACAACGCCATGCGAAACCAGGTGTTCGCGGCGATTGCCTGGGCCTGCGGATTGTTTGTGCTGCTGACGCATCGCATGGAAACGTGGCGGCGGCGTCATGGTCCGGATGTCCCGGAATGGCTCCGCACGGCTGCCATTCTTGAAGCGACGTTGTCGGTGGCCGGTTACAATTTCGACCACCCCGGTGACTGTGTTCCGGAGATTCTGGATGAGCGACGCGAATTGATCGCTGAAGACCTTGGACATCCCCTGCTGAATGATTCCATCTGCGTGCGCAACAGTGTGCGACTGGGTGGTGAACAACCGCTGATGCTGATCAGCGGGTCGAATATGTCAGGCA
>JBEIEK010000511.1:0-3254 GCA_040382995.1 Planctomycetaceae bacterium
ACCATTTCAGCTGCGGGGAGATCTTCAAGTTCGAACGGCAGCTGAATTGGCCCATCGAAAATCGGCAGGCTTTGGTTCTGCAGTGCCAGAAGGGCCGTGGGAGCCAATTGCAGTATGCCGGCATAAAATGGTGCCGGATCTGAAATGCTGATGGAGGACCAGGCCTTTGGAAGATCGGCAAGCGCCTCTTCAACGAGTGGGCTGGGCTTCCATGCGGCCATTTTGCCCGCCTCCCGCTGAGCAAACGTCTGGATTGCGACCGGGGTGATGGAAGTGACCATCCATTTATTGGTGAGCAGCAGGGTTGGAATGACCGGGAGTCCAGGCGGAATGACGTCGGGCGGGAGCTGCAGGGAGTAGATGTCGTTGCCATCACGCGTTGTTTTTCGGATGGAGCCGCCCTGGGATTCCAGCACCGGCTGGATCAACTGCACGGCTCGCTGCAGCAGCTGGTCAACAGCGGCGCGGTCGCGGAGACTGACAGCGAGGACCGGGGCTACCGCGCCGGGGATGGGAAGCGGGCTGGAGTCGAACCAGCCGCACCAGACATCGCCGAAGCCGGCGGTTGCTGTAGGCAGATCCGAACCGAGAACATTGGAAACGACAGCCAGTGACTGTTTCATTTCGTCCACCGACAGCGGATCAAATTCGCCAAAGAACTGTTCCAGCTGCTGACTGCCATTGGCAAGAGTTTTTGAGAGATCAAACGTACCGGCGATCAGGTCATTTGTGCCTTTGGGGAGTGGCGGGAGTTCGTCAAGCGCGAGTTCGCGCTGCTGAAGCCAGAGCGACAGCAGGCCAGATTCGGAAAGTTTTCCGTCGAGTCGCATGCGGCTCCAGGTTTGCGCGTTCCGGATGCCGCCCTGAACAGTGAGTTGTTTCAGACCTTCGATTCCGGCGAGCCGGAAGAAGTCTGCGGTTTTGACTTCGCGTCCCGAGGGTGACGGTGGCAGCGAGATGTCACCATAGGTTTGGATCAGCCAGCCCAGGTCGAGCCAGCCGAAATCGGTGACTGTGAAATCATCGGTGTTCCGCAGCGTTTTCCAGCTGGGGTGGCTGCTGATGTCGGGTGCTTTGCCGTCCAGCGTTTCTGAGACGCGGTCAGCGGCAGACAGACCGGCACACAGCACGAAATGTCCGCCTTCAGACCACCAGCTGAATTCCGGTGCACCAACTGAGGGAATAGCGGGGAAGAGAGCTGTCGAGACTTTTCGATTTCCGATGCGGCGGCTGGTTACCTCAATGTTCTGTTGAGCCAACACGCTGCGGACGATGCTGCCGACCAGCGGTGTAAACATTTCGGCGTTGTGCAGCACGGCGACGGCACAGGGGCTGTCCGGGAATGGCAGCCCGCTTTGAGATCCGCGGATCGCCAGTGCTGCGGATGCCCCATTGACACGCACATGGTCCAGCAGCTGCCGCAGGATAATCCCGTTTTGCTCTCCGGAGGTCTCGACGAACATCTGTACAAGATCGAGGATGCGAGCTGTGTACTGGGTGTCTTCGAGGGCTTTCCAGGCTGCGGTGAGTTTGACTGCCGGCTGGTGGGCATCACTGCCATCCATCGTGAACGCGGCAACGGCATCAGCCGGAAGGAACCTGTGTGCGGGAATCCCTTGTGGCCTTGCGGTGCGACCTGTCGTCTCATCGGCGCCAGACCTCCATGAAAGGGCGAGGGACGCCAGACCAATCACCAGGGCCACGAGTGCATGCCGCATGTTTGAATGCTCCTGCTCCGAGATAATCCACCATCGATTACTTACCCCGGGGAGGTTATCCAATTGACTGCTCAAAACAAGCACAAACGTTCGTCCCAGCCCTGTAATTTGATGATTTGCCGAACGGCTTCCACAAGGCATCAGGCTGCTCTATTATCTTTTTTCCTGCGCCCCACCCCTGCTCCCTGCACCCATGGAATCCACGCTCATGGCTCCCCTGCTGACTGGTGAATTTCTCGGCACTGCCGTCCTGATCCTGCTGGGCGGCGGCGTCTGTGCTGCCACCAGCCTCGAGCGTTCCTTCGCTCGCAATGCCGGCTGGATTGTGGTTTCCGCGGGCTGGGCCTGTGCCGTGATCTGCGGAATCTTTGTGGCGAAGGCCTGCGGTGCTCCGGGAGCGCTCAACCCCGTCGGCCCGGTGCTCGATCTGATCAGCGGCGATCGTCCCGCTCTGGAAGTGGCCGCCATGATCCTTGCCGAGACGGCTGGCGCCTTCTGCGGAGCCACTCTGGTCTGGCTGGCATGGCTGCCTCACTGGGCTGCGACGGCAGACCCCGGCACCAAGCTTGGCGTGTTTTGCACATCCCCGGCCATCTCCAGCCCACCAGCGAATCTGCTCAGCGAAGCCATCGGCACATTTGCTCTGGTTCTGGTCACGTCCTGCATTGGAAAAGCGTCCCCGGGTCTGGCCAACGCGCCGCTTGTGGGGCTGGTTGTCTGGGCGATTGGTCTGAGTCTTGGCGGGGCGACCGGTTACGCGATCAATCCCGCCCGCGACTTCGGACCCCGACTGGCCCATGCACTGCTTCCGATTGCCGGCAAGGGCAGCTCCAACTGGTCTTACGCATGGATCCCGATCGCAGGTCCACTCCTTGGTGCCATTTGGGCATGGCTGCTTCTGAAGGCTGCTATTCCAGCGACGGGCTGATTATTCCGATCCTGCCGAATGTTCACTGATGTTCACATTCCCCAGAAAAATTTGCGAGGTTCCGGGAGGGGGTGGCAGGTTTTGTGTATTAGGGTCTGAGCGTGGCAACAGCCGTTTTTACGGAGAATCGGGGTCATGGTCGGAACCGCAGCTTCAGCAGGCGACAGCAACATCAGGACAGGGCGGCACACAGTCGCTCTGACAGCACCCATGCCCACGGACACCACAGCAGTGCTGCTGCGAATGCTTTCGATGGCAGACGAGGCGCGGCTGCAGCATCCCGTATCCATCGAGCGATCGCTCATTCCCAGACCACTCATCTCCATGATCCTGCGCGTGATGCGGGCTTTGCATCCCAGCTCGCTGCTGCACAGCCAGCGTCTGGCGGCGATTGCCAGTGGCACCGCCAGGATGCTGGGATGGAGCGACGAGCAGCGGCGGCAGATCGAGATTGCTGCCATCCTGCACGACATCGGCAAACTCGCGATTCCCGACCATATCCTCCGCAAGCCTGGCAAGCTGAGCAGTGAGGAGTTTGATTTTGTGATGCTGCATCAGCATGCAGCCATCAGCATGCTCCAGGCCTTCTGGACGGATCCATCAGTGAT
>JBEIEK010000512.1:0-3243 GCA_040382995.1 Planctomycetaceae bacterium
ACGGAGATCGGCAGCAAAGCTCGTTCGGCTTTGCGGTGGTTGCGCAGCAGGTCGCCGGGCACACAGCACGCAAATGCCGCGGAGGCTCTCTCCGCGGCATTGCACAGGCTGAAATCCAAGCAGGTCGAGGACCCGCGAGAGTGGGATCAGGCGACGGACCGCTCGATAGTCGAGGCCGCGATGTCCGGAGGAGCGAGGGCCATCCGGTGGCCCGTGGCCTTCACGCGGTTTCACCAATGTCACCGAGTCGACTGCGCTGATGTCGTCGCTTTTGCCGGAATTGCGCGGGCAGCCCGATACGATTTGCCGACACCAGACTGGCCCAGCATCACGAGGTTTTCAACTCGCGATACCCACTCGCCGGTTGCCAGCTGTTCGATTTGAGTCGGCGACTCGTATGGCGTCCTCCAGCTGCGCTGCGGAAATGGGCACTCGCAGCGATGTCAGCGCCGTCAGAATCCGATCACGCAACTGCTCCGGAGTCAGGCTCGGTGCTGGTGCTGGCGCTTGTTCCGGCGGGCTGTTCGTTGTCTGCTGACTGTTGGATTTCTTCCGCTGTGGCTGTTTCATGGCTGGTCTCTGTAGACAGGAGTGACTGGTAGTCGGACGTGTTTCGCGGGGTGGACGATGATCTTCGTGCATTCTTTGCTGACCTCGCACGGATTTCAGAAACAAACCATGGCGAGCGATCACTGTCAGTTCACGCCCGTAGATCATCAGCTCTGAGTCCGTGGCTTTGACAGCGACGCTTTCCCCTGGCTGTGTTCGGTTCCACGGTACTGAATAAAGATTGCCTTCCCAGCTGATGAATCCTTCTGCAGTCACAATCCTGTAAAGGACTTCGTAAGCGGCATATGGCGATGCGGGCAGCGGCACCAGTCTCGACAGCTCTTCGGCATGACGGTCGATGGGCCGTGCACGTGTGGTCGCGTGGATGCGGACATCGGCAATCTCCGCCAGCCACCATTTTGTGAATTCGTTCAGGTGCTCAATGGATCGGAATTCCCGACCTTCAAGTGCAAAATCGACTATGTACTCAGAATAGTCCACTTGTGCCTGGACACCGGGATCTGTTTCAAATCGCTCTGTGAATGGTTTGCCTTTGCACGGTCGAATGTGAGCGATGTAGGCGCTGAGATGACTGTAGCCACCTTGATATCCAGCAGCCTGAAGCTCTTCCAGAATTCGTTTCGACGTGATCTTGGGGTAGCGTTCCAGAAGACTGCGAATTCTGCCTTCCCACGCTTCCAGTTTGCTGCGGCGGGCATTTGCAGACACCAGCGTGTCCGCCGAATTTTCGGAGCTGCGAGTCCTTGCCTGCTCTCTTAAGGCTTTGCTGACTGTCCGCTGAGACATCTGCAGGTCGCGAGCAATCGCGCGGATCGACTGGCCCTGCTGAGATCTCAGAATGATCTCATGACGCTGTTCCGGGGTCATTGTGTAGTGTCCTGGTTTTGAGTGTCGGAATTCAGGTTCGGGAAGCATGCATGCAGCAGGTCTGTGGTGAGCGTTTCCACGAGGCCACTTTGCTGAATCACTTTTTCAAAGGAGCTGCGCAGGATCACGGCATCGCAGGCGGCCAGCTCACCCCGGCCGCGATGCGACAGCCAGTTCTCCATGCGACTCAGCTGCTCAAGAAGCTGGCCCAGCTGCTTTTGAATACGGTTTCCCTGGGGACTCAGTCGAGGATCCCAGCCGGGCATCGTCAGGCCAGTGGCCTGCAGCAGCGCCAACCGGGGCTTTTCAAGGACGAATGCTTTCTTCTCCGGTGTACCGCTTGACAGAAGCAACTCGATCACATCGCGAAGCTCCTGCGACGAAAGGGATTCACGGCGGGCAACAACCAGTGCCTCAACCTGGTTGCCCACGGGCAACCGCACCAGCTGGCGAGCCTGCGTGGGACTCAGCAGCCCCAGACTCAGGTCCTCCCTTGCTTCCGGACAACGCCGCTCCAGCAATGCCAGACGTCGGCAGACCCTGCTCTTGTGATGGCTCAGCAGTTCCGCTGCTTCCACCTGGCTCAGGCCATCCTCCCGTACCAGGGCCTGCACGATCCACGCTTCTTCAATTTCCTGCACACCGCGTCCCACGCGATTCAGGTTGTACATGGCTGCCTTTGCAGATCGCTCATCGCACCCTATAGCACGCGCTCGGAGTATCTCAAATCCTTTGATGGATCGAGCTGCGGCCAGTCGCTTGAAGCCATCAATCAGCAGGAATTCACCGTCACAGAGACAGACGACGACCGGAGCGATTTGTCCGTATCTCCTGAGTGATTCGACGATCTCACGCTCAGCTTCTGGAGGAGACAAGCGATACCGACGGAATCGCTCGTCAAACTCCGAGAGCTGCAGGGGGCGAATCGTGTCCTCCGGCCACGCAGGCTGGACCATGTGAAAATCTCCGTGAGTTGAGGCTGTGCATCAATCTGGAACGAAGCCGATGGAGAGCGCGTACAGAGCGCGCACGACCGCTCCCCATCGGGCTTCTTCTGGAACCCGTTGTCTTCCGCGATTGCTCGCTGATGGCCCGATAGTCTACGGAGCGCTCTTCCGGACGATATATGCGTCGCACGGCAACGCCGCTTCAGTCAGGGGCTTCGGCAGGGGGACACAACTCCCGAATCATCGGCGGTTGCTGGCGAAACCAGCTTGCCTCGCGGAGCCGCACGCGACGTAATGCCATGCGGCAGTCCGAGCTGCAGAAACACTGCAGTGGTGAACGCGACGTTGCGTCGAACCGCACGTAGCAGCCCGGTCGCCGGCAGCAGGATTTTTTTGCATCCGGATCATACTGATGACCCACGCGCGACTCTGCGGGGGGAAACAACTCACGATTTTCCCCATGCTCGCGCCGTATTTCACAACAACAGCACGTCGAAGTCTCAACGCCTGATGTCTCCACCGGTGCCGCAGCAGCGACACCAGTCCCTTCACCACGGACTTCCGTTGCCGGTGAGACACTCGGCAAAGTCAAAACGGCCGGCAATACCGGCAGCACGTCGCCCTGTTGCCGGCGTTCATTTTTCCGCAGTCGATGACGCGCACTCTGAGCGCGCCGTTTTGCTTTGCCATTCGCGGTCTGACGATAGGCCTGCTGATTACGCCACATCTGCCATTGGCGGCTTTTTTCCACGCACTCTGCGGAACAGTACCTCTGCAGGGGGTGCGCCATGGTCAAATCCCTCCTCGACAGCCTGCTGGGCGGTGTTAAAGACCTGACCGCAGGTCAGAACATGGGCCA
>JBEIEK010000513.1:0-3229 GCA_040382995.1 Planctomycetaceae bacterium
CCCCAGCTATCGTCAGTCCCCAGCCCGAACGAATCACAAAAAACGTCCCTGGGCGAGCGGTCGAGGGCAATCGGCCGGTAACGTCCCTGGTGCGTTCCTGATGCGGTTCTGGCCACGCGAGCACGCACCGTTACCGGGGGATTAACATCCCCCGCTCGCCTTGTCACGGTGGGGCGGAGTCCGAAGGACGACTTCCGGTGTTCTTAACACCGTTTCACCATCCCAGGGCGAAGCTCCTGCTGAGCCGCAGCCCCCCAACGCCCCCAATCACCGCTCCTCCCGCCCCTCCCCCTGCATCGTGGCATACCCGCTCCGCGTCACTCCCTCAGGATGTGTCCGTTCATCAACCGCCGCCAACTGCTGCATTGCAGAGATTGCCCGCGGGTTGGTGGGATCCAGCGCCAAAGACGCTTTCAATGATTCCCCGGCAGTGGACGCATCCAGACGCATCACCTGCGCAAAAGCAAGATTCGATCGCGCCTCGGCCTCCGTACAGCCCGCATCCAGAAACGCCGCCAGCGACTCCTCATCCCTGCCCTGAGCTGCCAGCACCAAACCCAGATTGTTCCATGCCCGCCTGTCATGCGGCGCGACACGCACCGCTCTGCGAAGGTAATCCTCCGCCCGCTCCAGATCGCCATTCAGATACAGATGGTAGCCGAAGTCCGAACACAGAATGGGATTCTGAGGATCCACTTCCACAGCCCTCTCGAAACTCGCCGTGGCCTGATCAAACTCGTCCTGCCTCAGATGCAGCAGCGCCAGTCGCCAGAGGGCATCGGAATTTCCGGGATTGATGCGCACCGCCTCTCGACACATTTCCGCTGCGTTCTGCAAATCGCCCCGCTCCTCGGCTAGCCGCGAGTTTGCTGCGGCGAACTGCGACCGCGCTGCGTCCTCCTCTGAAACCCGTGTCCTGTCATTCATCAGCCCTGTCAGCGACTTGAAACCGGGACGCATCGAAGACGCCGGGCCACTGCAGCCGGACACAACCAGACTCGGCAGCAGCAGCAAACTCACGCTCAGTATTCGCAGATTCATCGGACGCTCTCCCTCAACTCACCACTCGCAAAATGCAGTCCAAACCACACACAACCCCGCTCACCTGCCACCACTGCTCATACCGCTTCCCGAACTGCCGAATCCCGACGTCCCGAAGCCACCCGAACCGGATCCGAACTGAAACTGCCGCACCCCATAACCCCGCGCATTGTCCAGTCCCGTCTCGCGGTGAATCAACGCCTCCACGCCATCCACCCCGCCGGCAATCGGTTGTCCGGATACCACCTGCGACGGGGGCAGATGCACCGCGGCCGCAACGGCCACCACACTTTGGTAGCGGGAATCGTCAAGCTCCATCCCTGTCGACTCCACCGTAATCGTCTGCCCCGTGGCCACCGCCCTGCCAGCCAGCTGCCGCAGACGCTGAACACCTCGTGCATTCAGACGCGCCGTGCCCGGAACAAAGTCATAGTCATAAATCGTCATCCGCGCCATTTCTGCACGCAGCACCTGGGGCCGCAACAGCTCGGTTGAAAGCACCCCGAAACTCACTTCTTCAAAGTGCTCGGGATATCCCCAGTACTGTTCCTGTTTACGCCATTTGTATCGAGACCACCCGGTACTCCTTTTCGCTGCACAGGCCGGGCAATGACAAACTCCCGCTTCTGCAGACCGGTACGTTGGTGTTTCGACTGGAACGCCAGGTTCCGGAGCAGTTTCGCTGATCACTGGCTGCAGGAGTTCGCCACTGACAGGCTCATCCAGCGGCTCCGCGCCAAAAGTGACTGATGGCAGCACTGTCGTCAGCAAGGCAGCCTGCAGGCCGGAAAATGAAATCACAGCACGCATTGACTTGTTCATGTGAATGTCCCTTCAGGGGAATCAGCGGTCAGAGTGATCAGCTGACATTCGATCGGTCAGCGGGAGTAACCGGATGGACCGGTGAGATACTTGCGGTGCAGCTTCATCCTGCTCACCAGATTCAGAGGGTCATCCCAGTTCGTCGTGGAACGAAAGTCCGCACCGGTCCGTCCTTCCACACGCCCCAAAAGATAAAATTCCAGATCATTCGGTTCCTGCACTTCTTCTCCCGGCAACAGTCCCGTTTCAGATTCGTCCACCGGCTCCACCATGTACGGAGTGACCATCACAATCAGCTCCTTTTCGGTGCGTTCACCTGTGTTATTGCTGAAGAAGGGGCCCAGCACCGGGAGATCGCCGATACCCGGAAGGCGACGAGTTTCATTACTCATTGTCAGCTGCAGCAGGCCCGCCATCGCCAGCGTCTGTCCAGGCTTCATTTCCATGGTCGTGGTGGATCTCCGCGTGTTCAGCCCGGGAACCGGATCACCATTCTCAACCAGCGTCGTACTGAGCGTTCGATCGATCGAACTCACTTCGGGGGTCACGGTGAGCCGGATACGGTCTCCATCAAGGATCTGCGGCAGGAAACCCAGCTTCACACCGAATTCCTTGAACTGCACCGTCACCGTGTTTGTTCCCGACCCCGAATTCTGCGGAACTGGCACCGGAAACTCACCGCCGGCCAGAAACGTCGCCTCATGACCGCTGTACGACACAAGGGTCGGCTCCGCCAGAATTTTCAGCACCGAGTTTGCTCGCATAGCATCCACGATGTAGGCAAATGAACCACTTCCATCCACGATCACACCACCCACTCTGGACGATGTCGTTCCAGCAAATGGCAGCCCCGGACCTGCTCCTGTCGCGTTGGAACCGAACACAGCCTGACCGTCGGTAAACAAAAAACTCGCCCCCAATTTCCGCAGCGCCGTCCGATTCAATTCCGCAATCTGAACCTTCAGCATCACCTGCTGAGAACCCGGTACCGTCAGCAGATTCACGATCTGGCCCTCCACAGCGCCGCCGGAAACCTTCAGATCCGGCTCCAGCTCGCGGACACTGTCAGCAGTCGCTGCGGCATCGCCTCCGCCCCCGGCTGGAGCCGCGTTACTTTGTGCATCCGCACTGACTGGTCTCGCCGAAGACACGCGATTCGTCTGCGCACTCTGCACGGACTTCAGCCACGCCTCCGTCAGCTGATAAATGGACTGGGCCTGAGCTGCCGTTCGCGCCTAGCCACGCAGCACCAGATGGTTCGCGATCTGCGTGACCGTCACGGATGCATCCGGGAAGATCGTCTCCAGCCGAGCACGCAGAGTGCGAAGATCAGCAACCACATGAATCTCAATGGAACGGCTCAGAC
>JBEIEK010000514.1:0-3211 GCA_040382995.1 Planctomycetaceae bacterium
CGAACGAATCACAAAAAACGTCCCAGGGCGAGCGGTCGATGTCAATCGGCCGGTAACGCTCTGGTGCGTTCCTGATGCGGTTCTGGCCACGCGAGCACGCACCGTTACCGGGGGATTAACATCCCCCGCACGCCTTGTCACGTGGGGTCCAGTCCGAAAGACGACTTCCGGTGTTCTTCAAACCGTTTCACCATCCCGGCTTCGCCCTCCCGGCGCCGCCTCCTGCCAGAAACTCAACGCCATTGTGCTCAGGCCCAGGCGCCCGCGGAAACTAGTCCATCACCATCCAGACCGCTTTGAGATAATCGGTTTCGAGGCAGTTGGACCAGACGGGGTGATCGGGGGCTGCACCGGAGCGCGCCAGAATTCGGAAGGAGCGGGGGCCGGTCGCGGCGGGCCCGAAGCCGTCGAGGTCTTCTCCGGAAGACCGAGCAGCCGCGGCGAGCAGCTGGATGAATTCGGGCTCAGGCAGCAGCCCCGCACAGGAACAGCTCAGCAGCAGTCCGCCAGGCCGAACCAGTCGCATGGCGAGCCGATTCATGGCGTAATGCTTTCGGGTGCCATCTTCGATTTTGGTGCGGGAACGAATGAGCTTTGGCGGATCGAGGACGACCACGTCAAACTGGCGGCCATTTTTGAGCAGTTCGCGCATGTAGCTGAAGATGTCAGCCTGGACAAAGCGGATGCGGGCCTGATTGAGGTTGGCATTTTCGCGGGCGACCTTGAGCGGGTCTTCGTCGAGGTCCACGCCTGTGACATCTTCGGCCTTTCCGAGCGTTTTTGCCTGAACGGCAAAGCCCCCGGTGTAGCAGCAAAGGTCGAGTACGCTTTTGCCCGCACAGAATTCTGCAAGGCGGCGACGATTCTCACGCTGGTCACAGAAAAACCCCGTCTTGTGTCCCCCGGAGAAGCGGACGCGAAATCGAGTGCCATATTCGTGGATGATCACGTTGTCGGGGCAGTTTGGGGATGTGAGTACCGGTGGGTCAGCACCTTCCTGAGACAAAAACTGGGGGCTGCCGCGGAGCATCCAGTGCGAAGCCCCGGTGAGTTCGCAGAGCATCTGCAGGAGACGGGCGCCGCGCTGGTACATGCCCAGTGAAAACGCTTCGGCCGAAAGCACCCCGTTGAATTCGTCAACCACGAGGCCGGAAAGTCCGTCTGATTCCGCGTGGATCAGACGACGGGCTGTACCGATGGCATCAAGTCCCAGCAGCTGTCGCCGCAGATCCACGGCGGATTGCAGCTTCCGTCGCCAGGCAGCATCGTCGGGAGGCTGTGGTCCCTGCCAGAGAATTCGCAGAAAGAGTTCGCTGCGGGGATTGCAGATGCCATAGGCAAACGGCTGGGGCTCGCCCGGGGCATACACGGCGGCCAAATCCCCCGCTCGCACACCTTCAGCAGAATCAATTCGTTTGCGATACACCAGCGGGTGCAGGCTGCGTGATTTCAGCCGCAGCACGGGGATCGGTTCGGAGCTGCGTGGCCCGAGCATGTCCCGCTGACGCAGCATGGGAGCTGATGATTCGTTTGCGGGGGCTTTGGGCTTCATGAGTACTCACTGGTGACTGGTCGGCATAACGAACAGGGAACAACGGATTTCCGTGAGTGTCGCAGGCGTGGCTTTGCCTGTCGAGCCCCGCGAATTCCGTCTCGTTTTCAGTCGCGTGAGCGTTACCGGGCTGTTATAAACAGGTCGCAGTACCTGCAGATGTCCTTCAAACCGGAGACCTTCCGCCATGCCGCGTGTTCTTTTTGCCGCATTTCTTCTTGGTCTGTGCTGCGCTGGTGTTTCCGCCAAATCCGGCTTCTGTTCAGACTGGCCGCGCTGGCGCGGACCTGCTGACACCGGCAGCGCTGCCTCCGGAAAATACCCGGAAAAATTGAGCGACGAAACGCTGGTCTGGAAAGCGGCCCTCCCCGGCAAAGGCTGCTCAACCCCGATCGTGGTCAATCAGACCATCTATCTCACGGCACCGGTTGAGGGCCGTGACGCACTGCTGGCTCTGGACTGGTCCGGAAAACAGCTCTGGCAGACCGCGTTCGACGCCGAAAACGCCGGACGCCACCGCAATGGATCGGGCTGCAATGCATCAGCGGTTTCCGACGGCAAAGGCCTGTTCGTGTACTTCAAAAGCGGAACCCTCGCCGCAGTCAATCTCGATGGCTCCGTCCGCTGGAAAACAAATATCGTGGAACGCTTCGGCAGCGATACGCTGTATTGGGATCACGGCACATCCCCCGTGCTCACTGCCCGCCATGTGATCCTCGCTCGCATGCACAATGGCGAGTCATGGGTGGCGGCCTTTGACAAGCAGTCGGGCGAAATCGCCTGGAAAACAGCTCGCAACTATCAAACGCCACAGGAGGGTGATCACGGTTATGCGACGCCGCTGGTGATCACGCACGCAGGCCGGGAGACCATCCTGACCTGGGGCGCGGAACATCTGACCATGCACGATGCCGAAAAAGGTGAACTCGTCTGGTCCTGCGGCAATTTCAATCCGGATGCTGAACGCCTTTGGCCATCCATTTCGACGCCGGTGATCGTCGGTGACACGGCCGTGATTGCATTTGGTCGCAACGATCGTGGGAAACCACGGCTGCACGGCATTCGACTGGCTGGATCCGGCGACGTCACCGCGTCGGCTCACGCATGGCTCCGCGACGACGTTGGTACGTTTGTGCCCAGTCCCGCGGTGCATCAGGATCGAGTCTATCTTGTCCGCGACGGAGGCGAAGTGGAATGCCTGGAGCCCGCTTCAGGGCAATCGATCTGGCGAGGTGCCTTTCCGAAGCACCGCACCAACTATTATGCCTCACCTGTGATCGCCGACGGCAAGCTCTACGCTCCGCGCGAAGACGGTGTGGTCTTCGTCGCCTCGATTGGCGAAACCGGCATGCAGGTGCTTTCTGAAAACAACATGCAGGAACCAATTATCGGCTCACCCGTGCCCGTCAACGGGCGTCTGCTGCTGCGAGGCGAAAAGCATTTGTTCTGTCTGGCCGCCCCGACGCGTTAGCACCGCAGGCGGGCGCTCAATGGCGTTGACTTTCTGGCAAAAGGCGCTGCCGGGAGGGCGAAGCTGGGATGGTGAAACGGCGCGAGGACAGGCAAATTGGGATATTTCAATCCCCCAACTATCGTCAGTTCCCAGCCCGAACGGATCACAAAAAACGTCCCAGGGCGAGCGGTCGATGTCAATCGGCC
>JBEIEK010000515.1:0-3183 GCA_040382995.1 Planctomycetaceae bacterium
CTGCTGAGTTGTCACAGGCAGGCTCCTTTTTCATCACAAACAGACCCCCCGGCCGCAACCGACTGCAGAGAACTTCTATGCCAGCGGACCTTCGTCGCCCCTGCAGACTACCAGAGCATTCCATGGCTATCAATTAAGGAATCGGTCGCACCTGCCATTGCTGGACTGGTGACCTTGATCCAGCGCTCCCCTTGCGAGGATCGCCGGCACGTCCTCGCTTATTCGACTGCTTTCCATCGGATTCTCCACGGTTCCCCTTGACACACGTGGCAACGGCAGTAAAAATTTTTTCCATGGCTTATTTCCTTTGCATCCTGACGCTGTGCCTGACGCAAGCCCTTTGGCTGTCGTCGATGGTACCCGTGTTTTCGTCAGAATCGGGTTGTAGCGGTGACTGCGTCAGTGCCCCCGGCGAATCGCTGGAAGCTTCGGCAATCGAACCCGAGATTGAGATCGAAGAGACCGAATTCATCGGGCACGCTTCCATGTTTGACGTGGACGCGAATCGCCCTCAGTCCCTGCACATGGCACTCAGTCTTCAGCCAGTGCCGTGCCGTCCGGTCGATGCCCGTGGCTCACGACCCCCGCCGCCGGTCGGCTGAAGTCGCGCGACAGTCCGGTGTGTTTGCTCGGTCGATGTGTCTGCGCTCGTAATCAGATGCTCTCAGGATTGCGGTGCCCGTGCCCTGCGCATTCAGTGCGCTTTGCTGCACCTCCGGTAGACGCGTGCTTATGCACTGGTTTCAAAAGAATTCGACGTTTCGGACGCTGGCCTGCAAGTAGCGTTCAGCTTTCCCAGCAGGGTCGGTCACAGCCGCCGCTCGTCGTTAGCGCTGTGACCGGCAAACGCCACATTCCGCATCACCATTCACCGCCAGGGAAAGACAGCATGTCTGACCTCGAATGCGAAGTCGAACAGGAAATCCGGCAGCTGGCCGAACTCCTGCCTCTGCAGGGCCCCATCACATCGTTCGCCTTCCTGAACCCACTGCAGGGAATGGAACAGTCGTCGTTTTTCGATGTCCTGCGGCAGGTGCCGGAAATCTACGGCTGCGAACCCTGGCTCAGCGAAACCCGCTACCGCAATAAACTTCAACGCGGTCGTATCCGGGAATCAGACCTGCGGGAAATCCTCGAAGAGGACTGCGGTCAGGCGGCACAGCAGTCCGTCGCCGGCCTGGCGCCACGCATTGAACTGCGACTCAGTCGACTCCGTGATCTGGTCACCCCGGAAACCGATCATGAGCTGCACTGGATGATTGCTGAGCTTGATGGGCTGCGGAGCTTTCATTCCGCCGTGTCAGAGTCTCGCCGCACTGCACTCATCGAATCCTCCCGGGCATGGCTGCTGAACTGGTCCGCAATGACTCCAGCACAGCGCGACACCTCGCCACACCAAAGCATCATTGCTGCGGCCGGCATTCAGGTTGCGTCAGGCAATCCGGACCACTGGAAGGACACAGACTGGGAAGAGGCATCGCTGAAATGGACGTGGGAGTTGATTCAGCGCGGGCTCGGCTCAAATACAGTCCCTGCCGCCGATCAGTCGGCAGCCGGGGCTGTCCGCATTCGCAATCTGCTGTTTTCAAAAACGGGTCAGGACCCGGACGAACTCGTCAATGAGGTGCTGGTCGGCTTCTGTGCTGCATGGCTGGATCAGGGTTACGCACAGTGGTCACTGCCGGATCAGGAAGACGGTTTTCTGGCGGCATTCTGCGGGCTGTTTCGACACTCCGTCTGCAGTGCTCGCCGCTGGCTCCGAGAACTTCCCGCCGCGCTCGAACCACTCCGCAGTGGTCAGACAACGCCCGCTGCCAGTATTCTTGCGTCCCTTCAGGCGTTCGGGATCAGCTCCAGCGAACGTCGAAACTGGCTTCGCCAGTCGCTGTTAGCACTTCGCGGCTGGGCCGGGATGCTCTGGCAAACCGAAACTCGCCCCGACCGCGTGTTCCGCGCTTCCCCGCCTGGAACGCTGATGCAATTTCTGGCCGTCCGTCTGATTCTTGATCAGTTTGCGACTGCGGAGGTCATTCGCGGGCAACTGGGAACACAGTTGAGCATTCCTGAGGCGACCGCCAGGCTGCTGCCGGAATTCAGACACACTCAACAGCAGTCAACACTCAAACACGAAGCCTTTGTCCTGCTCCAGCTTTCCCAGATTCATGGCTGGGGCCCGAGCGAACTGGCCGGCCTGACTCCCGAACAGTGGCGGGAGCTGCATCAGGAGGTCCGCACCTTCGACAGCCTCGAACGACGTCGTCTCTTTCATCTCGCCTTTGAGCGACGGCTCCTGCACCAGGCACTCGATGCCGTCCACATTCGCGCCGCACGACCGCACATCAAACCCCAGCGGCCAAAGTTCCAGATTGTCACCTGCATCGATGCTCGGGAAGAATCCTTCCGGCGACATCTCGAAGAAGCCTGTCCTGAAATCGAAACCTTCGGCAATGCCGGCTTCTTTTGCGTGCCCATGTACTACCGCGGTGCCGCTGAAGCCACGTGGACCGCACTTTGCCCCGTTGTCGTGACCCCCAAAAACTGGATCGTCGAAGACGTTGTTTACGCCCTTGAAGACTCCCATCGCCACCGCGCTACCGCCCGACGCATACTCGGTCGCGCCTCCCAGGGGATCAATTCCGGCAGCCGCTCGTCTGTCACCGGTGCCCTGCTGACCACCTTCCTCGGGCCACTTGCCACCGTGCCTCTGCTCGGAAGAATTCTCTTCCCCCGCTTTGCTGCCCGCGTCAATCGAACCGCCCGCCGCATTGTCGCTCCACCTGCCATCACTCGACTCAGGCTCGAACGCCCCGAAGGCACTCCCGCAGGTCCTCACGAAGACGGCATTGGATTCACGCTCTCTGAAATGGTGAACCTTGCTGAACGCTCGCTTCGTGACATCGGCCTCGTTTCCGATTTCGCCAGCATTCTGCTGATACTCGGGCACGGCTCCGTCTGCCTCAATAACCCTCACGAATCCGCCTATCACTGTGGTGCCTGTTCAGGGAATCCCGGCGGAGCCAACGCGCGGGCACTCGCTGCAATGCTCAATGACCGCCGGGTCCGCAGACAACTTGAAATGCGTGGCATCTGCATTCCTGAGGAAACCTGGTGCATCGGCGGACTGCACAATACCGCCACCGAAGAAATCACATTCTTCGACCTCGAACTGCTCCCGTCCTCCCA
>JBEIEK010000516.1:0-3183 GCA_040382995.1 Planctomycetaceae bacterium
CGCATCCCCATCGATCAACTGGATCTCGAATTAGGACAGGCCCTCGCCGGTATCTGGCCCCTCACACTCATCGCCCAGCGCCGCGTCCGGAAACTCCTGCAAACCTGGACTATCTCCGGACAGGCCGATCCCGCCCGCGATCTGCGACACCTGCGACACATGCAGGAAGCGCTGGTCGCCATTCAGCAGTGCCGCATGACGCCACTGATTCCCTTCCCGGACGGCTGGAAAACTCCCCTCGAAAAATTACAGACCTGGATTCAGTCGGCTCTGCAGCTCCGCAAACGATTCGATGATCTGCAGATCCAGTTCGGCCCCGAGGCCCCCATCCTCAGCACGCTCCGACAAACATGGGACAGCCCCGCTCAGAAACAAGCCCTCGTGGATGAAGCAGAACGACTGCTGAAGGCCTACCAGCGCGTCACTGCCGCCCTCAAAGGCTTTAAGGAAAAAGCTGGCGCCTCACCACTCTCCCGCACCAGTCCCAACGTCCTCGCTGAAGTCCTGACCGGCGCCAACGCGATCCTCGAACAACGCCCACTGCTGCGCAAATGGACGGCGTGGTCCGGAGTTCGCTCGCGCTGCGAAACCCTCGGACTCTCACCCTTCCTCCAGGCCCTCGAACTGCAGCAACTGACCCCCGATCAACTGCTCCCCGCGTTCGAACTGGCCTTCGTCCGCTGGTGGCTGCCCGAAGCCATCGGCAGCAATCCCGTACTCAGGTCCTTCCAGAGCTTCAGTCACGAAGAAGCTATCCTGGAATTCCGTCGACTCGACGACGAAGCCCGCAGTCAGGCCGCCAACCACGTCAAATCCTGCCTGAACCTGTCACTCCCCAGAATCGATCAGCCCTCGCGACAGTCCGAACTGGGACTGCTCCGACACCAGATGCAGCTGCAACGCCCCAGCCGCACAATTCGGGAAGTCATCTCCGCCATGCCGGAATCCTTCGCAAAGCTCGCCCCCTGCCTGCTCATGTCGCCCCTGTCGATCGCTCAGTACCTGCCGGCTTCTCAGGCCCTGTTCGATGTCGTAATCTTCGACGAAGCCTCACAAATTACCACCTGGGATGCCATCGGCGCCATCGCACGCGGCCGCCAGACCGTGATCGTCGGTGACCCCAAACAACTTCCACCCACCAACTTCTTCGGTCGCAACGATGCCGACTCCGAGAACGAAGATCTTCAGGATCACGAACAGGATCTCGAAAGTATCCTCGACGAAGCCCGCGCATCAGGCCTGCCCACACTGCAACTGAACTGGCACTACCGCAGCAGCCATGAATCCCTCATTGCCTTCTCCAACTGGTACTACTACGACAACCAGCTGATCACCTTTCCCTCCGCCGTCACTCAGGACCGCGCTGTCTCCCTGAAGTATCTCCCGGATGGCCTCTTCGATCGCGGCAAAAGTCGTACCAATCGCAAAGAAGCCGATGCGATTGTGGCCACTGCCGTCCAACGCATGCAAACCGGACTCCTGCTGCCCGAGGACCAGCGGCCCACGCTGGGCATCATCACCTTCAACCTCCCTCAGCAGACCCTGATCGAAGACCTGCTGGATCAGGCACGCCGGGAACAACCGGCAATCGAATGGTATTTCAGCGAAGATCGCATTGAACCAACAGTCGTCAAGAACCTCGAAAATGTTCAGGGCGACGAACGCGATGTGATGCTGTTCTCCATCGCCTTCGGACCCGATCAGACCAGCGCGATGACACTCAACTTCGGGCCACTCAACCGCGAAGGCGGTCACCGACGGCTCAATGTCGCCGTTACCCGCGCACGTCGCGAACTTGTCGTCTATGCCTCCTTCAAAGCCGAAAAGCTCCGCGTCGATGGTGTCCGCCACACAGGCGTCGTCCACCTGAAAGCCTTCCTCGACTACGCTGATCGCGGAGCTGTTGCGCTGCCCGCCGCAAACGCTGGTTCCGTCGGCAGCTTCGGATCCCCCTTCGAACAGGCCGTCGCAGAACGCCTGCAGCAACGCGGCTGGAACATCGTTCCGCAAATCGGTGTCTCCCGCTTTCGCGTGGACCTCGGCGTCGTCAATCCCGATGCTCCCGGCGCTTACCTCGCCGGCATCGAATGCGATGGGGCCACCTACCACAGCTCCGCAACCGCCCGTGATCGAGACAAAATCCGCGAACAAATCCTGCGAAATCTTGGCTGGAATATCGTTCGGATCTGGTCGCCCGAGTGGTGGTATGACTGCGACGGCGCGACAGATCTGGTCCACAAAAAACTAACCGACCTGCTGAACCAGTACCGCCAGCAGAAAACGACCGAAAACACCCCGGCCCTCAGCGCCGCCGGCAGCGACACACCAAACATCTCGGTCACTTCCGAACCGCCAACGCCCGTCAGCCGCCTCGCCACGCTCACACCGCCGGCACCAGCATCACCACCGCCAACTCAGGCCACAACGACTCCGGCCACACCAACTCAGGACTGTGCCGACGAACAGCCTCGTCCTGAACCTGATCGCTTTCGCGACGAGGACTACACCAGCACACTCCAGCAGCTCATCCGACAGGAACTAGGGCGACTCGCCCCAATCCGCGAAGATCTGTTCGTCCAGCGCATTGCACGCCTGCACGAAATTCGGCGAGTCCACGAGAAGACTCGCGAACGCATCCTGTCACTGACGGAAGAGTTTCCGGTCACCGATGAAGACGCCTGCCGCTTCCTCTGGGCCACCACTCCGACAGACATCGTTCCCTTCCGAACCTCGTCGCCGCGCGACGAGGAACCACGGGCGGTGGAAGACATCAGTCTCGCAGAACTGGCCGGCCTGCTGCTGCACGAACCCAGCCTGCGCAATGATCCCGACCCCATCACCGCCGCCGCACGACACCTTGGCGCCGCACGAATTACCGCCGCAATCCGCGAACGATTGCAGCTGGCCCTGGAACGACTGCCCGCTCAAGCCTGACCCCGGTCGCCCTTGACGCCAGCACGCACCAGTATCAACCAGCCGGCTCTTAATGTGATGCCGTTGCGCCCTCTTCGCGAGTAAATCGCTCGCGCACCTTCTCCAGATGCTCCGGCGGCACAAACCAATCCCCCTCGCGCTCGTGCTCGTGCTCGGAATTGCGGCAGGTCGTATCATCGGGAGGGCGCGGCTCCTGCCAAGCCGCAAACTGATTTGTCGGCTCAGATGGAACTTCGCCCGGCCCTCAAC
>JBEIEK010000517.1:0-3181 GCA_040382995.1 Planctomycetaceae bacterium
CTACTCTCTCACTCGCACTCCCGCGCCCCAGCCCCTTCCCCGCTTCCCACTGCGAACGTGACGTGGGGCGTATGGGTAGCCCGCTTCCTCACGGGTGCGTCTCGGTGATTGCGTTTTGCTCGCTTCCGTGTATTCACCCATCTGTTTACAGGATTCCAGAAAGCTTTAGCGCCTCTGGCTGCGGCGCATGTCTGGGTGCCATGCACCTTGAGCGTGCACCTTGAGCGCACCATTAACACGCCTCGTTTCGATCCTGAAAGGCGTGCGGTCGATGTCAATCGGCCGGTAACGCTCCGCGTGCGCTCCTGGTGCGGCGATGGCCGCGCGGGCACGCACCGTTACCCGGGATTGCATCCCCCGCTCGCCTTGCCTGCTCTTTTGCGGCGATTGAGAGAACTTCAACGCCATTCGGCAGAAGCCCGGCCGCTCAATGGGTCTTCCGCACGGCACCGCCTAACGAATGTAGAGGAACTCGTTGCTGTTGACCAGCACGCGGCACCAGGCGGCAAGGCCGTGCTGTTGCACAAACGTGACCCCCGCGTCGAGTTCGTCCGCAGCGGCGTCCCGGCCAAGAGTCAGTCGCAGCACGGCCTGCAGTTGAGCGGCTGGTGTGGACGCCCCCTCGCGAATCACTCGCTCCGCCAGCGCTTCCGACATTTCAAACGTCAAATCATTGTTCAGCAGTGCCAGAGCCTGCAGCGGAGTCGTGGTGGAAGCTCGCTTCTGAGCGGCTGCGGAGGGGTCCGGGCAGTCAAAGGTATCGAGGAAGGAATTGCGGCCTCCCCGCGGAGCAAATCGGTAGATGGTCCGTCGCCAGACCCCGGCACCAGCCTCCGCCTCAGCCGACTCCACCAGCGATTCATAAAAGTTGCTGCCCTTGTATTTGAAATGCCGCAGGTCGCGATATCCCCGGCCGCCCACGGTACGATCCAGTCGACCAGTCACCGCCAGCAGCGCATCCCGCAACGACTCCGCCTCCAGCCGCTGCGGCGTTCGCCGCCAAAGCAGTCGGTTTTCACTGTCCACCTGAGCCGCCTCGGGGCGCCAGGCGGAGGATTGACGCCAGGCTGCCGATGTCAGAATCAACCGATGCAGCGACTTCACCCGATACCCGCTCTCACGGAATTTTAACGCCAGCCAGTCCAGCAGTTCCGGGTGGCTGGGCTGGCCGCCGCTGAAGCCAAAGTCACCAGCCGTCGCCACCAGTCCCTGACCAAAGTGATACTGCCAGATGCGGTTGACTGCCACTCGCGCAAACAGCGGGTTTTCGGGGTGCGTGATCCATTCAGCCAGTTTGCGGCGACGATCAGCATCTGCAGCATTCGCCGCGAGCCCAAAGTCGGCCGGAACGCCCGTGACGGCTTGCAACCCCGCAGGCCGCACAACCTCGCCCGGCTGCGAAACATCGCCGCGGCGGAGCACGTGCGTGATTCCGGGATCACCAGCGACGCAGGTGTAAAGGCTGGATGTCCGGGATTCTTCAAACTGCTTTTGCAGCTGCCGCTCTGCCTCGATCTGTTCGTCCAGCAACTTCACCCTGTCGCGCTGTTCGGCCGTCATTGCCGCCAGCATGGCCGAAACCGGAACCACACTGCTGCCGCCCACGAATGCGGACGCAGCCACCTCGTCAGCAGTGAGTGCTCGATTGTAGAGCCTTGCCCGCTCGACGCGGCCGTTCAGCAGACGGTTGCCCCCCGGCGACCCATGTCGGAGACCAAAGAGCACCTGCGTGCCGCCCGCGGGATAGACCTGCAGGTCACCCGGCCGATAGCCCTTTCCATACACTTCGCCCTCCCGATATGCAGTAATCGAGCCGTCCTTCGCATACACAATCGCCACATGCACATACTGGCTGTGAGCGGCGACTTCATCCGGGCCGTTGAATGAAGACGAGCGGAGAAAATTATTGCTGCCAGCCATCCATCGCCGCGGCTCACGTTCCGCGAAGACAATCGCATCGAACACAACACCATCGGTCGTCTGCACACTGATGGCCGCGCCGCCTCCCTGGTCGAGCGTTCCCAGCTGAACCCAGGCTTCGAGCGTTTTTTCGTGGAGCGGTTCGGCGAGCGGTGGCGTCGACACCCACGCGTCACTGCCATTCAGCACGAGTGCCCCATTTTCGATTTCCGCTGCTCCGTGAGCGGTCCCGGGAAGTTTTCCGGTTGAGTCGTCAAGGCTGTTGTCAAATTCCCAGGCGGCGAGCGGTTGCGGCACTTTTGCCGCCACAGCAGAAGCCTCCGGCGACACGCCACGCTCGCGAATCAGCCGCTCACGCACCGGCTGCAGCAGCGCGGCCTTCTGCGACTCCGCAGACTGCAACCTGGAACGACTGTCCGCAAGTTGCTGCTGTTGAACGGGACTTAAAGGCACAGGCAGATTGCGAACACCATGCCGTACGCCCGCCAGAGCTGCGGCCACGGAATAGTATTCCTGCTGTGTAATCGGATCGAACTTGTGATCGTGACAGCGTGCACAGTTGATTGTCAGCCCCAGAAAGGTCTGGCCGACGACTCCGACGAGGTCTTCGATTTCATCCTGAGCCATCGCCATCCGCATTTTTTCACTGGACGGCAGCGTCGTGTTGTGGGCACCTGCCACAAGGAAGCCCGCAGCAGCCGCGGCCGAGACATCGTCAGGGTGCAGGACGTCGCCGGCAATCTGCAGACGTACAAATTCGTCCCACGGCAGGTCAGCGTTGAAGGCGTCAATGACCCAGTTGCGATACGGCCAGAAATTATCCCGCGGCTCGTCGTACTCAAACCCATTACTCTCTCCGAAACGCACCACATCCAGCCAGTGCCGAGCCCAGCGTTCGCCGTAGTGTGGTGACTCCAGCATTCGATCGACCAGACGTGGCCACGCGTCGGGAGCCTGATCGTCAACAAAGGCCTGCACGTCCGCTGGATCCGGAGGGAGCCCCAGCAGGTCGAAGGAGAGTCTGCGGATGAGCGTGCGGCGATCGGCTTCCGGGGAGGGGGTGATGCTGTTCTGAGCGAGCCTGGCTTCGACCCACGCATCGATCGGACCGGTGGCCCAGGTGGACGCTGATGGTGGCTGAACGGATCTGGGTGACTGGAGGGACCACCAGTCGCGGCCCGCGCGAGATGCTGTGCTGTAGATGAAGCGATCAATGGGATCGGTGCCCCACGCCGCACCCGCGCCAACCCAGGTGGTCAGC
>JBEIEK010000518.1:0-3137 GCA_040382995.1 Planctomycetaceae bacterium
CCGCACGGACACTTCTCGATTTCATCCTCCCGCACGAACTCCCCCTCAACGAATATCGCCGCCGCGCCCACGACAGCCCCCTTGATGCCCGGCTGGTGATCGACTTCGTCGATCGTCTGCGACCCTCCCACGATCCCGACTCAGGCCCCATCGATTTCCCTGTCGAACTCTGCACCGAGCTGGAACAAACCATCCGCCAGTTCGAACGCTGGGTCCGCTTCCAGCGCAAGCAGCAACAGGACCTCCCGCTCCGCAGCGAAGCACTCCGCACCACCATCGAGCTCGTCGACGACGAAGTTCTGGTCCGTACCGATGAGGACGGCAGCCTGAAACTCAAGGGCGCCGCCAGCATCCCCATGTTCCTCGCCTTCTGGCGCGCCCCCGGACACCGACTGGGACTGCAGGCCTTCCTCGACATCGACCGAGGCACCAGCCAGACTCACCTGGAACGCCACTCCACCCGACTCTGCTCCAAACTCCAGGACGTCCTCCTGGAAGTCGTCCGCATCGACAACCACTTCCTGCTCCGCAAGTGCCGCCGACAGTAGGCGACCGGGCATCGTGATCAGGCGTGCAGTGGGATGTCAATCCCCCGGTAACGGTGCATGCCCGCGCGGCCAGAACCGCATCAGGAACGCACCTAAGCCGCACCGGCCGATTGACATCGGCCGCACGCCACAGGGCGTTATTGTGACTTCCGTTCGCTCAAAACCGGCCAACAGTTTACCCCAGTGCTGGTGTGAGAAAACAGAAGACATTGTATCGATTGTAGAAGTACTCCGCGTGGAACATCGTCGGCTGGACATCTGCACCACAGGCAATCGACACTCCGATTGACTCACTATCCTGGATATCCCGTCCATTCAGCGCGAGGGCGGCGAAGACATCGTCAGGCACTCCACCCTGGTTTAATGTCTGAAAATATCGATTTGCGAATGACGCGGATGGAATGCAGTAATGCACGTTCCAACGTGGATTCTCCTGAGTATCGATAATTGCAGTCGACGTGTTCAGGAAACACACAAGCATGCAATCTCGATACGTTCGTTCCGCCATTCGGCGAGCCGTTGCTTCGAATGAGGCTCCAAACTGAAATGCCAGCGTCTTGACGGTATTTGCTGAAATCGGTCGGCTGTTCGATTCCTGATCGAAACGATCTCCCAGAAACAACAGATCCGCTGCAACCTGGTTTGCCTCCTGCTCAAACAGCAGATGAGTCCCAAAACTCATGCCCTTCCTGTCGCACACGTACAACGTATGTTGATGATGAGGCAGGATATAGTGGCCAACCTCGTGAAGCACGCTGAACCTGGTGCGGGACTCGTTCAAAGCCACATCGGTGGCCACCAACCGATCATGAAATGAGAGCATAGCCCGGGGCGTTGTGCCGACAAAAGCGGCTTTTGCTTCTTTGGGCAGTTCTGTCATAAAATCAAACCGCAGATACTGCAGCTGGAGATAATCGAGCAGATCTTTGGGGTTAACCTGATTTCCCTGGAGCTGGCCTGTCTCTCGAAGCAGGTACTCGACCAGCTCCTGCGATTCCAGGTGAAGAAAACTGGCGACAAATCCAGTCATGTTTGACCTGCATTCACCAGCTCCAGGAGCCGGTGCCGGATCAACTCACACGCTGCGGAGCTCAGTGCTTCACCATGTGCGGCCATCGCAGAGCGGTTGCTGCCTTTGAGCGTCGCTAAACTCTCGAAGTAGTTTCGAATCAGCAACTCTCGATCCGGGCATCTCTGTGCGTCAATATCTGCAAACAATTCAGGATGCTGATCAACCAGTCGAATCAAGGTATCTGTCGCCTTGCTCTGTAAGGATTTCCCGTTCTCCCATCGTGTGTAACTCTTGTCACCGGCACCAATTATCTGGGCCATCTCAACTGCGCTGAGACCAGTTCTGGCCCTTACCTGCTTAATCTGCTCGGGGGAGAGCAGCCCCAGGCGCTGATATCGCGTCCGCTCGATGGCTTTGCTCAAATCATCGGGAATGATCTCTTCTCCGCACGAACTGCAAGCCTGCCAGTTTGCGTTGGCAATCCGGAAATCACCTCCTGGTATCTCGGGAGGCACAGCCATGACAAAAGTGCCAAGCTTGTCGTCAAGTGCCTGCTGGCCACAAATGGGACATACATGTCGCATTGATAGTGATCCTGCGTGCTAATGATCGGGATGTGAAGACAGGACCAGAAGCCGCTCACCGTTCTGAGGAGACGTTTGCAACGTCACCTTGACGTAGAACAGGCGACCATTGATGCGCGGCTTCAGTTCAAACGCTCGTTGTCCAATCAAACCTGGAACCGTGTGCAGAACTGTTGCCTTTACACGCTCACCAGCACTGATCCAGTTAACAATCTCGTCGCAGATATCGGACTTTGTGAGGTTGTGAGCAATGAGGTCAAACTCCACCGTTTTGGTGGTCTTAACGAGGGCTTGATCGGAAGCGAGGCGGCGGATTTCCGCCACCTCTTCCGCGGTTGCATTATTTTCGGCCATTCTAGCCATCCATCGTGAATTGTAAAGGGGTCCGTGGTATCAAATGATACCACTCACGCCTAATTTGCCCGCGTCGGGAGTATCAAAGAGATAGTTCATGACCTCAGGTTTCTCCAACGTACTGTACAACTCGCTGAGTTCGAACGTCTTCCTTTTACTCGCTGAATTCAATTCGCGAATCAGAGGAGATCTCTGCACTTGGTGCAAGCCTTTCCATTTCACCAGGATCCCGCCGAGTGCGCGCTCGCGGGGTCACCCCCTGCGACTCCGGCCTGTCAGCCAAACTCCACCAGCCCGAGGTGACAACCCCGCAAAACCAGCCAGAGCACCTCACGCACGCTCTGCATCCCAGCCCCACCCGCTGCGACTTCGGCCTGTAAGGCCAGCTCCATCAGCCCGGGGTGACAACCCCGGGAAACCAGCAAAGCACCCATGTCGGCCTGTAAGGCCAGCTCTTAGCTTCACCCCTGCAACCGTCCCTATGGCTGCACGCGCTGCAGGCGTCAAGGCGGCATTGGCAGAGTACCAGCGACATCGCATCCGCCCACGCGCGCCAGCCGGAACACGGCAGGGACTCGCTGAGAGCTGCCCTCACAGGGCGACTGGGCTCGGAGAACGACGAACCTGGCATTTCATGCC
>JBEIEK010000519.1:0-3127 GCA_040382995.1 Planctomycetaceae bacterium
CCACCGCCAGATCGAGTTTCCGAATACCAAGGGTGAGGTTGTCGCATCGTCGGCTTTTTTGTAAAATAGGGTGCATCAAAGGTGCATCGGTACAATAAAAGCGTACAAAAGACGGCGTTTTTCGTCAACTTGATTTACTGATGGGCGAAATAGATAGGTGAGTCGGCACACCACAGGTCTCAGGCACCGCCCTTCAGCAGCTGACGGACGGTCAGTTTAAGTTCCTGACGAATCCACCAGATGTCTCAGGTGCACCGCCTGTACTGAGGTCGTTGCGCTCGGTCCTGAACACGCCTGGAATCAATGGACGGTAGGTGTTGCCACGATGAAGCGGCAGAGATGATGGCAACCGACAAAGCTCATCCCTCGCAGAGGTTCACAGCGCCCTACTCGATTCAGCGTGGCACGCCGCTGAAGGAACTCATGGATCGCAGGCTCGTAGCGCTGATCGGTGAGTCTCTTTCAGCAATCGTCGAGGGGTTCGACCTGGTTCGATTCCAGACCTTCGCGTCGAGCGGCCTCGACAGGCTCGAACTGAAACAACGAGCCATGAAGATCGCAGATGCGATGGCTGAACAGTTGCCGGCGTCGTTCGCTGAGACTGCCCCGTTGCTCGTGAAAGCATTCGGCCCCCCGCTCGAACAGACCGATGGAAACGGCCTTGCTCCGTTCTTCTACTTCCCGCACAGCCAGTTGATTGCCAGCCGCGGAGTGTCGCACTTCGAGAGCGGTATGATGGCGAACTTCGAACTCACGAAACGCTTCACCGCTGAATTCAGCATCAGACCATTTCTGATCCAGTACCGCTCGCCATGCCTTGAAATGCTGAATTGCTGGACGAAGGACAAAAATGCCCATGTCCGTCGACTCGTGAGTGAAGGGACTCGGCCACGTCTGCCCTGGGCAATGCGAATGCCGGAGTTTCAAGCCAATCCTGACCTTGCACTCCCGCTTCTCGAATTGCTTAAGGACGACGCAGAACTCTACGTGCGGCGATCTGTCGCCAACCACCTCGGCGATATCGCGAAGGACCATCCGGCAGTCGCCCTCAGGGTCTGCGAAACGTGGGTCGAGGAAGTGAAGTGCTCCAGCGACGAAGCCGTGGCAGGTCATCGCTGCTGGATTGTGCGACATGCGCTGAGATATCCGGCGAAGAAAGGAAACTCAGAGGCGATCCGGATACGAGCGATGGCTGCGCAGATTGGGGGGCGAGGCCGAAATGTCTGACGACCACTGCAATCATGGCGAGAATCGTGGCGTATTGGATGAATCTGAAAAATCAAACATCCCCGAACCCTGCTGCGAGCGACCTGGAGACGCCACTTTACTGTTCTCCTGGCCACAATTACCCGAACAATCTGCAGAGACCGTTGTTCACGCAGCTCACCGCTCCCTCGCGGCGTTCACAGACAGCGACGTGCGCGGTCTTGTCCCCGGCTGGTCATCGCTGGCTGTCCACTTCAGTCCCCTGGATATCGCCGCGGACCTTCTTGAGAAGCGTCTGCGCGAGCGGCTGCAGCAGCCGATTGATGCCCGAATCGCCGCCCCGCGGACCGTACGAATCCCGGTCTCTTTCCTTCCGGAACACTCGCCGGATCTGCCCGGCGTCGCAGACTCCTGCGGTCTGAAGGTGGAAGACTGCATCGAGATGCTCACAACATCCGTCCTGCGTGTGCGGATGATTGGCTTTTCTCCCGGATTTCCTTATCTGTCCGGCCTCCCTGAACCGCTGCACATCCCACGCCGTGCAACTCCCCGGATCGCAGTACCCGCTGGATCAGTGGCGATTGCCGGGGAATTCGCCGGCATCTACCCTCAGAATTCGCCCGGTGGCTGGCATATCGTCGGCCACACCTCGCTGCGGCTCTTCGACCCGCAACAGAGTCCAGCCTGTCTGCTGCAGCCGGGCGATGAAGTCTGGCTGGAGCGTCAGCCATGAGCCGTGCGGTGCTGCGGGTGCTCCGCGGGGGACTCATGACGACCGTGCAGGACTGCGGTCGAATGGGTTACGGACATTGGGGAGTACCGACGGGCGGAGCCATGGATCTGCTCTCGCATCGGCTCGCCAATCGGCTCGTGGGCAATCCGGACGCGGCCGCGGCACTGGAGATGACGCTGCTTGGTGATGACCTTGAAGTGCTGAACGACGCGGTGATTGCCGTCTGTGGCGCCGACATGCGGGCACAGATGGAACGCCAGGACGGATCGTGTTGCGATTTGCCAGTTCAGCGGCCGGTCTTTGTGCGGCGTGGAGCCGTGCTCAGATTTGGTGCGGCAGTCCGCGGCTGCCGTGCGGTATTGGCCGTGGCGGGTGGCATTGACGTCCCGGAGTTGCTGGGCAGTCGCTCCACGCTGCTCCGCGGTGGCTGGGGTGGTTTCGAGGGACGCCGGCTGGTCTCGGGTGATTGCCTGGCGGTGTGCGACTTGTCGTCAGACAAAGCCTTGCCGTGGCTGCCATCAGCCGACAAGCAGGCCGCATGGAGCATCCGCCTGCAGTCGCTTCCGAACGACGCCCCCACGATTCTGCGTTTTGTTGCCGGGACTTACTGGGAGCAGCTGACGCCGGATTCGCGTGATGCGGTGCTGGGGCAGAGCTTTGTGATCAGACCGGAATCGGACCGGATGGGTTATCGGCTGCGCGGAAGTGAGCTGGTGCTTGCAGGTTCTGAGCAGGGGCGATTGAAGTCGGCGGCAGTTGTTCCGGGAACACTCCAGCTTCCGGCGGACGGGCAGTTGCTGTTGCTGATGGCTGACTGTGCGCCGACCGGCGGGTATCCTCGAATTGGCCACGTGATTTCCGCCGACCTGTCACCGGCAGGGCAGTTGCGTCCGGGCGACGCACTGCGGCTCGTGCAGGTCACTCATGCAGAGGCATTGGAGGCGCTGCGAGTTCAGGAACGCGCGCTGCGGGCCGCCCTGGTGATGGCCCGGTTATGACGGTTGGCAGCAGGCGGTGCCGGGAGGGCGCAGCTCCTGCTGGGCCGCATCCCTGACGCAATGGCTGCACCGATCCCTGCTGCTCCGCAAAAACGCTCGCAATTGCTCACAACGCGGACAAGCGTTTGGTGGCTCGGCAAGAGCCAAGCCGTCCCAGGTCGTAAAAAGTGTTTTGAAAAGATTAAAGAGA
>JBEIEK010000520.1:0-3027 GCA_040382995.1 Planctomycetaceae bacterium
CGCTGTTCCTGGCGCGAGTAGGAGAGCGGCCCAAGCCGGGGGTGGCTGGCTCCGAGACCGATGTCTTCTGCGGTCGGTCGAACACCGATGTTGTAGAAACCGCTATCGTAGAACGCCCTGCCCGTCGCCATCAACATGTTTTCGATGACAAAGTGCTCGTCTGGCAGTCCTCGCACCTGGCTGATGGCTGCTCCGGCGAACTCCGAGCCGCCGTGGCAATCGGCACATTTGCCGCCACCGAAGAAGATCCGCATGCCTTCTTTGGCCTGGCTGCTGAGAGCATCCTGGTTGCCGCTGGCAAACTGGTCGAAGGGGGACTGGTCGGAAATCAGGGTGGCTTGATAGAGCATCAGGCTGATGCCCCAATACAGGGAAAAGTTTGCTTCCATCTGGGTGTAGCCTTCTGCCGTTGGGCGGCTTCCGGACCACCATTCGGGACGGAAAGCCTCGCGAATGAGCTTCGAGTAGCCGGCAGCCGCATCGTTGAGGCCGAACCCGGAGGCATGTCGGAAGGCACCCAGAACACTGTCTTCTCGGTGCACGGCCTGCAGAGCAAGCGGCCGGAGTGAGAGCATTTTGCGGCCCACTTCGGGGAATGAGCGATTGAGCCAGCTCATTTCGACGCTGCTGTTGACCGGACCGACGGACTGCGAAGCCAGAGCGGCGTTATTCAGCAGAATGCTGACGGCCTGCAAACGACCATCCGGCCCTGACTTGAAGACTTTAGCATCGCGGTCGAGGTTGCCGAAGGCGTTGACACCGTTGAAGTAATGATTTGCTCGGCCGTCCCAGAAAAGTCGGTCGAGGAAGACCGCGTTGATATTGGTGGGAGAATTTCGTCCGGTCACCTGCCGCACGTTCAGGTTGTTCACCTGGAATACGGGATCGACAAGATCACTGCCGACATCCTCGGGCTTGCCGGGGACGACGTAGAGGAATTCCTTGTTGGTGACACCCTGCGAGCCAAAGATCTCAGCGGAGTCGTAGGTCGAGGGGTTTTCTGGAGTGGTATCGTTCGGGTGATCGGGCGATTTGAGTGGATTTTGGAGTCTGTGGAACGGGAAGCTGTCAGGAGTTTGGGTTTTGTTGCCGCCACGGAAGGCAGCGAGGGCCGCGGCACGCAGAGCGGGACCTGCTGTGGTTTGATGCCCAAAAATTCCACCGCCCGCCCCGGGAGCGTCTGAATTCCTTAAGCGAATATCAGCTCCGGCATTCCAGTGGCATGTCGCACAGGCGGTACGGCCGTCGCCACCCACCTGCATATCCCAGAAGAGTGACTTACCAAGTAGGATCGCCTTGTCCTTGTCTTGTACAAAGTCGGCGAGGTTATCCGGGAGAGGTACGCGAGTGGAGGACAGAGGACCCGGAGCGTTCTCTTTGGGGTGCACTTCGACGCGGGCCACGACGGCGCCGTCGGCGAGGCCGGAGGAGTCAGATGAGAAGCGGATGGCGGCGCGGGTGCCGGAAGCGACGAAATCAGCCGTACGCTCAACCCACTGCATATTGGTTCGTGACCATCCGGTGGGGCGGGACATGGACCACGACACACGCTGCGTACCGAATCGCAGAGACAGGCCGCGGGGGCGATCGGGATTTGACGTCCAGTTGCCCGACATCAGGAAGCGGACAGTGTATGTATTGCCCGGAATGACGTTGACAGTCTGATAGAACGATCCGGCGCGGGTGCCGTTGACGTCCACCACGTTGCCGAAGCCAAGTGGCGTTTCGAACTGTCCGACGTGCAGTCCGACATTGCCGAGGTCTACGGTCCAGGGACCGAAACTGCGGCCGACTGAGATCAGCGTTTCATTGGGCTTTGTGGCCGATTCAATAAAATTAGGGTCCAGCAGTTCGGTGATCACCGCTGGTTCCACAGCGGCGGGTTCCTGAGCGATTGCGAGAGGAGACACGAGGGCTGCGGTGGCGCCAAGTGCCGAGCAGACTGTCCGTAGTTGCCGTATCAGGTTGTTGCATCGGGGAAGTCGGACCATGGGAGTGCCTTTGACGTCAGCAGAGGGGAAAAATAAGCACCGGCAGGCAGGAAAGCTTTATGGGCGGCGCTGTGTATAACGACGGCGCAATCCAGACCTGATGTGCGGGTGCCGCAGGAATCGTGCCGGACGGCATCATTTGCTGCCGGGACACTGTTGGCCGTCCGCAAGAGCCGTGCTCGGCGCTCTGAAAAACCAGCAAAATGACTGATCAAACGGCGTTTCAATGGCTGCGGTGTCCCGCGCCGTGATGGACCAGAGTCGTTGCTTTTTGAGCCGTTGCTGGTCCAAAAAATGTTGAGCGGCTTTATCAATGCGTAAAGACGCGTTTACACAGGAGTGATGCAGGAGGTGGTGGGGTGGTCCGAGGCGCCTCGACAACGTCAATCAAACGGTCCTGTCGGCTGCCCTGCCGCCCAGGCATTGCCTGTCAGTCCCGGGCGTCCCGCTGGGTCCGCCATGGTTGCTGCGCGTGCAACTGCAGCACATGCAACTGCAGCGCATGCAACTGCTGGGCGAAGCACGGCCGGGTGGGGATGACACCGGGCCGTTCACCTGCAGAGAGCGGGGGAACCTTATGGAGGCATCAGGCTTCGGCGCCAGCGCGGCCGTTTTCCACCACGAAAGAGGCGCGTGTGACTTTGGGGGCACCAGGCCGGTCAACGAATTCCACCACGTGGTAGTCACTCTTCCACTGGTCCGGCGTCACGGTGCAGCTGACATAGCCACGTTCGGTGTTGTGGAAGCGGACAAAGGGATTCTCGGCGAGGAGTTGGGCGTGGTCAGCGGGTTGCTGTTTCCCATTTCCTCCGGAGGAAATCGAAGTGCCTACAAATTCTGTGGCGACCACGGGATCGCCGGGGTTGTCACAATCCACCTGCAGGTTATTGACCCAGTTGGAATGAATGTCGCCTGTCAGGACAATCGGATTCGGAACGCGGCGTTCATCAAGGAACCGCAGCAGCCGTTTGCGGGCAACTTCGTAACCTGGCCACTGGTCCATGCTGAACAGAGCTTCGGGGCCGGACTTGCGGTC
>JBEIEK010000521.1:0-3009 GCA_040382995.1 Planctomycetaceae bacterium
AGAGCCACAGCGGTCGCAATCCATGCGGTCAGCGTGCAGCCGTGGTTGGCGGAGAATGTGCTTCCAGAGCGGGCAAGCGATGTTACCGGCGGATTGACATCCACAGCATGCCTTGTGGTGGACATCACTGGGGACAAGAGGCTATCGCTCAGCGGGGAAAACATTCAACCGACGCGAGCGAACCTGGCCTGACCGGGGGGCGAAACTGAGTGCGCCGGGACTTGAACCCGGGACCTACGGATTAAAAGTCCGTTGCTCTACCAACTGAGCTACGCACTCGGTCGCGATGTACTCTGCACAGCTTAGACAGTTCCTGGCAGTCTGGCAACCGGGTTGCTTTGTTTCCTGGGGATCTTGCAGGGAAGAACTTCCGGCTCTGATTTTTCGCAAAATCGCCAGGGATTCAGGGAATTCGAGCCGAAATTGGCTTGACACCAGCAGCAGGGACTGTCGTGGAAGTTGACAGGTTATCGGCAGCAGTGGTTCGGCATTCAGGCTGGAATCTGTCGAACAGGGCCAACCTTCCAAATCCCGGCGTCCGTCGTGGTCTTTCCCTCCTTTTCCGCCTAAAATACCGCGTTCGGCCTGGTTCGTTTCCCCCCTGGTCCGCCTCTCCGCCAGCCACGGCCCGCCTGTCGCCCCCACGGAGCTCTGCAACTGAATCGTCCTGTCCCCGGTCCCGCAGCCACTGAAACGCTCTTTCCGCTCCCGCCGCTCACCATTATTTCCGGTGGCCAGACTGGCGTTGACCGCGCTGCGCTGGATGCCGCTCTGCAGCATCACATTCCGATTGGCGGCTGGTGTCCCAGGGAACGCCGTGCTGAGGATGGGCCCATTCCGGACACCTATCCGCTCCGCCCAACCGCCTCCCGTTCTTACGCCGTTCGCACCGAATGGAACGTCCGTGACTCCGACGGCACCCTGATCCTGCTCCACGGCCCCCTCTCCAGCGGCACCCGCCTGACGCTCCAGTCCGCCCAATCCCAGAACCGCCCATTCCTCCTGATTCAGCTCGACGCCCCAAAGAATTCCACTGCCGATGAACCCGCCACAGTTGCCGCGTGGCTTTCCCACAATAAGATCCGCGTACTCAACGTCGCCGGCCCCCGCGGCAGCTCTTCGCCCCGCGTCTACCCGCTGGCTCTTGATTTCCTCTGCCGTCTCCTGCAGACGCTCCGTTCCCCCTAAAAGCCCCTGCCGATGACCTCCCAGTACATCATGACCATCGAAAACCTCACTCGACTCTACGACGAGAAAGAGGTGCTGTCCGACATCTGGATCGCCTTCTACCCCGGCGCCAAAATCGGAGTGCTCGGGAACAACGGCTCCGGCAAAAGTACGCTCCTGCGGATCATGGCCGGCGAAGACAAGGACTTCATGGGGACCGTCCGGCCAGCCAAAGGCATCCGGATTGGCTACTTCCCCCAGGAACCGCGGCTTGATCCCGACAAAACCGTGGGCGAATGCATCGAAGACGCCGTGGTCGAATCCCGCCGCATCCTCGACCGCTTCAACGAACTCAGCATGAAGCTCTGCGAAGATCTTTCCCCGGACGAAATGGAACGCGTGCTCGACGAACAGGCCCGCGTCCAGGACGAAATCGACCACCGCAACCTCTGGGAACTCGACCGCACTCTCGAAATCGCCGCCGACGCCATGCAGCTCCCGCCAGCCGACCAGAAAGTCTCCGTGCTTTCCGGCGGTGAAAAACGCCGCGTCGCGCTCTGCCAGCTGCTGCTCAGCAACCCCGACATGCTGCTGCTCGACGAACCCACCAACCACCTCGACGCCCGCTCCGTCCAGTGGCTCGAACAATTCCTCGCATCCTTCACCGGCACCGTCGTCGCTGTCACCCACGACCGCTACTTTCTCGACAACGTCGCCGGCTGGATTCTTGAACTGGACCGCGGCAAAGGTATCCCCTTCGAGGGCAACTACACGTCGTGGCTGGAACAAAAGCAGAAACGACTGGAACTGGAAGAACGCCGCGAATCCCGCCGCCAGAAGGAACTCAAACGCGAGCTCGAATGGGTTCGCATGTCCCCCAAAGCCCGCGCCACCAAAAACAAAGCCCGACTCCAGCGTTACAACGAACTCGCCGCCCAGCAGTACGACGAACGCGACGACGCCGCTCAGATTCAGATCCCCATCACCCGCAAGCTCGGACAGCTCGTCGTCAAAGCCGAAAACCTCTCCAAATCCTTCGGCGATAAGCAACTCTTCAGCGGACTCACCTTTGACCTGCCGCCCGGTGGAATCGTTGGGATCATCGGCCCCAACGGTGCCGGCAAAACCACGCTCTTCCGCATGATCATCGGACAGGAAAAACCCGATTCCGGAACGCTCCGCATCGGGGAGACCGTCGACATCTCCTACGTCGACCAGTCCCGCGATTCGCTGGATGGTGCCAAAACCGTTTACCAGGAAATCTCCGGCGGCCACGATATCCTCGAAGTCGGCTCCTCCCGCATTCATGCCCGCGCCTACTGCGGGCGCTTCAACTTCAAGGGCTCTGACCAGCAGAAATTCGTCGGACAACTTTCCGGCGGTGAACGCAACCGCGTCCACTTCGCCAAACTCCTGCGTTCCGGCGGTAACCTGCTCCTGCTCGACGAACCCACCAACGACCTCGACGTGGATACCCTCCGCGCACTTGAAGAAGGTCTGGAAACCTTCGGCGGTTGTGCCGTGGTCGTCAGCCACGACCGCTGGTTCCTCGACCGCATCGCCACACATATTCTGGCGTTCGAGGGCGATGGGTCCGTGGTGTGGTGCGAAGGCAATTACCGCATCTACGAACAACAGCGGAAGGAACGCCTTGGCGAAGCCGCCGACCGCCCCGTCGCCGGCCGCTTCAAACCGCTCAGCCGGTGATGGTTGCATTTGCCAACCCGGCAGATGCGGCGCGAAGATGGTGATCAGGGTTCGTGGATGTGATCAGCGAACGTCTCCCCTCTCCCCTCGAAGGGGAGAGGGGTCGGGGGTGAGGGGTAAAAAAAACCTCCCACA
>JBEIEK010000522.1:0-3005 GCA_040382995.1 Planctomycetaceae bacterium
AAATGGCAGCAGCGGAGCCAGCCGGCTTTCCAGTTCTTCACACCGCCACGCCTCATTCGCATCCAGCCGCAAATCCACGACACTGCCCACCACCCTCCGAATACGCCGCAGACAGTCCGCGTCCGCAATCCCCGCAGCTCCCACTTTCACCTTGACCTGTCGAAACCCGAATAATCGCATCTTCAGGGCAGACAGCCACTGCTTCCGCGGTGACTCCGATGTGATGGCGCCGCTGTAATACACCTGCTCGCGCAAATCCGCAAACCCTGAGCTTTGCGGCAGCTGACTGATCAGACGCCCCAGCGGTATCCCGGCACAGCGACACACCGCATCCAAAATCGCCAGCTCCAGCGCACACCGCACTGCGTTCCCGAAACATTCCCGCGGAACAATACCGGAATCCGCAGAAACATCCGCCAAAACGAACCCATCGATGGCCGCTGCAGCCGCCGCCGGCGAATCGAAGTGACCATCACGAAGCGCCGCAAAACGAGTCTGCTCCAGCTGCCGCCACGCGGAATCGATCGATTCCCCCGTTACATACGTCCGCGGCAATCCTTCTCCCCAGCCGATGCTGCCATCATCCAGCACGCAGCGCACGATCAGCGTGTCGTTGGCAGAACGCTCGTGGGACGCATGCCGCACAGGGCGACGGAGCGCAATGGGCACGTGGAAGGCCGTGAGCCGGTGAATTCGCATCGTCCGTCGATCCTTCAGGGAACAGGTGCCATGGGCAGAGCATTTCGGAACCAGCGACTGAAGAAACCGGCTGCGTCGTCTTCGGTGACCACCGCCCCCGCACCCCCGCGGCCAACCAGCAATAAATCCTGATTACGCACCATACGTTCCAGCAGTTCCACGTCGCCGGCCGGCAATTCCGCAGACGGCTGGAGCAGCACAGGATGAACCACGACACAGTCCCAGCCGTTGCGACCAAAGTCCAATGACCAGTTGAAAAGCCACGAAAGCGATCGCAGCCGCTGTTCCACCGATTCGGCAGCCAGCGGGAGTGGCACAGTGAGCAGCACAAGGTCAGGTTTGGCCGCACGCACTCGCTGTTTGGCGTCCGCCTCCAGCTGCTGCAGCGACAGCCCGGCGATGTCCCAGCCGGTGATCTCCAGGCGTTCCGCAATGCCCGCATCAGCTGCCGCCCGTTCCAGCAGCGGCCGCAGAGGTTCCATCACCAGCACTCGCACCGGACCCGCCGCGGTCAGCTGCGCGGAGGTGCGTGGCAGCAGTGGTGGGAGCGGACCGTCGAGCTGCAGGCGCAGATCGGTCCCGGTCAGACAACTGCCAAGCGTTTCCGCCATCCGCCGATGTCCATCCAGATTGGGATGAATTTCGTCACTCAGCGATTCCCGCCACGTACCGGGTGCTCGTGCCAGCAGACGCTGCCCAGCGGCATACTGATCGCACAGCGGCACCGACAATTCAGCGGCCGTTTCGCGGATCACCCCGCAATACTTCTCCAGCTTCGCGATCGGGCGACCGCTGGATTCAAGAACCGCGTTGGGCGTACAGAGCACGGGCAGAGCGTTGGCCTCGCGGCAGCGCTGCACCAGTTCCGCAAGGCCGTCGTGAAACTGGCTTTCGCTGAGTCTGGTCAGGTCATTCAAACCAAAACTGATCACCACGATCTGTGGCTGATGCTGGAGCACATCACGGTCGAATCGTGCAAGACCGTCGCGAGTTGTGTGCCCGCTGATGCCCGAATTGATGACTTCCACAGCCAGCGTCGGCAACGCCTGCTGCAGAACCTGCTGCAGCAGTTCCGGCCATGCCCGACGACCGCCGGTGTGGTAATACACACCCGTCACACTGTCCCCGAGACAGACAATCTTCAGCGGCTCTGAGCCTGACAGACCGGAAACAGTGGCCGTGCGCAGAATGCCCCGCGTCAGCTGTTCAGCCTCCGCACGTTTCCACTGATCCAGCACAAACTGCAGAGCTTCACGCGTGTCCGCTGCATTCGTTTGATGACCACCATCCGGTCGATGCCGACTCAGCACGGGAGAGCCCTGCTGCTGCAGCGATGTCACCAGACGCAGCACGCTGTCCGGTGGCACAAGCGTATCACGCCCCCCCGTTGTTGCAGCCACCGGCATCGTCAGACGTTCCGGAAAGAATTCTGCTGACCTGGAACGATACACGTCCGGCTGCTCGTCCCGCGTTCCCCCGTAAGCCGCCCGAATCGCTTCCTGAAAACCCTGATACTCCACCATGTTGGCTGTCCCGTTCAGCGACACCACGCCGTCCACACATTCCGGATGCTGCGCAGCAAACGCCAGGGCCGCTGTCCCGCCCATGGAACCTCCGCAAAGCAGCACGCGACGAACCGGCCACCGCAGGTGCAGTTCGTCAATCAACTGCAGGAGATCCGCTTCAGCCAAAGGTCCCAGCCACGATGTGGGCGCGCGATAGTCGGGAGACACCAGCAGCATGCCGGCCGCTGTGGCGAAGTGGCGAGTTTCCGCACATTCCGGCCGCTCCTGACGAATGAACTGCCAGCGGTCCGAACCATGTCCGTGGAGCGCGATGAGCAGGTCAACCGACTGGCCAGGGAGTCGTTCCGGGGGCTCTATGAGCACGTACTTTTGTTCTGAACCATCACTGCGGGAAATGAAGGATTCGTCACGGATTCGGTCTGGTGCAGGTGCAGAGTCCTGAGACACCGGAGCCGCTGCATGGCACAACATTCCAGCCGTCTGCAGCAACGCCGCAGGGAACAGTGCGACGGCGGCCACTGCGAATATCAGGACTCTGAGCTTCTCCATGAAATCTGCTTTCCAGCAACGCCTCAAATCGAATTCTCCTGGATCAGTTCCAGAGTAAACGCGCCTACGTACTGATCTCCCCAGCTGATCCTGAAATACACCTCGACGCTTTCATCACCCAAATGCACCGTGCAGGCACCAATTCGCTCGTCTGCTTCCCAATTCGCACGCACTTCACGGTAACCGTCGATCGCTGTGATCTCTGCGTCCGCAAACGCCTCATCCAGGAAG
>JBEIEK010000523.1:0-2983 GCA_040382995.1 Planctomycetaceae bacterium
GGAAGCAGTACGACCACGCAGAATATTTCGACACACTGCCGGGGCGGCTGCGAGCAACCACTGAGCCGATTTCTTCCGCGGTGACGGAATTGCAGGACAATATCTTCCCCGAGGATTTGCGAACTCTGTTCACAATGAATTCGCTGCCACTGGGAACGTCGGTGACGCTGACGGAATTGGAGCAGGATCGACGCTGGCTGGCGACCGACGAAAATCAGGTGCGGTATGTGATTTACCTTGCGGACGCCGACAATGACGAGGAACTGGATGCCATTCAGGTGATGGATCCGCATTTCCTGATCGGTCAGCGCGGGTTCAGCTTCCTGGTGACGGGCACGCTGACGGTCATGGAACCGGACCGCGCACTGACTTTGCAGGCGACGGACGATGTGCTCATCCGTGGCAATCTGAACCTGCTGGGCACCGGCAGCGATCTGGTGCTGCAGTCGGACAAATGGGTCTATCTGGAAAGTGAGCTGCAGGTCGGTGGCGACATCACAATTTACGGCGGTGTGGAACTGGACGGAACCAGCCGAGGCGGGTCGGGCATCAATGGCACCAGTGTCCTGATTCCGGCGACCTCACGCCTGCTGGCAACGGGGGCCGGCAGTCAGATCGATGTGCGAGGCGCCATGGACGTGGATGTGCTGGGCGCAATCGTCGCGGGCGGTACGGTCAACGAATCGGGTGCGATATGGGCAGGGCCGGATGGCAACGTGAACATCGAGGCCGGGCAGCAGCTCTATATTGACACTGGCGTACTGGCTTCGGGCAGTGTTTCTGTGCGCGGTGGATCGGCAGGCGCGGACGACAATGGACTGTCCGTGTTGATCACGACCGCAGGCGGAATCACGGCAGCCGGACTGACAACCGGGACGACCGGAGGCATCGTAGAAGTTCGCAGCGTCGGCGACATCCAGATGCAGGGGACCATTGTCTCCGGCGGCACCATGCAGCAGCAGTTCAATGCAAACGGTGATCGGATCGGAGAGACCTTTAACTGGTCCCCGAAACCATCCTCCATCGTTGTGGCAGCCCCGGACGGACAGGCGTGGATCGGCGGCATGGCCCGCACCAGCAGTGGGACCCTGGCAGAAACCGGTGGTAACCTGTGGACAACAGAACGCATCGAAGTTCTCGGCGGTGTCAACTCCCAGGGTGTTGGGGTACGAATTTCAGCAGCCAGCAGGGTGGTCGCTGTCAATCCCTCGGCGTCCATTTTCATGGATTCCGCGGGAGATGCGGATCTGCAGGGATCAATTGTCGCGGGTGGTACGATCACACGGACTTACGACGCCACCGGTGCGTTCCTTGGCAGTACCGTGACAACCTATGACGGTGACTCGACAATTCGCGTGGAAGCGGACAGTCAGATTCGCCTTGGCCGCGACCTGCGTGCTGGAAAGAGCATTGATTTGGTGGGCGGTCTGGATCCTGTCGAACCCGGTGTCGAGTACTCCGGGAATGGGATTCTGCAGTCCGGCTTTGTCCAGCTCAGCACGTGGCGTCCCAACAGCGAAATCAATCTGAACGCGCCCGGGAAAATCTCCATTCTGGCCCCGGCCTATACACAGGAAATCCGCGCCGAAGGCTTTATTGCCACGGCAAACGGCCGACTGGCTCAGAATGTGGTGCTTAGCCTGTGGCTGAGCAAAGTGGACTTTGACATCGCCGCACAAGTCACGCTTCCAGCAGACTCCACGTCCACCAACACCAGTATCCAGGATCTGCTGGCCGATATTCAGGGGGCTCTGAACACAGCGACATGGAAGGTTGTGCGCACTGACAATTCTTCGTATCCGCTGAACAGCGATTATACGTTCGATAGTGCAGCACCGGATCTTGTGCCGCAGCTGGCGGACTCCCGAATCGTGCTGACCAGTTCGTATAAGCATCGTCTGCAGAGTGATAGCGTGGCGGCCAACCTGCTGGGCTTCACCAGCACCGGAACGGATCGCAGTTCCTCATTGCCGTACGCGTTGCTGGCCGACCAGCCGGGATCCGTGATTCGAATTGGAGCACCAGCCGGCCCCAATGGCAAACTGTACATTGCGGGCAAGGTCCTGGCAGATTCAGAAATTGTGCTCTACAGCGGAGCACCAGAGCAGGGGACAGCGCCCGACACCGTGTACGTGGAACTGGAAGCCACTGGCTTGCTGGAAACCGTCAACGGTTCCATTTCGCTCAGCCCCGGTGCGCGGACGGTGCTGTGGGGCAACGTGATCGCCGGCGGAGCGACGTCAGATGTGACTCTGACCGCGGACGAATCCATCGACCTGCGGGGAAGTCTGACCGCTGGACGCAGCATTCTGGTATCCGCGGGCAGCAGTGTGGTTCCCGGGACGGAAAGCATTCGCACCTATGCCACCAGCAAACTGAAATCGACACACGGCGGCGAAATTCGCATCACCGGCGTGAACGACGTTGTGATCAACAGCGTTATTGGCACAGACAGCGTGGATCTCAGTCTGATCCAGCTGGAATCCAGTAGCGGCAAGCTTTTGATTGCCAGAGAATCCGGTCGTATTGAAACGGAAACGCAGTTGAATTTTACCGGACACAGTCTCGAAATCGCCGGTATCGTGAAAAGCACCCGTTCGACGCCGGATCCGGATGACTATGAAGTACGCATCGAAATCACGGGAACGGCGGAGCTACACGGCGACATGCAATTGGCCGGCGCTTTGCTGCTGAAATCGGGCGGTCTGGACATCTACAACCAGACGCTGATCACAAGCACACCGGGCCATAAGTACCGGCTTGAATCCACCGGCTCGATCACTCTTGGCCGTACCGTAACCGGTGACGAAGGAGTCAAACAGCAGCAGGGCGTTGTGATCGGTGCCTCCAGCCTGGAAATTATTGCTGGCGGAGCACTGACAATTAATCCCGGGTCCGTGCTGTTTGCAACTGACGCGGGCGCTGTGATGAAGCTTCAGGCAGGTTCTGCGGTGATTGCCGGAACCCTCTATGCAGGAGCCGA
>JBEIEK010000524.1:0-2974 GCA_040382995.1 Planctomycetaceae bacterium
GGCTCCCCACGCAGCAGCGCTGCCGCCTGACTGAAAATCCAGGGATTGCCAATCGCCCCACGAGCCGCCGTGACGCCGTTCACACCCGTCTCAAGCAGCATCCGCACACAGTCGGCCGCCGTAAACAGGTCGCCACTCCCCCAGCAGCGTCAAACGCGGAAAGGCCTGACGCACTTCCCGCAAAAACTCCCAGCGACTCGGGCCGACATACTTCTGCTCCACTGTCCGCCCATGAATCGTCACGGCCGCGATCCCCAACCGCTCAGCAGCCTCCAGAATCTGAAAAAATCGCTCCCGACTCGCCTCAGAATCGTCAATCCCCCGCCGCATCTTCACCGTCACTGGAATCGCTGCAGGCACCGCCTCACGCACCCGCTTCAAAATCTCCACCGCCACCGCCGGCTGGCCCAGATGATAGCCCCCCCGGCAACGCCCCGAAGCCTTCTTCGCCGGACAGCCAAAGTTCACGTCAATCACATCAAAGCCGGCTTCCACCAACCGCACTGCCGCCGGACCAAAGGTCTCCGGCTCAGCACCCATCAGCTGCGCACCACACGGATGATCAGCCTCCGTCACATACAAATGATGCCGCGTCCGCTGCCGATCCCGCAGGCTCGTTACGAACGTGTCAATCACCACCTCCGCGATCGAATACGGAGCCCCGCACTCCCGCGCAATCGCCCGCATCGCCCAGTCGCTGTAGCCACTCAATGCCGCCTGAACCACCGGCAAATCCAGTTGCCAGCGGCCGATCCTGAGCGGGGCAGGGGGGGTGAGCGAGTCAGCAGTCATGAGTTTCCAAACCGGGGCCCGAGGGCACAGAGCAGGTCAGACTGCGATCGTACCTGCGAAGCACGGCGACCGCAGCCTTCTGACATCTCGCCCACCTTCCCTTATTTCCCTGTCACCCGCGCGTCACTGCCGGACAACAGACCCCGCAGATCAATCTTCACGTACGGCATCTCAGCCGCCGGCTTCGTATGGCTGGCGTTCGCCACATACAACACCCCGTCCGCTGGTACGAACAACACGTTGTGCAGATTGCTCTCCATGGCCACCGGACGACTCATGAGCCACTGTGCGAGCTCGGTATCGAGCTGCCCGTGCTTCTCCTGCACCCGGCGACGCAGTTCCGTCAGACGACTGCCGGCAGATAACACCACAGTGTCCCGGATACCCTCTCCCAAGCGTTCATGTGACTGGCCGGGCTTGATGAATTCGATGGTATCAGGCGTCGCCGCAACACCTACAGCGTCATTGGTCTCACCGTCGGCAAACACATAGTAATACTCGCAAGTCCGCGGGCTGGTCCGCCAAAGCTCCTGCACTTCGGCAAGGCTGTCGCATTCTTCGAGTGCCCGGCGCATCAGAGTTGCCATCGGGGCGCCGTCCCACAGCCCTTCGCCACGGCCACCCATTTCACCCAGTGAAATCTTTTCCGCATTCATGCCGCTCACGCTGCCAATGAAGGCCGCATACCCCACGTTCGCAAACGGAATCAGTCCCTCCGACCGCACGATGAACGTCGTACAGGCGTCCTGCAGACCGATCGTCGTCATGTAGTCCAGAACGCGACCGTGATACATCTTCCCATCCACCGTCGCCGAACCAAACACAGCAAATCCGGAACAGTGGAACAACTCGGGGAACACGTTGAGCACTTCAACGGTTTCAGCGTCCATATTCAGTGCGGCCGCCAGAGCTCGTGTTTCGCGACGGTGGCGATCGGGGATATGCGGTGACAGACGAGCGAACGCGTCCTGCAAATCATGGCGAAACCACCGGCCCGTGCGAATCACGTTGGCGGTCCCGAAGGAATAGAGCACCGATTCCATGCAGCGACGCGACTCTTCAGGAAGGAGCTTTCCGTGGGCCGTGCCAATCTCTTCCGGTGTCCCCCACAGCGTGACCACACGCTGACCGTCGATCCACTGCAGTTTGCCGTGCTCGTGCGTTCGCACGTCCTGCTCAGGCGAAATCAGTTGCGGTCCGGGCTTGAGTATCTCAGTGGCGCGACGGACGCCGCGGACAAAGGTCCGCTCAAGCTCCTCACGGGTGAGCTCGGTGAGCTTGTAGTCGCCTGGGGCTTCCGCGGGGGAGGCCGCAGGAGCCTTCATTGTGACCGCCAGGCTGGCCGTAATCTCGTTGACCGCCACTTCCACCCGACCAGACTCGGGGAACGTCAGCTTCAAATCACCGGACGTCCAGACGCCGTCGTTGAGCTGCGTATCGAGCTTTGCCTGGGCGGCAAAGAATTTCAGCACGTCTTCGAGGTTGCCACCGCCCAGCAGGTTGATCACAAAGGTGCCCGCCGTCAGCTCTGATGCGGAAGAAATCAGTCGCGGCAGCACTCCCGTGGGTGACAGACTGTCAGACGGCCCCACCTCGCCCCTGCCAACAAAGGCGGTGCGATGCTTTGGCAGCAGCAGCAAAGTGGATTCAGCGCGGCGGCTGATGCTCACCGCGTATTCAGGATGCGTCAGCTGCAGATCAAAACTTTCAGCGTCATACCGGACCAGCTTAAGTTCCACCGGCTGCGGACGACCGTCAATCGGGATCGATGCCGTACCCGTGAGCGTAAAAGCGGACTCACGCCCGGAAATCACCGCGGCAAACGGCTTCACCGCCTCAACCAGATCCGCAGGACGCTCTCCAGCAATCCCCAACCCAGGCCCGGCACAAACCACCAGCACCAGCCAGATCCGCAGACAAAATCGACGCCCCATTTCAACCTCCAGCCGAACCCGCAGGAAAAACCACACAACGCTGTAAAATCCAGCCGACGCTATTCGCTGAGGCTGAGATTTTATCGGGGAAATTCGGGATGAAAAGCCACAGGGCCACGCCCAATGGCGTTGAAGTTCTTGCGGAAACTGCCTCTGGCTCCCCTCTCCCCGGACCGGGGAGAGGGGTAGGGGGTGAGGGGTGAAACGCCCCTGCCACGCGCAGCACGAACAATGCACGGGGATACTGA
>JBEIEK010000525.1:0-2971 GCA_040382995.1 Planctomycetaceae bacterium
ATGCGAAGCGAAAGAGGTGTTCTGATGCTGGATCTCGAGAACGGAATTGAATCACTCACCAACTTCAAACGCAACACGGCCGACTACCTGCAGCAGTTGCACCAAACGGGTACTCCGCTTGTGCTGACTGTGTCCCGTGAGGGCCTTGCCGACTCTGCCGCAGGAAGGGTCAAGCCAGCCCGCAAAGCTCTGCAGGCACTGGCCCGGAAATACGGTATGACCGGCGGTGACGATGCGATATGAAGTCCTGCTTACGGACAGGGCAGAGTCCAACATCGACTCCGCGTTTTTGTGGTTTCGCGAGCAGCGACGAACGGTCGTCGGGGCCACGGGAATTGACGCGTTTTCTAACCACGGATTTCACAGATAGCTCAGATAAAGCGGGTCGTTTTCAGAGTGCTGTATCTGTGGAATCTGTGTGATCTGTGGTTTCAGGAACACACGCTGTGTGAACTTCAAAATGGGGCAGAGAAATGAGCTGCGAGTCGCGGTGTCGGCACCGTCTTGTCCCATGCCCGCGACTTCCCGCCGCAGCACTCAACCAGCGTTATGGCCCCTCTGCCCCCCGGCGTTGCATATCGCCGATCCCCGCCCCGCAAACCGGAATTTCCAATGTTTCCACCCCCCGGGAGGGCGAAGCTCCCGCTGAGCCGCAAACTGAACCACTCGCTGAGCCGCAAACCCAGCCGCCTGCCGCGTGCCAGCCCACCACCGAACCTTGCCCGCAGCTCATCGCCATCCGGAACCACCCGGCGAAACAGCTGCGACGGAGCCCCTCAACTGGCTCAAGGAGCAGCCCTGAAATTCGTGGGCTATCAGGAATTTGGGTGTACGGCTTTCCAACTGCGAATGGTTTTTACTCAGGGAGCCACGGAGTCAAAAAGCGGCGTTTGTATGACATCAACTCCGACGTCGATCCTCTTGCCGTCTCCGTAGACTGTCAGAGAGGAGATTTGAAATGTGGTGTTCCCGAAATTAGAGCAAGTCACCCTCTGTGAAGTCCTGGCTGGACAGCAGATTTTGGTCCGGTGCGCGGAGGTGAGTGACGATCACGGTGTCCTGATCCACGTAAAAAACAGCGCGGAATGTTCGACCACGACGTGTGCCAAAGAATGCGTTCCGCAGTTCATGAATGCATGATCCAGTCAACGCAGTCGTTCTGGTTTCGGACCGCTTCGGCCGTAAATCGAACGCGAAAACTCATGGCTTTTTCGGCATTCGATTGCGCGTCTGCTGTATTGCGTCCTGTGCGTCAATGAGTCGACCGGCTGCGACGTCTGCGAGTCCTCGATTGAGTGATTCAAGACTTTGTTGCAGTTCAGTTTCCGACAGGCGAGACGCCTGCCATCGCTGGAAAAGGTCTTCGATGGCAATACCAGCCTCTTCAATCCGGGAATGCTCCAGGACGAACTTTCGAAAGGCCTCAACATCGTCGAGTACTGTGCTCATGGACCGGATTTTACAGTTTGTGCCCGCTCAAATCAAATTGAATTACACCGTCCCACGGCATCCAGCCAATCCCCGCGAGGTCGCAGGGTTGGCGGTGGGGCTTTACTCAGAGTCACCGGGGATTGGGGCGAAGCCTGCCCGCGTGCCGGGATACTGGTCAACGGTCGGGTAAGCGACTTCATGTCAGTCCAGGGCTGGACAGTCTTCCCGGCCCTCTGGATTCCTGGCGGGCAAACATGCTGAAACCGACCCGTGATTGTTACAGGTGTGGAATGGTCATTCCTGATTGGAGTTCGTCAGGCGAGAGGACAACGATAGCGGGAAACCTCGCGAAATCAGCGCGATTGAATGTCAGCAAATGCTTCACATTGTGCCGCTCCATCGCAGCGACAAGTCGAGCGTCGTGCGCCTGTTTTCCCTGAACATGACGTGATACAACCAGGTCATACCAGCGCGAATAGACGCCACGTTCATCACGCAACAGAGTGAAGTGCAGCAACAGTTCCTGAATCCTCCGGTCCACGTCCGAGATCGGCATGCCAAAACCATTGACTGCGAGCGGGCGAGTCGCAACGACCCAGTATTCGTAGATCGACTGAGGCACCAGACATAGTTCATGCCCCGATTCGGACAGCCGCGCCATCGCTGACAACGCCAGAGCATGCCCAGGATTTGCGGGCTGCGTGGACCGTAGAATTACATTGGTGTCAGCCAGCACTTTCATTCGCCGCAGCCAGCATAGATTGAGTCGCGACTGTCGTCCACCACGTGCTGAAGTCGCGGGTGTTGCAATGCCCACGACCTGAGCCATGCCCCGAAATCACGGGAACTGGCGTTCGCCGGTCGAGCAGATGCGACGTCAGGCTGCAAATGCTCCGCAATCAGTTGACTGACGTATGCATCAACGCATTCGCCGCTTGCGGCGGCATGCTGCCGCAATGCTTCGACGTATTCGTCAGGAAGTTGAAGGTGAAGATCGAGTGTCATTTTGGCTCCTTTGACACACATTTTAACGCGGTAAATGACGTAAGTCGATATTTTCTCCGTGCCTTCACGATCTGCTGCATGGCCCAGGCGTACGACGGGCCTGCTGCTCATGTTCCCCGAAGCCAGCGGCCGCAACGTGGAAATCCAGCACCGCCTGACCCCCGCCACCCGCCACTGGGCAACTCAGTCGATCCACCTGCTGACCGCCTGCCTAACCCGCATGCAACTGCTGCCCCCGCTCACCCCCGCTCACCCCCATTCCAGTCGCCAGCCCGGGTTCAAGCTTCAGTTCGAGCTTCGGCACTGGCCCCAACATCAGCCACCACGCTGCCGGTCCGCTGTAATCTCCGTCCGCCGCCAGCCTCCCCGCAGCATTGATATGAGCCGTGCTGTCAAAAGCTATCTAAATCCAGCATGCGTACTGAATGATGGACCGCAACGATCCAGACGGTCTCTGAGTCATAGCGATAAATGACTCGCCAGGCACCATGAAAGATCTGGCGGTAAACGTGCCGTTCCTCTTCAGGAAGCCAGG
>JBEIEK010000526.1:0-2969 GCA_040382995.1 Planctomycetaceae bacterium
GTTTCGCGGGTGCAGGTGCAGATTCTTCAGCCGACACCACATTCTCTGCTGCTTCCCGAAGAGGAAGCGGTGGCCGTGATCGTGCAGACGTCCGGCGGCAGGGTGAGCGGCGCGGTGCTGGAGGCCAGGTCTCGCATCACCGGGGTTGTGCAGCACGAGATGCAGCTTCAGGATGCAGCACGATTCTCGGCCAATGTGCGGCTGGACAGCGGCGATGTGGATTATCGCATTCTGGCTGGCGACGCGGTCACAGAATGGCACAGAATTCAGACTCGGCCACGACCGCGAGTGGAGCAGTTTACAAAACGCTTGGAATTTCCCGAATACAGTCAGCTGCCGCCGGTGTCCACCACGGCTGAGGACGGCCACTTGCAGGCTCTGGAGGGAACGACCGCGCATCTGACGATTCAGCCGAACCAGCCCATTTCCGCCGCCGAACTTCGCCTCGATCCACTGAGTTCCGAAGAGATCGTGGTGATCCCGCTCGTGCGTCAGCCCCGGCAGGACGCGGCAGCCGGCGCGGCCCAACCAGCGGCTGAGCTCTGGACGGCCTCTGTGCCGATGCAGGAGCCCGGCACCTATCGGGTGCATTTGGTTTCGCAGGAGACGGGCTTCGAGAATGAGTTCAGCCCACGTTATGAAATTCGGCCGCAGCCAGACCTGATTCCACGAGCCGGCTTTGTGGATCAGCAGCAGACGACACTGTTGTTGCCACCCGACGACATTTTGCAGCTGCGTGCGATGGCGGAAGACGACCTGCCGCTGGTCAGTCTGGAACAGCAGATCTCGATCAACGGCAACGACTGGATCTCGCTGCCGCTGCAGACGGAAGAAGTGCCCGGTTCCGAGGGCCGCGGAGTAACCGCACAGTGGCAATGGGATCTGGTGCCGCACACGCTGCGTCCCGGCGATCAACTGCTCACCAAACTCTCCGCGCTCGATCGCCGCGGCAGCCGTGGTGAATCCGCGCCAATACGAATTGTGATTGCCGACCGCCAGTTTGATCCGGAGCGGCATACGCAGATGCAGCAGAAGCTGTCGCTGCAACCCCTGCTGGCGAAACTGGCCATACAGCTGGAAGAACAGAAAGTCGCGGCCACCGCCATCCTCGAACGTCTCAAATCCCTGCCTGCTGACGCGGCCCAGACCGCCACGGACCGGGCTGCTCTGCTGGACCTTGCCGGTCGACAGCGCCAGGCGGCCGAGACCGCTCTGCAGCAGGCTCAGGCCATCGTCGGTCAGATGCCGCCCGGAGCGGACGCGGCCGACCTTGAACTCACCGGACGCATGCTCGCCCGGCTGGCCCTCGAACACACTTCAACGCTTCAGGCCACCCCGCAGACACTTGCTCTGCCCGGCACTGCCCAACAGCAGCAGGCCGATTTCGATGCACTGAAACGCGGCTTCGATACCGCGGCCGACGATGTGAGAAATCTCGCTGAACATTTTTCGTGGATGGCCTCATGGAATCTGTTTGATGCCGCATCGCGCGATCTGGAACTGATGCTTCAGCACCAGGAATTTGTCGTGAGCAGCCCCACCCAGACCTGGCGCCGACTCGTTCGCCAGGAATCCCTGCTCGTCACCCATCTCGAAACCTTCGAACAGCTGCTTCAGGAACAGCGCACTCGACTTCCCGAACCGCTCGTCAGTCACGCCACTCGCCTGATTGACTGGAGCATCACCAGCCGCGATCAGTTGCAGCAGGCCATGGAATCCGAGGACCGCCTGAATCAGTTGCAGGCCCTTTCCAAATCGCTCCGCGATCAGTTGCTCCAGTATCAAAGGGTGGACGTGCTGGACAGCACCATTCCCGGTCGCCTGCAGAATGCCTGGCGCGATCTGGACAACCGCTCGGGGATACTTGCCGGCGTGATGGATTCTATGGCCGCGTTGGCTGCGGAACGCAGTGGCTTTCTGGAGCAGGCGGGCAGACAGCGTGAGGCCGCTGACAGTGTCGAAAAAATTCAGCAGCTCGAACAGCAGGCCGCCCGTTCCGCCACCCGTCTGCTTGTCGGCAGCCAGCCTTCGCTGCAGCAGCTTCGCAGTCGCCAGCGGCTGACGGAATCCCGGACGGATGGTGATCTGCAGTATGCCGCAGACGCCGGACTTGCCCTCCGCGCAATCGATGCCGTGATGTACCTGCAGCAGACCGAAGATCCCGATGTTGTCAAACTGCCGGAACAGCTTCGCGAAATCGGCCCGGCCTGGCGAACGCTCGAAGCCGGACACGAATTGTCACTTGCAGTCGCCGCCATGGCCCGCCTTCAGGAACTGGAACGCTGGAGCTCCCGAGAGCGGACCGCCCGCATTGATCAGCCTCGGCACTGGGACCTGCTGCAGCATGCGCTGGATGTCGCCGTTCGTCGGCTGAGTGAAGCCCGCGTCGAGGCGACCATCATCAATCGGCTGAATCAGACCCGCTGGTCCGCAGAGGCACGCGATGCCGGACGGCGTATCGCGGAACGACGCTGGAGACGCGATGTGCTCACGGCCGCCGGCCACGAACTCGACAACATGGCCAAAGAAATGACCACTGCGCTCAGCGAACTGCAGCCAGCCATGGCTGCGGCCCGAGCGGTGCTGGCCAGATATGCGCCAACCATCTCACAGATGGCGGAACGCGCGGCGGCGGAAGTGCGGGAGCTGGAAGAAAAAACGCTGCAGGCCGCCGACGCTGCCGAAGAACAGTCCCCCGCGGAAACCCAGCCGCAGGTTGCTGAACTTCAACAGCAGCAGCAACAGGTCAATGATCAGATTCAGGATCTCCTGCAGGCCCTCGTGGAGGACGCTCAGCGGCAGGATCTTTCCGATGAACAGCAGCGGGAACGCGCACGGGACAGCGACGACAGCCTTGCGCTCATTCAGCCGCCCGCCGAACGCATGAATCAGGAACTGCAACAGGCCGCCGCGGAAGACGCCGCCCGACAGCAGGAACTCAGTCAGGCCGCCGAACAGCAGGAACAAAC
>JBEIEK010000527.1:0-2961 GCA_040382995.1 Planctomycetaceae bacterium
AGCTGGAAAGTGTGCTGGAGTTTGGCGATTACAGAAAGGTTGTCGCCAATGTCCAATCAACGAAAACGTGTCAATGATTCCGGCGAGGAGCAGGTCGCCATCCTCAGGGCTCACTTCGTTGAGGGGCTGCTGCAGGAGTACGTGCAGCTGAAAAAAGCCAATGGGGCCCCTTGACTCGACGCTGGGGCACCCACGACACCCGTGATCAGATCGTCGACTATGTGAATCGCTGGACAGTCCACGTGGCAAGGAGTCGCGTAAAGGTAAAGGTAAAGGTTTCGTTCAGCCACTCACCGCGCACGAGCACTGGCACGTTGATGTTGCTGACATCAACATCGCCGGCACGTTCGTATTCATGGCGACCGTCATCGATGGCTTCTCGCGGCTGGTTGTTGCGTGGGACATCGCGCCGCGGATGGGAGAAAAGGAGATCGAGATCCTGCTGGAGCAAGGACGTGAGCGGTTCCCGGGATGACGCACGTCCGCACAAGCCCATTCCATCCTCAAAGCAATGGCAGGATCGAACGCTGTCCCCGGACGATCAAGAGCCAGCCAACACATTCGGCAAAGCCTGTTGATGGCCCCCAGCATCCCTCCAAAGATCTCCCCAAAATTTGTGTCCGTTTTTCAAGATCTCTCAACAGGCCAAACTCTGAGTCCCGGCTGACCAACACACCGGGCCTGCTGCACGTGAAGTGTGCAGTCGCGGGCGGTCTGACTGGGCTGCAGCAAAGTTGGCCTCGAGGCCATTGGAAAATCGGATCGTGTGCGAACTTCGGGGGCCCTTTGCCCGCGGACTGCCGTCCGGCGGCTGAGCGGGGCTTTCCCGCCTCAGGCTTCGACCACTGCATCCGCCTGCGGTGGTGGGCTGGCGGCCGTTGCCGGGTGTCCGGCCAGCCTTTGCAGGACGTAGAAGAATACGGGCGTCAGGAAGACGCCGAACATGGTCACTCCCAGCATCCCTGCGAACACGGCAACTCCCAGCGTTCGTCGCATCTCTGCGCCAGCGCCTTCGCCAAGAACCAGTGGCAGCACACCGAAAACAAAGGCGAGGCTGGTCATGACAATCGGACGCAGCCGCAGGCGGCAGGCTTCAATGGTTGCCTGCCGCGTGTCTGTACCGGCAAGACACAGGCTGCGGGCATATTCCACAATCAGAATCGCGTTCTTGCAGGCAAGGCCCACCAGCACGATGAAGCCGATCTGCGTGAAAATATTGATGTCCATTCCGCCCCAGATGACGCCTGCCACAGAACACAGCAGGCACATCGGGACGACAAGAATCACGGCCAGAGGCAGGAGCCAGCTTTCATACTGGGCCGCCAGCACCAGAAACACCAGCACCACGGCAAGGAGAAAGGCATACATCGCCGTATTCCCGGCCAGCTGCTGCAGAAAGGCCAGCTCGGTGTATTCCACCTTCATCCCGGGAGCCAGCCCCTGCTCTGCTGCGGAATACAGAGCCTTGATCGCCTCACCGGAACTGACACCAGGCACCGCATCCGCATTGACAAAGGAGGCCGGATACAAGTTGTGCCGATAAATCATCAGCGGTCCGGGAATCGGCCGGACCCGGATAAAGGTGGACAGTGGCACGCTTCCGGCCGTTGGCGAACGGACAAACATTCGCCGCAGGTCTTCCGTTCGCATCCGGTAGTCGGCATCGGCCTGAACATTCACCTGCCAGGTACGGCCAAAGCGGTTGAAGTCGTTCACATACAGCGATCCGAAGTTGACCTGCAGCGCGTTGAAAACGTCGCCCAGCGAAAGTCCCATTTTGCGAACAGCCTCGCGATCGACTTCCAGGTCCAGCCAGGTTGTGGTGGCCCGGAAGCCGGAAAACAAATCTCTTAAACGGCCATCCGCAAGCCCCGCATCCACAGCCGATTCACTGACGGATTCCAGCGTTTCAAGGCCATTTTCGCCGCGGTCCTGAATGACCACGCGAAAACCACCGGCAGCCCCCAGCCCCTCAATCGGAGGTGCTCCCAGAAGGTGCACTTCGGCGTCGGCGACACTGGATTCGAGCAGCCTGCGGACTTCGTGGGCGATGCTGTCGGCCGTTTGGCCGCGGGGGGTGCGTTCAGAGAAATCATCCAGCATGAGGAACATGGAACCGAAATTGGCTGCAGCAGTATTCAGCAGCAGTGACTGGCCGGCGATCGCGACTGTGTGACGCACCCCGGGCACCTGAGCGGCAAGTTCTTCGACACGGCGCATGACGGTCTGGGTGCGGTCGAGCGCTGCGGAATCAGCCAGCCTCACGTTCAGCACCAGATACCCCTTGTCCTGTGGCGGAATAAAACCGGTGGGCGTCTGTCGAAAGAGTTCCCAGGTGCCGGTGACGAGCGCGGCGTACAGCAGCAGCACCACAGGACTCACGCGAAGCAGCCCGCGAACCAGTGTCGCATAGCCGCGGGTGCCGCGATCAAAGCCCCGATTAAAGGCAGCAAACCCATGCCCCAGCAGGCGGTTGATCAGTCGACTGCAGAAGCCTGCCAGCAGGAATCCGGCCACAGCAAATACAGCACGGCCAGAAGTATCTGACAGCCAGCCAGGCAGTCCAGACTCGGTCAGTCGCGGCAGCACCGCCGGGTACAGCAGCGCGGCTGCCAGCCATGCGCCGAGCAGGGCTGCGCCAGGCCGCGGGAGCGGTTCGGGCAGTCTGCCGGCTGCACGCGGTCGCAGCAGCAGGACTGCGAGCGCAGGGCTGAGCGTCAGTGAGTTGAAGGCAGAAATCAGGGTGGAAATCGCGATGGTCACGGCGAACTGTCGGAAGAATTCACCCACGACGCCGGTGATGAAGGCACAGGGCACGAACACCGCTGTGAGCACCAGACCGACGGCAATGACAGGACCGGCCACCAGATCCATCGCCCGCAGCGCGGCCTCACGAGGTTGCATCCCCGCTGCCAGATTGTGCTCGACCGCTTCCACCACGACGATGGCATCATCAACCAC
>JBEIEK010000528.1:0-2956 GCA_040382995.1 Planctomycetaceae bacterium
CTGGCATGGTTTTCACGATCACAGAAAATCACATCCCGGGGACCCGCCAGAGCCGCAAGTGTCCCCATGTTGGCCGCGAAGCCCGAGGGAAACAGGGTGATCGATTCAGCGCCTTCCCAGGCTGCGAGGTGTTCTTCAAGCAGCTGCTGCTGAGCGGAGCGGCCGATGATCAGCGGACTGGCACCGGAACCGGCCTGAAGCTGTGCTGCCTGGTGAAAGGCGTGCAGCACCTGGGGATGAAAGCTGAGGCCAAGGTAGTCGTTGGAGGCGAAGCTGAGCAGATTGCGGTCGCCGACCAGACAGTGCACGGCGTCGGTGCGCTGAGCGACTTTGCGGGAACGCAGCAGATGGTCGTCGGCCAGAGTCTGCAGGGAACCGGCCAGACGCTGCTGTAACGTGAAGCCGGTCATGGCAGCAGTGGGGCGGCGAGTTGTGGAGAGGGAAGAGAGCGGGATCGTCGGCAGAAACGCCGACAAGTGCATAAAAAAAGCCCGCATTCTGATGCGGGCGAAGCGGAGAGAGAGGGATTCGAACCCTCGGACCCCATTTCTGGGGTCACATCATTAGCAATGATGCGCATTCGGCCACTCTGCCATCTCTCCGGGTCGATTGAGGCGCGAACGCCGCTGACCACTGGATCGGTATTGTGCGATTTGGTTCGCAGACATGCAACAAAAGTCGCGCGGAATTCTGCGGATTTCCACTGGCAACCCGGATTTCCCCGCACCCGACCGGCAGGCTGACACGTCCGATTGTCACTGTCCTGCCGGATATGCGGCTCGCGCAACGCCCTCAGTATTTGCCGCCCGGGCAGCAGGCGTCGCGGAACGCCGGGCTGGAGCAGCTCGGCGCTGGGAAGTGGCCGAATCTTCCCCACGTCCCTCGCCAGTCAGCATTTCCATCAGCCACGGTGTCGCTCGGGGAATCACAATCACCTTCTTCTGCGACCCCGGCGTTTTCTCGTCAATGATGATGGTCACTTCAGGACCAGCTGCGACAGCGTCTTCCTCTGTGCCCTCAGTGTCAGTCGCCAGAGGATCGAATTCCAGTGCCATGCCTGCGGCGGGTTCCGCTGCCGTCACGGCTTCTTCCTCAGCCGGCTCCTGCAGCAGGGGCTCAACGTCTTCCTGAGCCGCACCGAGCTCAACCAGCGACTCGCTGTCGTCCGCCGGAGACTGTGAAGGCACCTCGGCTCCCTCCAGCACACGCTCAAGCTGCAGTTCCTGAATGAGTGCCTGAACGGACTTCCAGGCCATGTACAGCCCCTGCGATTTCTCGCGATCAGCGCAGCTGCAGACTCCCACAAGCGTTCCGGAGGACGTGTACAGTCCACCGCCGGAACGGCCGCTGGCGGGATCCTTTGAGCAGACCAGGTTGTCAGCACCAAGATAGCGATTCACGGCAATCAGTTCGGTATCGAGCCGTCCGGGTGGTCGACCGGCATCGCAGCCGAAGCTGACGAGCTGCAGACCGGGGTCCACTTTCGGGGCTGTGGAAGCAATCGCAATCGCGGGGAAAACTCGCTTGGGCACAATCCGAACCACGGCCAGGTCCAGCGTGTGGCTGCCCCCCAGGACCGTCGCTGCAAACGCCTGCGGCTCACCATTCTCAAATACCTCGACCGTCACCGTGGAACCGGTCTTCTGCAGATTCAGAAAGAAGTGGGCACAGGTGAGGACGAGCGTTTCTGTGGGAGCACTGTGAATGATGGTGCCGGTGCCCACTTCGCGCACGGCCCGACCACCTTCCGTCGAACGCCCCTCCACCTGCACTCGCACCGTCGCCGCTGCTGCCAGCACCAGCCCTGACAGCGGCTGCTCGTTTGCCGGCGACTGCCCGCGAATCACGCCGGGCGACTTCTGACCGCTGCCGAAGACACGCGAAAAAACGTCGGTGAGCGATCGTCGGGGGGGGGTTGTGGCTTCCGTTGTCCTGATGCCGGGGTTTGTGGAAGGACTGGCGTCGGGGCTGGATTCCGGGCTGGATTCCGGAGAATCTGCGCGGAGCGGTTCTGTGGGGGAGTCCGGTGGCGGGGTCACGATGCCGCGTTTTTCCTGCAGATCGCGGGTGGCTTTGAGCATGGCATTGCGCAGCACGGATTCGCTGGTGAGTCCCACAAACCGCTGCACCTCACGGCCCTCCACCATCACGATCAGCGTGGGGACTCCGGTGATCTTAAACTTCGCCGACAGATCCGGCTCTTCAGAAATATCCACGCGGCGAACGTTGAAGCGGTCCTGTTCCATCCGCTGGATCACAGGGAGCATTTGCCGGCAGGGCTGGCAGTAGCTGGCGGTGAAGTCGAGCAGTTCGACTTCCGGCGGAGCGGCCGCGGTGCCGGGGTCGGCCAGCAGTGCAAGCAGGAGCAGCAGTTTCATGATTGGCTTCCATGCCAGAGGGTTGAAATTTTTACAGAAACGCTGACGGTGGGATCTGGTGAGCCAGCCAGTGAAAAAACGAGCTTTTTTGAGCTTTTGCAATCTCTGTGCTGATGATCTTGTTTCCGCAGTGAATCTGGGGCAATTCCTGTGCCATTCCGGAGATTTCGCAGCCATCCTGGCTTCGGCGAAAACTGCCGGAAGACCGCAGGTTAGACGGATTCGATGATCGGTGGAAGAGCAGAATTTGCCGAAAGGCAGCAGAGCCGATTTCCTTTTCGCGAAGAGTCACGCGAGATTCGTCGCCGTCGAACCCGGGTCCGCGCTGTCAGCGTTTGCCTGTCGTTTTACGGGGCGATGCCGATTGGTTCAGTGCTCGCGGAAGGGATGGGGCTCAGCTGGAGCTTCACCCTGGGATGGTGAAACGTCCCGTGGCGAGCGGTCGATGTCAATCGGCCGGTAACGCCCCTGGTGCGCTCCTGATGCGGCGCTGGCCACGCGGGCACGCACCGTTACCGGGGGATTAACATCCCCCGCTCGCCTATTTCCTGACGGCACCTGCCGTCAGGAAATAGAGC
>JBEIEK010000529.1:0-2946 GCA_040382995.1 Planctomycetaceae bacterium
CATCCTGCAGAAGAACTATGATCGCGCAGAAGCGATTCGCAGAATCTTCCTGCCACTCGAAACACTCCGCAACGAGATCAATCCCATCCGCGTCCTCCACGAGGCAGTGGCTCTGGCTGAAATCGCTGCAACCGGTCGCCAGTTTCCGTTGCTCTCCGGCGTCAGTCAGTCTGCCTCACAGCGGATTCAGAAAGCTGCCCTCGAATTGCTTCACGCCAGCGGCTGATTGGTCGGCACGGCCCGCCAGAGAATGCCATGACACGCACTGCAAATGTCGGCTCCCCGCGTATTCTCGGGATCGGACGCCCCGATCCCGCCTTTACCAGCGTCGCCCAGTGGCTGAAAGCAACCGTCCCCCATGACCAGCTCGGGCAGGCCCCGACCATCCCCCTCGCACTGAAATCCCCCTCTTTCTCCCGGTCTCTTCCGGATCTCGTGGTCGTCTATCGTGAGTTTCCGGACCAGTTTCCGACGGCCGATATTCACAGCCTCGTTGGAGCCATGCTCTTTCGTCGCATCATCTGCTGCGATGGGCCCCTGTGCCTCGCAGACGGACGCACTCACGGCCAATGGCCCACTATCTGTCGTGTCCCCGAAAAATCGGCCATTGCCGTCCTCCGCCGCGAACTCCATGCCCTGAAGCAGGCTCGTCCGCCTATCTCACCCATGGCCGCCAGTGAAGATGTCTTCGCTCATCGCGTGTTCAGCTTGCCAGGCCCGACCAGCGACTATCCCCCCCCACAACGCGCCTTCATTGCAGCCTGTGACCCGGACTTTCGTGCAACAGTCCGCAGTGTCCTGATGCAGCACAATATCCAGGCCGAGGCCGCTCATCCGGATGTCATCAACGCACTTCGGGCAGCCGGCTCCCTCGCCCCGGACTGGCTCCTCGTCGATCTGGATGAAGATCCCGCCGCTCTGATCCCACAACTCAACAACATGCACAGGCAAGGCCTGCCAATCACGGCCCTGACCGGATTTCCCGGACAGACTCTGCCCCCCTGGGCCGCGTCCCTCGTGGATAAAACAGAAATGTTTCTGCAGCTCGGCGCACTACACCAGGATCTCACACGATGACACCGGGGAACCAACCTGCTGCCAGTGAACTCCTCGTAGACAACACGCGGGCTGATCTCGCTCTGCGATGCCTTGCCACCTTTCAGATGCTGCTCATGCTGGCGACATGGCCCCTCTGGTTTGCTCCGAGTCGCTTTCCTGTCGTCCCTCTGTTTTCGCAATCACTTCCTCTGCTCGCGATCCCGGTGGCCTCAGTGCTCCTGTTCCTCACCTGCCTCGCCATCAGTCTGATTCGATTTCCCACGGCTCCCACAAGCAGCATTTCGGGACGCCAACGTCTCTGCAATCTCGCACTCGTGGCGGCAGTCGTCCCCGTCATCTGCAATCAACATTGTCTTCAGGCATGGCACTGGCTGTTCATTCTGGCCATGCTCATTGCAGTCACCCACACCCCCGAAATCCGAGCCTCACAGCTCAGACTCACCATCTGCACTCTTTATATCTGTTCCGGTCTTTCCAGAATCACAGCCAACCCGCAGGCTGGAATCGCCGGCCTGATCGCCCGACAGTTGCTGGAGTTCCTCCCTGGCACTCCTGATCACACCGCCGACACAGTCAACCTCGCATGCCATGCCCTCAGTGCACTGGAAATCACCACAGGCATCATGCTGCTGTTCAATTCTCGTCGCATTCGTGTCCCTGCGGTCGTCCTTGCTGTCCTGATGCACGCCTCACTGCTGCTGGCTCTTGGGCCGACCGGCCTGAATCATCATCCGGGAGTCCTGCTCTGGAACCTGTGCTTCCCCATCCTACTCCCGCTGCTGTTCCTCAGAGGACTCCCATCAGCGGGTAAAAATCACAGTTTCGGGGCAGGGGGGCTGCTGATCTCCGTCTTCTCTGTCTCCGGACTTTTTGCACTGGCCGACAACTGGCCTGCATGGCAGCTTTACTCGGCTCGTCCGGAATCGTGGACCCTCTGGGTCCACCGAGCCGATACGCCGGAACTGCCCCTGTCTCTCCGACCGTGGCTGAGCAGCACCGTCCAGGATGACTGGGTGCCCGTCAGACTGGATCGCCTTTCGCTGCATCAAATCGGCAGCCCTTTGTATCCGGAAGACCGCTTTCAACTAGCCATCATCTCCCACACCCTGCAGAGTCTTCCCGAAACAGTCCGCTTTCGCGTCACCGTCGAGGAACCACGGCCCCTCGACTGGTGGAATCGCTCCGTCCGGCTGATTTCAAATCGCGCAGACCTGGAAAAGGAACACGAGGCATTCATCTTGAATTCCCGCGCACTGCACACGTCGAATCAGCCACCCCTCTGATCCACCGTTCCCCGCTCAGCCGCTCCCCCGGCCACCAGGTACACGGCTCAGAAAACACGACAAATCAGAACCTTCAGATACTCAGTTTCCGGACAGGTCGCGCTCACAGGATGATCCGCTGGCTGCCCTCGCTGCTCCAGAACCTGAATGTCTCGCCCCGAATGCCGTGATACCTCAGAAATAATCTCCGAAAAATCCGCTCGGCTGACCAGCCCGGAGCAGCTGCAGGTGACGAGAATCCCCCCCGGCCGCAACACCTTCAGCCCAACTTCATTCAACCGCAGGTAGCCCGAAACCGCACGATCCAGGCCATTTCGTGTCCGCGCCATTCGCGGAGGATCCAGGATGACGGCATCAAACTGTCGGTTTTCCCCGGCCATCGCCTCAAGGGCAGGGCGGACATCTTCGTGCAGCCACTGACAACGCTCCGATACCCCGTTCAGTTCCGCATTCGCTCTCGCGATCGTCAATGCCGCCTCTGACGAATCCACACCAACCACCGACGCCGCGCCACCAGCCTTCACCGCAGTAATCCCGAAGCCACCCGAAAAACAGAAGGCATCAAGCACCTTCGCCCCGCGCATGTAACGACTGGCAGCCAGAC
>JBEIEK010000530.1:0-2943 GCA_040382995.1 Planctomycetaceae bacterium
AAGGAAGGCATGTCCGCCCACGTCGATGAGCAGGGAGGATGCGGACAGCAGAGCGGGAGTACCGAACTCGCTGCTTTGCACAAGTGTTGGATCCGCCGATCGAGCTGAAACGAGCCGTGTCTGCGGCGTGGAAATCGGTGCTGCGCCCCATTGGGTCACCGTTTTTTCGCCGACGACGGTCACATCCACCGGCACCGTTTCGAAGCGTTCTCGCTTACCGTAGATATCGTGAGCGTTGCTGACCCACTGATACTGCAGGGTGATTCGCTGATCGTAAACATCGGTGCCGATGGAGGTCCACACGCTTTCGTAGTCGCGGAAGGTTTCGTTGACATTGGCTCGGTAACCGCTGGGAGAAAATTCGTACAGTCCTGCAAGTCCCGCCCCCGATTGAACATCGTCATAAAAGCCCGCAGCTCCGTCCCAAATCCAGAGGGTGGGGCCATTTCCATCCGGTTGCCCTGGGCCGAAAACAACCATCGCGACCTGCCCATCACTGATGTATCTCCATGCACCGTCATAGGCCATAATGCCAACTCGGCTGTTCCTCCCCACGGCTTGCGCCGCGTAGAATTGTGCCATAGTTCGAGGCTCTGCCAATTTCCCCCCCATAGACCTGGCCGCGTTATAATGACCGCCGACATCTCCGCCATTTGGGTTTCGCCAATACCATCGCGGAGTCCAAAACAGATTGTTACTGACATCGTAGACTGTATGCTGTCCAACTTCTGTCCATCCGACGACACTGCCCATGGTGCTGCGATAGCCGTCCGGTACCGTCACAAACCGTCCAGTGCCGTAGGTGCCGGATTTTGTGGCGGCATTACCAATTGGCGAATCTGTCACATCGATTTCCCGGGTTGTGGACTGCCAGTACCAGTTCGGGTCACGAGTCGCAGCGGCGTCGGTGGTGCCGTCGGTCAGCGTGAAGAGCCGGCGCCCGTTGCGGGCGTAGTCAATCTGCCAGCGAATCGGACTCGCGTCGAAGTCGGTGACCAGATTCTGATAAAAGTTTTCTCCGGGACTTGGCAGTGGCTCCGGGTCCCCATAGGTCTCCACTGCCGCGGAACGGTCCTGCGTGTACTTCGAGATCGCCTGATCCCGGTAGCTGCCGACCTTCTCTTCTCCGACCTCCGGTGTTCCCTGAGAAACGACGCGTTGCACGTCAGCGGCGGCCCCCTGCGGCATCCGGATGTACTTGTCCGTCCAGCCCGCGACCTGCACATACTCGATCACTGACGGCTTGCCGTCCCAGTCCGGAGTCCACGGCTGCTCCGTGGGATTTCCTTCAATCGTCTGCTTTTTCCTTGCATTGGAATAACTGAAGTTGTAGAGCTGCAGAAAGCCCAGTGTCCGCATAACCGCGTAGCGCTGCACATCGGTCAGTTGCGCGAAGGACCGATAGTCGGACAGTTGGTAATCCGACGTAACGGAAGGCGCACCATACGCAGCCCAGTCGATCACTGGAACGCCCGGCGTCTGTGTGTGCGGGAGGTCTGTCGAATTGTAATAGTCCGCGCCCTCGATGAAGAACTCTCGCTGTTTCTTACCGGCTGCCGCGCGGGGATTATAATATCCATCCTGCGTCAGCGTGACGTCCATCGTGTAATACACCGAACCGATTTTGAATTCATCCATCCCAGCCGGACGCGTGACGTTCGTGGACACAATGCGGATCTCTGGCACCAGAATTGTGCCTGTTGCCACCTGGTTATAACCGGTGACAACGTAAACAGTCTGCGGTACATTGGTGACAATCGGGCGCGTACGCGTCGTCAGACCACCTCCCAAAGAGGCATCTGACTGGACGTCCAGATTGCCGCCCGCGATGACGCGCACTGCGCCGCCGGACTGCACGGATCCCGCGCCGGCGATGAACACATTGCCGTCGGACAATTCACTGCGGGCAATCTCGCTGTTTTCCAGCTTTGTCAGCGACCACGCCGGATTCACTCCGGAATGCACCCGCAGATCGCCCGCGGCAATGACCTGACCAGTGACATCCACGCCTGTTACGCCATTTAACAGGACTCGACTTGCCTGGCTCTGCACGATCCCATCGACCGTGACGCTGCCACCCGACAGATGCACCAGACCACTCGCCTGAATTTGCCCCGGCGCCAACAGTTCGGCATCGGCCTGCACAGAGGACTCCACAAAGATCGATCCGGTTCCGATCAGGCGAATTTCCGCATTCGCCGCCGTGGTCTTCAACTGTCCGCCAGCAAGCACGCTCAGATCGGTGCCGCCTACGGTCACTGCGTTCTGCGCGATAACTCGGTTTTCAATGGTCACAGGTCCCGAGGTTGAAGTGATGCTGACCGTCAGAGCATCCGCCAGCGTGCCGGATTCGTTGGTTTGGGCGCTGCCCACCAATCCCTGCAACAGGATTCCACCGGTGGCCTGCAACACCAGCACCCCGTCGGCGCTCGTCCGAACTTCGCCGCCGGAGACACGTTCCTCAGTAATCGGGTCCAGCACCGACGGCATCACGATAATGCCGTAGCCGGACGCGTTTGTGCCGCCTGTGATGGTGACCTGATCCGGCGCTGTGACCAGTCCGTCGATCAGCACCTGGCCACCCGCCGTCAACTGCAGGTCCGATCCTGCATCCAGCGACCGGACCAGACCGAACAGTTGCAGATCACTACCCGCGTTGAGTGTCAGCTGGCTCGGAATGCTGGCCGATCGGGCGCCCCACGCCGTTGCGTCGACTTCCAGTGCACTCAGAGGACTCTGCGAAATCGTACCACCGGCCGTGATCTCAATTCCATTCACCGCCCAGACATTACCGCCTCGCGCGACTTCCTGGCCGGAGTCGTCAACTCCCATGCCGCCAAAGGTGAGATTTCCGTCAACCACAAGGCTGGCAGCGCCCGGAGCGACCCAGACCGGCAGGCGGGCACTGTCAAGATCGGCTCCTGCATAGAGGGTTCCGGCAAT
>JBEIEK010000531.1:0-2911 GCA_040382995.1 Planctomycetaceae bacterium
ATGGAACCGAGTGTGGGAAAGAGCTCGCTGAGTCGACCGGGGTTGGGGTTGGCTTTGCGAAACGCCTCATCCGGGGCCGCTCGGAGTGCCGCACTGGCCGCGCGGTAGCCGCTGAAGTAAACGTCAATCACAGCCTGCATGGATGGATAGAGCGTTCCCTGAGGATCATCGGCACATTTGGCATCCTTGGAAAACACCGACTGAAACGCCTCTGGAACGGCAGGTACCGGTTGGCCAAGGTCACCGAGGATACGCGGAGCATAGAGGGCCAGATGTCCCAGCACGAATGCGGGATGATTGGATTCGACAGCCTGACCGCCCGGAGCAGCAAATCGGGCGAACTGATCGGCCGGAATGTCCTTCAGCAGTCTTTCGGTGTAACCAAGGCACAGGTCAAGCGAATCGGCGATGATATTTCCGAGCGAACGATCCATGAAAGACTCCTGATCGGCAGAAAGAAGGGGCAAAGCGGCAATGGACCCACGCAGGTAGCTCTTGCGGGGCCATGCGGCATTCTAGGCCCGCTGCTGGAGAAATCCGAACAACTGGCACCAGGGCAGGGCAAATTCCTGACAGTCCTCGGCAAAGCTTCCCACTAAGCCCCAGCGCCAACACACCAACCGAGCCGCGACCGTCAGGGAGTGGAAATACACCCAAATCCCGCAGCACACATACCGCAAGGTACATACCGCAAGGTGCATGGCACCTGCAGTCCGAAAGCCTTTCTGGGAATAGCTTTGCGGCGATGTAATGTCTCCGGCTTCCGTGGAATCATTCCACACCAGTCGACGGACTGGAAGTCCGTCGTACGGGTCATGTCGCCAGTTCCCATCGCGCTGGGCGATTCTCCGCGGGTTGAGAGCACGAGACGAGGGCCCTCTGTTTCCCGGAACGATACGCGACTTTTCCGCGCCAACCGTACTTTTCCGGATCCCACGGCGGCTTGGCACAGGAATTCCCTATGAAAACGCCTCACTTTTTCTGCTCAGAGGCCGTGATTTCACGCTTGCGGTCCGGCCGGAGCAACAACCGCAGGGAATCGGCGCTTCCCGGGTCCGGTTTTTCTGGCGAATCTTCCAGCCAACCGATATCCTCCCCGGTTTCGGACTTTTCGCGGTCGCTTCGGAATCAGCCATGTTGTTTCTGCTTATTGCCGCCGGTGGCGTGTCTTTGGGGCTCTGGCACCAAACCTTCAGTGCCAGTGACATGGGTGTCGTCGGGTTGCTCGTGCTGCTCGAGGGCGTGTTGTCGATCGACAACGCTCTGGTCCTCGGCCTGCTGGCTCGTCGGGTTCCCAAACACCTGCAAAAACGAGCGCTCACATACGGTCTGGTCGGGGCCTTTGTGTTTCGGATTCTGGCGGTGGCTACCGCCAGCTTCCTGCTCCGCTGGCGGATCGTCAAACTGCTTGGTGGTGCGTACCTCATCTACATCGCCGTGAAACACCTGTTCTTTGAATCTAAAGAGCAGCAGGAAGAGGTGTTGTCGGTGGATGCCGAAGGAGAGCCCCAGATGCTTCTTGCCAGCGGTGCTCCACTGTCCCCCGAACAGGAACTGGTCGAGATTCAGGAACGCGTCCCCTTTCCGCTCCCCGAAGAACTCCAGCAATCGTCTTCGCAGACCAGTCCTGCTGCGGCCACAAAAACGCCCACGTCCTCAGCAGCAGTTGGTGCCAGGCCCTTGTCCTCCGGCAATTTCTGGACCACCGTGGCCGTCATCGAACTCACAGATATCGCCTTCGCCGTCGACTCCATTCTCGCTGCCATCGCCCTTGTCGGATCCGCTCCTGCTGATCACCCTGCAAACGCTCCACATCCCAAACTCTGGGTCGTCATCGCCGGCGGAGTCATCGGGCTGATGCTCATGCGAGTCGCCGCGGCCCTCTTTATTCGGCTGCTGGAAAAATTTCCCCGCTTCGAAGTCGCCGCTTATCTGCTGGTGATCGTCATCGGCCTGAAACTCCTCGTCGACTGGGGCTTCAATCGCCCCGGCAGTCCGTATCCGGTTGACTTCCACAGTTACAGAACCCCTGAGTTCTGGGTGTTCTGGATCTCAATGCTGGTGGCACTCTGTGTGGGCTTTCTGCCAAAGAAACCCGCTTCAGAATCGACACGCTAAGCATGGCTGCCGTGAAAATCAGACGCACCCCGGAAGACTTCCGGGTGGACGAACTGGCCGCCCCTCTCAGCAGCAGCGGCCCGTTCGCCCTGTATCGGCTCACCAAAACTTCCATCGGCACTCCGGAAGCCGTACAGGCCATCGTCCAGCGTTGGGGAGTGCATCGCAAACGCATCAGCTACGGCGGCCTAAAGGATCGCCACGCAGTCACATCACAACACCTCACCATCCACAACGGCCCCCGCAAATCGCTCCAGCAAAAGTCCCTGCACGTTGAATATCTCGGACAAACCGCCGCAGCCTTCACGTCCGCAGAAATTCTGGCCAACCGTTTTCAGCTCACGCTTCGCGATCTGACAGCCACCGCCGCTGCTGACATCCTGCGGCACTATTCCACCGCAACTCAAACCGGCATCCCCAACTATTTCGACGACCAGCGTTTCGGATCGCTGGGACAATCCGGCGAATGGATCGCCCGCGCCTGGTGCCGCGGCGACTGGGAACGAGCACTCTGGCTGGCCATGGCCGACCCCCATCCCAACGACCCCGCCGACGAACGTCGGCAAAAACAAATCCTTCGCGATAACTGGGGAAAATGGCCCGAATGTCAGGCGTTGCTGGAGCGATCCCACAGACGGTCCATCGTGACCTACCTGTCGGACAAAGTGAAGGTTGGTAAGCCAGCCGATTTTCGCGGTGCCCTGGCTCGCATTCAGGTGGATCTTCGCGGCCTGTATCTGTCCGCCTGGCAGTCCGCTCTCTGGAACCGACTGCTCAGTCGCTACCTCGAAAA
>JBEIEK010000532.1:0-2904 GCA_040382995.1 Planctomycetaceae bacterium
CAGGTTTCCTCGTGAGTGCGATAGGAAGACCGGTAAGCTGCCACGAAGTCAATCATTCGGCATTTGCAGATTGCCAGAGTTCCTGAATTCGCATGTGCAGCTGGCCGCGGATATCGGCAACGCGATGTGTCCATTTCCGGGCCTGTTCGGACGAGAGCAGTCGTTCGGCGCGCATGCCGGTGATGGCCCCGGTGACGAAAGCGGCACCCTTAATGGCGCGTCTGAGATGCACGATGGAGAAGCTCAGCAGATAATGATCGTCTGCCTGCTCCCCGCAGGTGCTCATGTCCTGCCCCTACGCGCCCACGAGTTCCAGCAGGCCCTGATGCAGGACATTCATGTAGCCTGACTGATTGCTGATGCGACTGGTGGGCGGGATGATTTCAAGCATCAGCTGGCGGGCAGCGTTCAGCAGGGGTGACGCGCCGTCGTCCAGCAGATTGCGAATGACGCTGGCGCTCTCATCTTCGTGGACTTCATCTTCTGAGTGATCACTGGCGACGGCGTCACTGGACTCAGACCACTCTGCGGCATCCTCATTGAACGGCTCAAGTGTGTGACTGCCATCGTCATCGCTCTCGATTTCAGGTTCCGGCAATTCGACGGGGCGACCTTCGCGCCTGACAGCGGTGGCCGCGGCTTCATCGGCCGTCATGCCGATGGCAAGGCACTCTTCGATGATGCGACGGATGCGATCGCTGTGAAGCGCCTGCTGTCGGAGGGCATAGTCTGCCCAGAGCACAGCTTCATCAAGCGACATCCGGGCGAATTCGGAGCGTTCGGGGACAGTCCCGATCTGCGGCAGCTGCGGTGCCTGAGGTGCACGAACAAGTTGTGCGAGCCGATCGAGGCGTCTGAGCAGGACGGAGGGATCTTCGGCTGTTTCGGGAGTGATCCAGATTCCGCCGGTGGTGGCGGTATAACGCGGATGCAGTTCGGCTTCCGCTTCGAGGAAGCTCTGACGCAGCCGTTGCGGATTGCGATGCTCCCAGTAGCCCGTGACATCCAATACAACGAGATCCGGAAACCACGACCGCTTCATCAGCTCAAGCAGTTCGATGAGTGCCGTGTGACCATCAACACCTCCGCAGTGGGTGCGGACGTGGCACCAGGGCTGCTGCAGCAGCGGTGCGAAGATGGCTTCATCGGCCACCTGCTCCGGGATCAGCAGGCCCTCGGGTGACAGCAGCAGACTCACCGCTTCCTGACCGGGACAGAGATGCAGACTCAGGCCACGAACCAGGCGCCCCGGGGAATACTTCGTGGAGCTCCGCCACAGATGAGCGCGGCTTCCAAGCGCCGTGGCCGTCTGCATCACATGATCCTCGAACTCTTCCACCAGCTTCAGACTTTCGATCTGTCCCTGATACTTCACCATGATCATGAATGCGTCTCCTGATGCACCCTGTTAAATGATGTTGAAGTCGATGTGCTGGATCCCGGTTACGCCCGGTTGTACCGGTGTTTATCAGCCGATACCGGGAAGAACCGCAGCAGAATTCCCACGTATCTTTTTCGGACAAATAACTACTGAACGTTTTCACTCCGATGATGATGAATTTCGCCCGGTCGGGGGCATTTTTTGCCGGAGGCTGGAGGGGGCACGAGCGCGGCACTTCCCCCGGTGCGGGGGATCCGTCGGACACACCCTTTTGCCCCGAATTCCCATCTTTGACCACTTTCTCAATGGACACAGCCCGGACTCACGGTAGGCTGCGGGTTTTGGGGGTTTCCGTTCCTGCTCTGCTGGTCATCATTCCCTATGAATGCACGCACAATCAGTTCCGGTGTTCTGCTTCTGCTGGCGGGGTTTGCCTTCAGCCTGCGGGCGGATGAAACGTCTGTTCCTCAGCAACCCCTGCGCAGCAATCCTCCGGCCGTCTTCGCCCTGACCGGCGCCCAGGTGGTGTTGCAGCCCGATGCCGCACCGGAACCGGCGGTCATCATCGTCCGTGACGGAACCATTGCCGCCATTGGCCGGGATTTGCCCATCCCCGCTGACGCCCGTGAAATTCCGCTCAAAGGTCGCACGATCTACCCTGGATTTATCGACGCGTATTCTGAAGCCGAGCTGAACACCGACCGACTGGCCGGGACCGCTCGTTACTGGAACGGCCAGGTCACTCCGCAGCTGGCAGTCGCTGATCAGCCCACGCTCCCTGACGTCGCCACACTCCGGCGTCAGGGTTTCGTGGCGCGTCTGGTGGCTCCGGCTGACGGCGTGATCCGTGGCCAAAGTGCTCTGCTGTCCACGGGTGACGGCGACGCCGCCTCCAATCTGCTCGTGCGGAGCGCCGCCCAGCACCTCACGCTCACCGTTCCGCGTCGCATGCGCGGTGGTTATCCCGGCAGCCCGATGGGTGCTGTGGCGCTGGCTCGTCAGGCGATGCTGGATGCTCAGTGGTTTCGCGACGCTCAGATCGCACTGCAGGCCGATCCAACGCTGCCGCCCATTGAGCACAACGATGCCCTCGCGGCACTCCAGCCCGTCATCGCCGGCAGCCAGCCCATCATCGTCAGCACCAGCGACGAGCAGTTCGTGCTGCGTGCCGACCGTTTCGCCTCCGAATTCGGACTGTCACTGATTATTCTGGGGAATGGCCGCGAGTACCGCCGCCTCTCCGAAATCGCCGCACTGCGTCGCCCGCTCATTCTGCCGCTCAGCTTCCCCAAAGCCCCTGCAGTTGCCTCCGCTGAAGACGCCCGTGAAGTGCCCCTTGAATCGCTCCTGCACTGGGACATCGCCCCCGAAAACCCGGCACGCCTGCACGCCGCCGGTGTGCGTCTGGCCTTCACCACCCACCAGTTGTCCAGCCCCGGCGAATTCCTCAAGGCACTCCGCAAAGCTGTCGCTCGCGGACTGCCCCCCGCCGCCGCACTGACAGCGCTCACCACCACCCCTGC
>JBEIEK010000533.1:0-2896 GCA_040382995.1 Planctomycetaceae bacterium
CGGATTAATTGGGTGCAGGCTTCCGGGCTGACCATCGCGGCGGCCAGTGCGGAGCCTGGCGTGTCAGCGGCGTCCGTCTACCGCTGGAAGAAATAACTGGACGCGGAACGTGGCAGTTGCCGGCAACGGACTCCGAAACTGATCAGGAAGCGGCCGAGAAGCGGGCGGCGGCGAGGAAGAAAAAACATGCTCTGCCTGCGGCTCGGAAAAGCGAGTCATCGGTGAAGACATCAGCCGCATGCTCGAATTCGTGCCCGCTCAGTTGTACGTTCACAAGCATCACCGAAAGAAGTATGGCTGCAACTGCAGGACTTGCGGCATCACGATTCCTCTGCTGCCGGACAATTGGGTGAAAAACCAATTCCCAGCATGTGCTTGTGCATCGCGTTGAGGAATCTTGCCGGGTTGCCAATCGCAAACCCGATAAGCGTGAACGGCGCCGTCACCTTGCAACACCCTCCGCCGGGACAAAAACGCCATCAGCGTCGCCTGCTCCACTGAAGACCGGGCCATCAAAGTCTGATGCTGCGAAACCGGATGCAACATTACGCGGGCCGTGTTGTGATCTGGTCGCCGATTGCTCTGCTTGTAGGTATGAGATTCCGGAGCAGCGCTCAGCGAGCAGCTACCTCTGCCATCTGTCGATTACATCTCTTCCCAATCGACTTGACTTTCCTTTCAACCCTGGGAACGCCCCGACGCCGAGGATGGCGAACCCCGCGTGTTTGCTGTTCGAACGACCTCCTGCCGCTCCTGACTTGCCACCGGCGCAATACCCAACAATGGCAGGGCCACGGATACTGCCGAGGCGAGCGCATCACCGACATTCACCATCGAGCCCCCACCCCTGAGCTGGCCTGAGGACTGCCACCGTGCCCGGCTTCGGCCGGACCGAGAGGCCATGGGTTCGTCGGATGCTTACAGTCCGAAATCCGACTGACGGTCCGCAACGACCCTCGTGACATGGGTCCAGTGGAGGTGCAGGCGTCCGACAAGTTCCGTTAATACAGATTTGTCGATTGCGACAATCAATGAAACATTTGCCACAGACTCACGATCCAGACCTGTGTGACGGGGCAGCAGCCTGACATTCCCCGGGGCGTCGGCGCATTTTATGTTGCTGGTCAGCGGAACGCAGACAGTGGTTGAAATTCGACTGCGATTGAAGGAGTTGCATTGCACAATGATCACCATTCCACCTGTCGCAGGATGGCGACGGCAGAGGCAGTAGTCTGCCGAGTGTCGGACGAATCCGAATTCAGGCTTCTGACCACTTCGTTAAGTGCCTGAGTGGCCGCATCTTCGTCATGTCGAGCCACAAATTCCGCGATTGCACGCGAATAAAGTTCACTGCGCGACGTTTTGAAGCGGGCAACGAGTCGCTCGGCATCGTTGAACAGATCGTCCGGGATGGAAATGGCAGTCTTCATACCGCGAGTATGACCGCAGTTTGAGGCGCAGTCAAGGACCGCCACGTGCTCTTTTCAAACGGGACTCAGAGTTTGGCCTGCTGAAGCACACGAGGCCTGCGTACGAATACCAAATCACTCAGGCAGCCGGTGGTCAACGCCATCGTTCGTGCTCGGCAGTTCCACCGGACGTCTGGAGCGGGAGGACGCCACCGGCCGCGTCCACGCCAGCCTCGCATTCCCGCGTGAAATCTTCGACCGCATCGGCGGCTGGCCACTGACCAAACGCGGTGACTTCTCGACCAGCAGTTGATCGCGAGGCTGCACGCGATTGAAGCCCCTGGCGACCCCTGCCAGTTCGCCGATCCTTCGTACATTTTCCGCTGGGGCCAGACAAACGCGTACCACGGGCAGGCGTATCGACTCCTGCAGTTCAAACACCTCAAGCCCCTGACGTATGGGTGGTCCACGATGCCAATACTCCCGAATAAAACGCTGAACGCCAGAACTGGTCGGCGGATGGGTGTTCGACATCGCGCTGTTCGCCACGGCTGAGAGCCTGAGATCTCGGATGTCGGCAGAAGTCGCTGCCGCTGTTGGCGTTGTGGTGCGTGGATTCCGCTGGCTGCAGATCCCGGTGCGTCTCAAAGCCCGACGGTCAGGCCATTTCATTTTCGCCAAAACTGCTTGAGGCTGCAGGCTGACTGCCCGGTTTTGATCCCCCTGCGAAACCAACTTCCAGCCTTGACGCCACCGCCGATACATCTCCTGCCTGGTCGGGACCGCGAGAATCATTTCTTGCGGACTGACCGATCTGCCGGATCTCAGGTGCATGATTCCAAAGCACGCATCCACCAGCCCCTGAATTCTCAAAGTTGCCTTCCCCTACAACCTGAGGTAAACTCAGTCGCCCGCAGCGGATTTGCTCAGGGGACAGCGTGAAAGTGAACGACACCACATGACAACACCGTCTCCAGCCCAGCCCACGCTCAAAATGGACCGCTCGGTGCTCACGTGTGATGATAATTTTAATGACCCTGAACAGAGGCTCTGGTGGCACCGGCAACCCCCGGAGATTCGTCTCCAGCACATGCTGGCTCTGCGGAAAATGAATTATGGTGATGAGTCTTCCGCCAGACTTCAGCGAGTTCTTGAAATTGCTGAATTGCCACCACGTTGATTAGCTGCTCGTCGGTGGTTTCGCAGTAGGCTTCCCTTGGTCAGTCAGTCTCCGGAAAACGCAGGGCGCGTCGTTGCTGCAATCAGGGCGTTTGGGTTTGACACCCCGAATCTCACCGAGGATCTGTTTCTGCAGCGGCGGCGAATCGTGAGAATGGGTCATCCTCCGGTTCGCATCGAAGTGATGAACGAAATTGACGGCGTGACCTTCGAAGAATGCCGGCCCGCCGCACCACATCAGCACCCATGTGCGTGCGATGGAAGGGCGGCTCTGGTCAAAGCCATCGTTCGTGCTCAGCAGTTACACC
>JBEIEK010000534.1:0-2888 GCA_040382995.1 Planctomycetaceae bacterium
CGGATCCGGACCCGCATGATCCCTTCATCGGGCAAAAAGCGGTCCAGGTCCAGCTTCAGCTCGCTCGATCCGGGCAGCAGCAGCACCACGGGGGAGACGGCGGGGGTTGTCTTCTCGGCAGCGTCTGGCCGGGGCAGCGACTTGCCTCCGCCGTAGTGGATGCCCGCGCCCGTGTCCCGCTGGAACAGGTGCGGCTGATGCCTCGATTGCGCATAGCGCTCTTCGCCCTTGCGGAACACCTTGGACTCGTTTCCAGAGCCCGTGGCCCGATCCATCTCTTCCTGCATCGAGATGCTGTAAGTGACGGCGGGGGGACGCTCGCCCGTCACGGTGGCCCGCTTGAGCGACTTGAGCGCCAGTTCGCGATACGTCTCGAACTGCATGACAGACATCTGCAGCAATTCCGAGCTGTTCTTGAAGCCGTCTTCGGAAGTCGATTCCGGCGGCAGCTTGTTCGCGAGGGGGTAGGCCAGTCCCAGCAGATCCTGCAGGGCATGGTTGTATTCGTAGTTCGTCAGCCGGCGAAACGAGCTGTGCTCCTGGCTACGCCGACGGACGCGCGACGCGGTGTCCAGCTCCCCGCTCAGCCAGTCAATGATCCGGCCCCGATCCGCATCGGCGAGTGCGTAATCGGGCTCGTCCGCGGGAGGCATCTCGGACTTGCCGAGCACGCCATAGATTTCACGCCAGCGCTCGACATCGGGCCCGGTCAGCAGATCCGGATTCAACTGGTCGACGCGCAGCCTGCCTTCGGACCTATCGGGACCATGGCAGGCGAGGCAACTCTGCTGCAGAATTGGCCCGATGGAGTCCTGGAACAAAGCGACGTTGGCCTGGGGAATGGCGTCGGCAGACTTCCCGGTCTCCTTCGCTTCCTTCAGGAATCTCGACTTGACACGGCCTTGTGCTTTGGCCGCCTCCAGAGAGATCGGAGGTTCCTGGCCATCGGCGGCAAACAGAATGCCCGTGCTTCCAAGCACCAGCAGAATCGCGGCCAGTCGGGTTGTCATCGGCGGTTCTTGGTTCTCGGCCGACCGAACCGAGCCAACGCCCTGTTCAACCGCAGCCGGTAGACGTCCTGCTTCGAATGTCGCCACAACACACGTCCGCACAAGGCTTTGGGCACTCGAAGCGAAACGGAGTCGCAGATCACGTCAGATCATATCTGGATCTGCGAGGTGGCGGCAATCAACCGTGAATGACGGCACCTCGCCGGGTGTGACCAAACTTCCTGGCGGGCTTAAGGTGTTGCGGCCTTTTGACTTGCCCAATAAGTCTCCCATTGGCCGTTAGCGAATAGGTTACTGAGTGCTGCAACCTGTTCCGCGGAGCGGCTGTTCCAGCGTTGCCCGGAATTCTTGAGGCGGGCCGTACTGGTCTTGCAGCGGGCTTCCGTTGGTCCCGAGCCATACTGCCAGCCACGGCTGCGAAACTCTGGATAGTTGATCATGTCGCGCCGGTCCACCACATAGTTCAGCAGTCTCGTCGCGGCGGTCCGCTTATTGCCGCGCAGACCTCGTTGCCAAGTTTGTAGGGATTCATACGCCGCTTCATATCCCTGGTGCTTCACCACGTGCAGCAACTCCGCCACCCAGGCTCTTCCGACCTCATTTTCTTCTCCATAGACCTGCCGTCTGGCACGGTGGACATTTTCACTCAGGTGGTAGAAATCCAGTCCCAGTCCATGAAGACGCAGTTCCGCCGCTTCCAACTGCGGTGGAATCCAACTCGCTCCATCCACATTCGCAATTCGTTCCTGAACCGCGTGAAAACGTACCCGCCGGGCCTCCCGTTTCACGATGGCTCCCATCTGCGTCCGCAGTCGCCGACTGAGCAGGATGTGGCGCTTCGTGTTCGCTTCGTTGTAAAACACGATCGTCTTGAACTCTTTGAAACCCTGGTCGGCACCACGGGGACGCGGAGGCAAGGGCCGCAGTTTCTTTCCGGCCCGTTCGGCCTGCCGTCTGTTCCGCACGACTTTCTCTCGTCGTTTCTGCTTCTCGGCATCCGTGACGATCGGAATCATCACCCCATCCATGCCCATGTAGATTCGTGTGGTTCCCGGTTTTCCTGCAACCTCACAATCCGCGACTGAGATTTCCGGCTCGATTTCACCGGCATCCTGGACCCGCAGAACGCGGCCCCCCTCCGCTTCGACCAACTGCCGCAACTGCTCGCTGCTCATCTTGACCTGGGCGGTTCGTGCCAGGTCGGCCGCCGCCTGCCGAAAAGAGGTCTTGCCGTTGTTGACCCGACACACCATCTCACGGACACCGACCGAAACGTTATCTCCCGCCGGCGTCAGGTAATCATCCAGACACGCCACACTGCCATCGGTCTCGGAGTGCCACCATCGACGACGAATGCTGATCCGCCCCAGGATCGTCAAAAATGCGGTCCTCTGCAGACCTTTATTATGGGTTTTCTTGCCCTGGGAGTCCTGTCGAGGGGGGAAAAGCGGCTTCCGCCGCTGCCACCTTCTGCTGCACTGCCGCCTCGAAGGCGGCTTTCACAAACGCATGTCCTGCATCCCGCACCTGCTCTTCACTTCCCGAAATCCAATGACCATCCGGGGCGTCATTTAACGCCGCGATGATCTTCTCACCCAGCTCCGGACACTTCTCCATCAGCAGCTTGACCAGCTGCTCCGAGGTGATCTTGGGGCTTTTCTGATCCACGATTCCCATCCTCCCTGCAAGGTCGATACGCCGGTCCAACACCGGCCTTGCTGATATCTTGACAAGGTTGTCCAGAATGCGCCAGGCAAAATTGTCACACCCCGGCGCAGCAGCACCTGGACCAGGATGAACCACCGCAAGCTGGCGTGCGGGGGCAGCCACTGCGCCGGCGTGGAGCGCAGTGCAGCCAATCCCAGTGGTGGCTTCCAG
>JBEIEK010000535.1:0-2874 GCA_040382995.1 Planctomycetaceae bacterium
CCGCCTGTGCATCAGCGGACGCGCTCAGGGAGCCGACATGTTTCGCACCCTCGAACTGCTGGGACGTGACCGCGTTCTGCACAGACTTGATCTGGCCCTCGCCGGTCGCTGATCAGCACTCCTTCCTCCAGCAGCACGGCCACTCTTCATGCCGCCCACCATTCCACCGTCGTTTCTGTTTCAATACCAGCTGTCACTGCCGCGCGTGAACGACATCCCGCGACCGCGCGGACGATTGCTGGGTCTGCAGAATTCCGCCGAACTCTTCGTTCCCGCAAGGCTCAACGACGAAACCACCCCGGTCCGGATCCGCGCGGCATGGAATCCGCAGGGGCTGGGAGTCCTGCTGCAGATTCGTGGCCGCCGAAATTCCCCCGCCGGTCGCTGGAAAGATCCCGGAAATTCAGATTGGATTCATATTCTGGTGGATACTCGACACACAGCCGGAGTTCAGCGGGCAACCGAGTTCTGCACGTCGGTGGCCGTGATGCCCGTTGATGACGACGCAGACGGTGAAGCCTCCGTGAGGTTCACCGACATTTCCCGCCAGCGAACACTCGCTGCCGACAAAGCCACCGAATCGGCCAAAGTCGACATGCAGCTGGTCTCAGGTGGCTACGACATCGAAATCTGGCTCCCCGGATCGCTCATCCCCGGCTTCGCTCAGGTGTCCGAAACAGGGGTTTTGGGATTTTACTGTGTGATCCATGATACGGAACTGGGTGAATTGCCGTTGAGCGTGGGTGATGACTTTCCTGTGGCCATCAACCCTTCCACATGGCTGGTACTGGCCCTGCAGGACACCTGAAGGACGTTTTGACCACGAAGGAATCGGAGCAAAACATGCGGATTTTTCTGGTAACGCTGCTGGTGTTCTGTTCCGGTCCTGCATCTGCCAGTGCTCAGGTCTCGGACGCTGCTCCAGCCGGCGTCACCCGACCGGATCAAACCGCCGCAGCCCCGATTGTGATTGCCCACCGCGGAGCCTCCGGTTATCTCCCGGAACACACTCTGGAAGCCGCTGCCTTCGCACACGCACTCGAATCCGACTACATCGAACAGGACTGCGTGCTCTCAAAGGACGGCATCCCAATTGTGATGCACGATCTGACACTGGATGATCTGACCAATGTGAGTCAGGTGTTTCCGGGACGTCAGCGGAGTGACGGCCGGTTTCACGTGCTGGACTTCACACTCGCCGAACTGCGGCAGCTGACTGTCACCGAACGCCGTTCTGCCGGCCGCACTGCGAAAACAGGCAGCACTCGGTTTCCTCCGAACCAGGGTGCGTTCCGGATTTCCACGCTGGAAGAACATCTGCAGCTGATTCAGGGGCTCAATCAGTCCCGCCGTCATCAGGCCGGCGTGTACGTGGAAATCAAGGACCCCAAAAAGCACCGTGAAGCCGGCCTCGATGCCTCCTCCGCCGTGCTCAGTGTGCTCCGGCAATACGGTTTTGACTCAGCCGACGACCGCATCTATCTGCAGTGCTTTGATGAGTCGGAAGTGCGGCGACTGCGACAGGACCTGAAGTGTCCCCTGCCGCTGATCTGGCTCACAGCCAAAGCCCCCACGCCGGAACAGCTCAGCGATGCCCGCAGTTTCTGTGACGGACTGGGGCTGCTGCTCACGCTTGTCGTCACCAGTGCCGACTCCGCAGGTCGCCTGGAAATCAGCCCGATTGTGAACCAGGTGCATGCCGTGGGCCTGCCGGTCCACGTCTGGACATGGCGCGCGGATGCGCTGCCAAAGTTCGTCAGGGACGGTGATGCACTCCTGGAGGCGCTCACCGTGGACGCCGGAGTCGACGGCATTTTCGCCGATCACCCCGACCTTGTGCTCGCCTGGCGCCAGCAGCGACTGCAGCAGGCCGGACGAGGCAACCCCTTTCGTCTGTTAAAAATCGCCGCCCCCCGGGCCCCAGCTCCCTGATCATTAAAGGCGTGCGGTCGATGTCAATCGGCCGGTGCGGCCCCGTGGCGTTCAGAACCGAGCCGCGACCGTGAGGGAGTCGGGAACACCCCTCGCCGTAAAACCATTCTGCACAATAGCTTCTGTGTCGAAACCCATGTCATGGTGCCATGCACCTTGGGCGCACCGTGCACCTTGAGCGCACCGTAAACCCGCCTGGTTTCGTTCATGAAAGGCGAGCGGTCGATGTCAATCGGCCGGTAACGTCCCCCGTGCGCTCCTGGTGCGCCGCGGGCCGGGCGTACACGAACCGCTACTGGGGATTGATCCCCCGTTCGCCTTGCCCGCTTTTTTGCGGTGATGTTGAGAACTTCAATGCCATTTGGCTTCCGCCCAATGGCGTTGACTTTCCGGCGAGAGGCGCTGGCCGGGAGGGCGAAAAATTTGCCCGGGGGCTTTTGTGTCTCAAACCCGCGAAACGAAGTATCTGCCTTTGGCAGTTTCAAGGCCATCCAGCGGACGCACTGTCGCGGTACGTTCACAAGCCTGCTTGCAGCATTCCCGATCCTGTTTGATCACTGGTCTCGGAAAAGATTTGCCTGCGAATCAACCGCCGCATAACGCCGGTTATGCCAGCCAGCGACGCTGGTTAAGGGCCCAGTCGATGGCCAGCAGCAGCAGCGTCAGCAGCAGTAACCAGCCAGTCAGGGAACCGGCGGATCGCCCGACGCCACTTGTGTCGGCTGCATCCGCGGCGGACGGCTGTTTCACCACCGGTCGCAGGTCAACCTCCGATTCCACAGCCGCATTGACTGCGAATTCCACGATCGGCTGCTGAAATTCGCCACGGTCCTGCTTCGACCCGGAGCTGCCTGCCGGAGAACCTGCTGAGACCTCCCAGATGCCCGCCTCCAGCAGAGGTTCGGTGATCAGTTGCCAGTCACCGCTTTCCGAGACCGAGAC
>JBEIEK010000536.1:0-2834 GCA_040382995.1 Planctomycetaceae bacterium
CAAAGCCGAACAGGGCCCTGCAGAACCTCCTGCTGCTCAGCCCCGCATCGCTCAGGCCAATCCCCACTCCGCCGAAATCGGCCGCACCACACGCCTCACCTTCGCCGGCACTCAGCTGGCCGGAGCACGGCTGCTGGCGGACATTCCGGGGATCACAGCCACGGCCGTCGAAGGCAGCAACAACGATCGCGGCCTGTTCGACGTCGCCGTGGATCCCGCAGTGACTCCCGGACGCTATCTTGTCCGCTGTGTCACGAGTGGCGGTGTCAGCAATCCCGTGATTGTCAGTTTCGACCGGGTGCCCACAGTACCGGATGGCAGCCTGACTGAAGCGGCACCTGCTACGACCTTTCCGGTGTCCATGGCCGGACAAATCAATGGCACCGAACAGAAACGCATCTGGTTCCGTGCAACCGCCGGTCAGAAAATTGTGGCCGAAGTCGAAGCCCGCCGCATTGGTTCAATGGTGGACCCGGTTCTGGAAATTCGCAGTCAGTCCGGAGGACCACTGGCCATCCAGTGGCAGCAGTTTGAATTGCAGGGGGATGCCCGCACAGCTGTCGTGATTCCCGCTGACGGTCTGTATTATGTCGAACTGCACGACCTGCAGTTCAAAGCTCCGGGCGGCAGCAGTTTCCGGATCATCGTCGGCGATCTGCCGCCGTCCGCCATTGCCTTCCCCCCGGTTCTCGCCGCCGCGGAAACTCAGGTGCGAGCAGCCGACCCAGGCTCCCTGTCTGCTCAGCCTGCCGCCATTCGCAAAGCCGGCAGTGGCCTTGCCGGCAACGCCACCCCAGCGCTGCTCGCGCTGCCGCCACTCAAGGTCGAAGCGGGTGTGCATGTGGTGGAACCTGCGGAAGGCACCTTCGCCGCAGATGCTCTGGATGCCACCTTCGCCACCGCCCCGTTCCCTGCCCTGCAGATCAGCGGCCGCATTACAGCCGAAAAGGAAACGGACGCCATCAACATCAAGGTGACACCCAAACAGACGCTGCACTTTTCAATCGCTGCGCGGCAGTTTGGTTCGCCACTGCGCGGACGCCTCCTGCTGTACAACGGCGAGGCCCTCGTCGCTCAGAACGATGGCGAAGCGGGACTCAATGATCCGTCGTTTGCGTTCACAGTTCCCGATGGAGTGGCCCAGTTGCAGGTTCGTGTTCAGGATGTGAATCAGCGCAGTTCAGCGGCTCATATTTATCGTCTGCAGATCGCTCGTAATGACCGTCAGGCATTCATCCTCAGCACGCCCGACAGTGGCCTGCGTCTGCCGGCCAATGGTTCCGCTCCGCTGCGACTGAATGTGGTTCGCCAGTCACCGTCGTTTCGTTACACCGGGCCAATCCGGCTCAGCACGGCCGCAAATTCCGGCGTCGTCGTCGTCCCGGATGTGATTGCTCCTGCGGAACAGGACCAGCAGGTGCTGCTGATGGTGACTCGATCCACAGCCCTCGCTGCCGACGCCACTCCCGGAGAAAGCCTCCGCATTGAAGCCCGCGCAGAAGGTTCTGACGCCCCGTTCACCACAGCCGTGCTGGTGGGGACAGAAGGTATCCCCGCAAATGCGCTCACACTCCCCGGCGAAACGCTCGTGGCCGGCCCTGCCGCTCCAGTGGATGCCGTGATCGTTCCCGACGGCGTACCGCCCATCCTGTTCCGGGGCACTGTTGCAAGTTTACCCGTTCGCGTGCTGCCGCTGCGCGATTCCGTTCCCGCCGTGGCCCGCTTTGAAATGCTCACCACCGAACCACCGCGTCGCGAGGATCCCAATAAGCCCGATTCACCGCTCAAACCCGCCGTGGCCCTTGCGGATTTCCAGTTTGCCCCCATTGCGCAGTCGGTCGTGACGCTGGCCATTCGTGTGCCATCCGACGTGCAGGTTTCAGCGATCGACGCGATCATCGGCGCAGACCTCGTGCCGCAGCCGCTGGCTCCCGCCTCCGGCACTCGTACGTGGACAGCTCCGCTGCGATTCACCGTATCCAACGCTGTGACACTTGTGCCTCCGGCCGAGCCCACGAAAGCCGCGCGGAAGGCGTCCGCGATGGTCAGCGTCACCGTGCAGCGGCATCCGTTGTTTACGGGGCCGGTGAGCGTGCGACTGGATGGCCTGCCGCAGGGATTTGCGGCAACCCCGGTGGTTGTTCCGGCAGATCAGGTGACTGCTGTGATTGCAGTCGCCATTCCGGAAAATGCGGCTGTTGGCGATGTTCCCAATGTCACCGCCACCGCAACTCTGGAAAACGGTTCAGTGCTCGTGGCCGGTGTCCCGGTGCGACTCACCGCCGAATGACGCAGCCGGAACATCCCCGGTCGCCCCATTCAGGTCCATCAGCCGATTCAGCACCTTTTCCAGCTGCAGTCCACGGGACCCCTTCACCAGTACCACGTCACCAGGTTCCAGCAGCTCGGGCAGGGCTGTTGCCAGTGCGGTGACGTCAGTGAACGCGTGCAGTCGGCTGTCGGGAAAACCGGCTGCCGCTGCCGCGGCACGGCACAGCTCGGCGTGGCTGCCCACGAAGAACGCCAGGTCCACAGCTGAGCCTGCCAGCAAAGCAGCGGTCTGGCTGTGCAGCACTGTCGCCTGGGTCCCCAATTCCAGCATCTCGCCCGCCACCAGCACTCGCCGGGGCCCCTGCCAGTCGCTCAGCCCGGCCATACTGGCCGCCAGACTGGCCGGACTGCAGTTGTAGGTTTCGTCAATCAGTGTCCAGAGTTGTCCGTGAGTCACCGCGCCGCGACCGGGGCCTGGCTGAAAGGTCCTCAGGCCCCGCCGAATCTCTTCCGCGGACAAGCCCCATTCACGGCCGACGGCAACTGCTGCGGCCGCACAGGAC
>JBEIEK010000537.1:0-2831 GCA_040382995.1 Planctomycetaceae bacterium
CGCTGCAAAAAGCGGCAGTGGCTTACCGTTTGGTGCGGATATTGGCGATGTTTGAGTACGCGGAGTTGCCGCCGGCATTGAAGGCGCGGACGCGGAAGTAGTAACGGGTGTTGGCGCGCAGGCCGGTGGCTGACCAGTTGCGAACGTTCGGGCCGACGGTGGCGATCAGCGTGAAGTTGATGCCATCGAGCGATTGTTCAACGAGGAACCCCGATTCATTGTTGGAGTTGTCTGTCCACGCAAGGTTGATCTGGCTTTGTGAGACGGCTGTCAGCGTCAGTTTGGTGGGGGCTGTCGGGGCAGGGAGCACAATCGAGATGGCTGCGGTGCCCGAGACTGCGGCGGAAGTGGCCTGGATGACGGCGCTGCCTGCTGTTGACGGTGCGGTGTACAGGCCGGTGGTGCTGACGGTGCCGGTACCGCTTTTGATCGACCACGTGAAGACCGGCTGGTTGAGCAGTGCTGTGCCGAACTGGTCCTTCGCGGTGGCGGCGAATTGCCTCGTGGTGCTGGTGTTGACAGTGGCGGTGGCCGGAGTGATGGCGATGGCTGTCAGCGCCTGATTTACCGTCACGGTGACATCGCTGGATGCGGACAGTGATCCGTCCGAAATGGTGGCGCGAAGTGTGTACGTCCCGGCGGCCGAAAATGTGACGGACGTGTTTTTGGCTGCATTCGTGCCGTTTGCTGAAAAGGTCACGGCGGCCGGTGGAGTGCCGACGGCGGACCATGTGTATGTCAGCCCCGCTTCGCCGGCATCGTCCCCCCCAAGGACACTCAAACTGGTGCTGGTCCCCGTGACGGGACTTTGCGCTGCCGCGGCGGGAGCAATGACAGTGGGGGGCTGATTGATGCTGGTGAGGCCGACAATTCGCATGGTTGTCACACTGTAAGCGGGCAGTGTGTACGCAAAATTTGTCGGGTCAGCGATGGTGATGGTCCCGGCGGGTTGCGGAGAGGCACTGGCACTTGTGAGCTGATAGACGGAGGTGGTGGCACCGGGAAGCACGCTGCCAAGCTGCATCACGACCGGCAGTGGTGCGCTGGTTTTGTTGAGTGCCACGACAATCATTTCATTGGCGTTTGCCGAATTCAGGCTGGCGTACACGGAAGAACCAGCAATGTCGTCTGTGGTGGCTTTGATGGACATGTCGCCGAATGAGCCGTTGGCACCATCGAAATTGCGGAACATGCGGAAACCCGCCTGAATGAAGGTTTCATTCGAGGCGAGCGCCCATTCATTGGCAGCGAAGACACCTTCACGGCCGAAGATGCCCAGGACATCCGCCTGAGCGATGCCTCCGGAGATGTGACTGCCTCCGCCGTAATTGTATTCCGTGATGGCCAGCTTTGTGCCGGCGTAGTTCTGGGCAATTTTGTCTTTGAGTCTGGGCAGCAGCCTGATGGGGCCGAGCGTTGACCACTGAGTGATCCAGCTGGTTTCCGTGTACGTCGGATCCCAAAGCGAGCGGGGGGCCTGCAGTCGTGCGGCGACAACGGCATCTGACGTGTCGGATCCGGTGATGCGAATGCCACCACCGGTGGCTTCGGGATACCAGTGCACGTCCAGGGCGTCGACGAGTCGATGTCCATAAGTGGTTTCTGCCTGAGCAAGTTGCTGCAGGTACCACGTTTGAAAATCGCGACCGGCCGCATCGGGGGCGTTCTGCAGGTTCACATAGCCATTCCAGCCGTAGTTCACGGGCCCGAAGACCTGGCTGCCCGGAGCGACATCCTTAATGGCGTCAGCGAAGGCGATGGTCTTGGACATGAGTTCTGCGTAGGTGGTGGCTGCGGGATGAATGGCAGCGTGCGTGGATGACCAGAGGTCCGGTTCGTTGTCGAGCGAGAAAAAGATGGGGCGATTGGGGTCTGTCTGGCCGTACGGAAAGTTGGTGTTGACCCAGTTGACGAATTCGTCCTGATAGACGTATGCGTCTGTGGGATCCGGCGTGAGCGTGAATGCAGATCCTTTTGCCGGGATTTCCTGTTTGAACCGTGTCTGCAGGTAATTGCTGCCGCTGTTTCGGACGTCTCCGCCACCGTTTTTATCAGCCGCCACGTAGCCATTGATGGGGACTGTGAGTACTGTGCCAGCGTTTCTGGATGAGGCGTTCTGGAGGGCGGGGATGACAGCGCCGCCGGGGGTGCTGCCACCGCCGAGGTACCCGTCGTTCTGGAAGTACCAGTCACTGCCGGCGTTGGACGCGTTGTTTTCCCAGTTCCATGCGGTCCAGCGATTTCCGCCCAGACGTGTGAGTGTGCCGTTGGCGTAGTTGCCGTCGAGGCTTTGGTTCACGCCATAAATGAACCTTGAGATCGGACGGACGTCCTGCTGCGGATCGATGGCGAAATGAATGGGTGTGAGCAGCTGTCGCTGTTCGAGTTGTTCGGTGAGCTGTGGGGCGGTTGAAAAACGACGCGAGCGGCGTTTGCGGGTGAACATCGGTGCCTCCGGCAGCCAGGCAGAGATTGGGTTTCACTGTCTGTGTAAGGCCAGTTGCTGCCGATGGGGCGACAGAAAAATGGACGTGTGTTGAGTGAATGCGGGGAATTGAATCGTGTGGCGGGAGAGGCGAGGCAGGGAGGGGCGAAATGGTGCGGGAGACAGGAATGTTGTTGAAACACAGAGGACGCAGAGTTTCAGGGAGAGACAGGGGGAAGACAGGCCGGTTGCCCCGATCATGTCGCGACAAGACGTTTCTGGGGCGTGCGGCCTATGTTTGTCGCCTTTCGCTCTGCGAAAGGACGTTCTTTCGCGGAGCTAAAGGCGACAATTGCGTACCGACGGCCGCCGCGGTTATTGGCGTTTCCCGGGTGAATGCAGCTGC
>JBEIEK010000538.1:0-2820 GCA_040382995.1 Planctomycetaceae bacterium
CAAGCTGGGGTTCTCCATGGTCGCCAGTGGTCCCTTCGTTCGCAGCAGCTACCACGCGGGCGAAATGGCCGAACAACTGCACACCAGCTGACGCAAAGTCCCCAGCCATGCGCTCCGCCAAACAATACCTCAAACCGGCCGTGATCCAAAGCATCGCCAGGCTGGATCTGCGCGCGAAGTTCATCGTGGAAGGGCTCCTTTCGGGACTGCATGCCAGCCCCTTCCAGGGATTCAGCGTGGAATTCAGCGAACACCGCCGCTATGAACCCGGCGATGATCCTCGTGATATCGACTGGCAGGTCTACGCCCGCACCGACCGCATCTACATTCGCCGCTATCAGGCCGAAACCAATATCACCGGCTACCTGCTCATGGATCTGTCCCGCAGCATGGGCTATACCTTCCGACAGACACTCACCAAATTCGACTACGCCATCTGCCTCGCCGCGGCCCTCAGCTATCTCATGATCCATCAGCAGGACCCGGTCGGACTCATGACCTTCGACGACCAGCTCCGCGCCAGCCTCCCGGCCCGCAGCCGTCGCTCACAGCTCGGCGATATCCTCTCTGTTCTGCAGCGCTGCAAACCTGACGGCAACACCCAAATCGCCGAAAACCTGCGTCGGGCTGGTTCCATGGTCCGGCACCGCAGCCTGATGATGCTCATGTCCGACCTGCTGGCGCCCCCCGACGAAATTATTGATGCCCTGCGTGCCCTCCGTTTTCGCGGCCATGACGTGATCGTGTTCCACATCCTCGACGAAGCCGAAGTCACCTTCCCCTTCTCAGGCAGCGTGGATCTGCTGGAACCGGAATCGCAGGATCATGAAATCGTCGACGCCGCCGGCATTCGTGCAGAATACCTGCAGGCCCTCGAAGAACTCCGCGGACGATACCGCACCGCCTGTCTCTCCATGGGTGCCGACTACGTACCGCTCGATACCAGCCTGCCCTTCGACAAGGCCCTGGTGGAATACCTCTCCCAGCGCCGCGCCCGCTTCTGACTCCCCCACCTGCGAAACCAGTCACCGGGATTTGAACACCACTGCTCGCCCCCCTATGATCTCCTGCCCTTTTCCGCGTCCCGCATTCCGGAGATGACCCGATGTTCCGACGCCTCCAGGCACCGTTCGTCCCCCTGCTGATACTCGCCACAGCAACGCTCACCGCATCGCTCACGGCCGACGAAGCCCAGCTGGAAAAACGCTCCCAGCAATTCTCTGAACGCATGCAGAACTGCACCCTCGTCGGCTCATTCACCGTCGACGGTCAAAACTCAGAACCACCAAAACCCGAACGCTACGAAATCGAAAGTGCCGTCCCCGCCGCGGACGATCTTTGGGTCTTCACGGTCCGGATCAAATACGGAAAACTCGACACCAAACTCCCCGTTACCGTCCCGGTCAAATGGGCCGGGGACACCCCCATGGTCACACTCACCAACGCCTCCATCCCCGGACTTGGCGACGGATTCTCTGCTCGCGTGCTGTTCCACGAAGATCGCTACGCGGGCACATGGCAGCACGGCGCCGTTGGTGGTCACATGTTCGGAAGAATCGAACAGGCCAGCCCCGCCCCTGCAAAGGCTCAGCCCGCCGACGAAAAGAAACCCGGCAAATAAATCAGCCACACCGCTTCGCTGTTTCCCACATTCCCTCCTTCCTTCAGAAAAGATCCACGGAGTCCACACATGCTGCACCTCCCCGGAATGCTCGCCGCCGCCCTCCTGCTCACCTCCACGATCGGCGTCCTGTCCGCCGACGAACCGGCCAAAGGTGGCGACGTCACCACCGTCAAGCTGAAGGACCTCACGCTGCAGCTGCCGAAAAGCTGGTCCGAATCCGATCTGAAAAGCTCCATGCGACTGGCCACCTACGATATCCCGGCGGCTGAAGGCGACAAGGAAAAGGGCGAACTGGCCATTTCCACCTTCCCAGGTGGCGGCGGCGGTGTCGACCAGAACCTCGCACGCTGGGTCGACCAGTTCGATGCCAAGGGTCGCACTACCGTGATCAAAAAGGGCAAGGCTGGCGAAAACGAATACTACATTGCGGACCTGTCCGGCACCTACAAGAAGTCCGTCGGTCCCCCGATCCTTCGCAAGACCGAACCCGCTCCCGGCTACCGCATGCTCGCTGTGATCCTCGTGATGAAGAACGAAGAAGTCTACTTCCTCAAACTCACCGGCCCCGACAAAACCATCAAGGCTCAGGCGGAAACGTTCCGCAAAACCTTCGGCGGTGCCAGCGCCGGCGAAGAAGCCTACGAACTGTAATCCGATGATCTCCATTCGTGTCAATGGTGAACAGCGACAGATCCCCGACAGCCTCACTGTCGCCGATCTGCTCAGCCTGCTTCAGGTGCAAACCCGGTACTGCGCGGTGGAACTCAACCGCCGCGTGGTGCCTCGGGAAGCCTGGCCGCAGACTGCACTTCACCCCGACTGTGAACTCGAAATCGTCACGCTCACCGGCGGTGGCTGACAGATCGACCGAAAGACTCACTCCATGGTGCAACGTCCTCCCGACCAGCCTCTGGTTCTCGGTCGCCACACGCTCAAGTCCCGCCTGATTGTGGGAACCGGCAAGTACAGCACTCTGGAACTGATGCAGCAGTGTCTGGTCGCCAGCGGTGCGGACGTGATCACCGTGGCCGTCCGCCGCGAGCGGCTTGTGGATGCTTCCGGTCGCAACATTCTCGATTTCATCGACCTGCAGAAATACACAATTCTGCCCAACACCGCCGGCTGCTTTAACGTCGAAGACGCTGTCCGCGTAGCTCGCCTCGGACGCGAGATTCTGCGCGTCAACAACAACCCCG
>JBEIEK010000539.1:0-2813 GCA_040382995.1 Planctomycetaceae bacterium
GCGATTCGAGTGGTGAAACAGACCGCATCGAGCTCCTCACGGACGCCCCGTACGTTGCATACGCATTTCCATCTGCCCCACTGCGATGACCGAACGTGCCTGCAGGCGAGGACTATGTCGAACAGCACATCGCGCCTCATGGGGAAGCCGCATGGGGGCACAGTATTTGGCCGGGTGCACCTTGCGATTCCGACAATCACAGGTACTCTGCGACTTGCGTCGCGTTTGCTTGCCTGTTGTCGCCTGGAAACATGCCCTCAACCAGCGCAAAGCGACGCCCTTCGGAATTTTTTAACTGCACCTGCAAAGTGCTGTATCCCCAGAGGGAACTGTTCACAAAGTGCATCGCGGTAGGGACGGCTGTTTCCAGCCGCCCCCCGCACAGATCCGTACTTGACGAACCAGGTCATACGGCTCCTGCCTTGAGTCGGTCGCGAAAGCGTTGGTTGGGATATGGATGAGTGATGCGTGGACGAGGCAAGTGCAGTCGGACAAGCCGATGCATTCGTGCCCATGTCCACTTGCTGCGACCACGTTGACTCCGCCGGCGGATCACCGCCAGCCAGAGCCGAGTGACCTCATCGATAAAACGGCACAAGCAGTGACTGTTGCTCGGGACGGCGTGATAGTTCAGCCAGCCCTGCACAACACTCCGCAGCCAGCGGCCCGTTTCGCCGATCGGACGATGCATACGTTTCCGCAGTTGCTCCTTGATCTTCTGAAGGGGCGCACGCACGCGTTTGGCAATCGAGTGACGGTGGATCGTGAACCAGCCGTGCTCCTTCGTCTGAGCACACTTGTGAGTGAAACCCAGGAAGTTGAAAGTCTCGGGTCGGCTCTCGCTGCGTCGTTCTCGCCGTTCGATGGCGTACTTCCCAAACTCGATCAGTCGAGTCTTATCCTTGTGCAGCTTTAGGCCAAACTGGGCAAACCGTGTGTGGAGTGCTTCCAGACACGCGGTCGCCTCGCTGTGGTTTTCGAAGCCAATCACAAAATCATCTGCGTAACGAACCATAACAACATCGCCGCGACAACTCTTACGCCACCACTGGATCCACAGGTCGAAGACATAGTGCAGATACACATTCGCAAGGAAAGGTGATGCCACCGCACCTTGAGGCGTACCGACAGTTGTCGGCGACCATTCTCCATCTTCACTCACTCCGGCTCGAAGCCATTTGCGGATCAGACGGAGAATGCGTGGATCGCCAATCCGTCGCTCCAGAAACTTGATCAGCCATTCGTGGTTGATCGCGTCAAAGAAGCCTTCGATATCGGCATCCAGTATCCAGTTCACCTTCTTGCTGGTAATCGCCACCGTCAACGCATCAAGTGCGTTGTGCTGGCTGCGTCCAGGACGGAACCCATAACTGAATCCGACGAAGTCCTGCTCGTAGATACATTGCATCACCCAGACCACCGCTTGCTGGACGATCTTGTCTTCCAGCGAGGCGATGCCCAGCGGGCGAGTGCGCCCGTCGGGTTTGGGGATGTGTATCCGCAGAGAAGGCTTCGCGCGGTAGGCTCCTCGGTGAATTCGCTCGTGAAGGTCCTCGATGTTGGCCTCCACGTTCTGCTCGTATTCATGCCATGTCACTTCATCCACGCCGACTGCTGCGGTCTTCTTCAGGGTGAAGAAGGCGGCATAGAGACAGTCGAAATTGACATGATGCAACAAAGCGGTGAACCGTAGCTTGCTGTCCTTTCGGGCAGCTTCACGCACGCCGTGCAGTCCGCTGGACTTGCGCTGGGTCCGGCTCGGTGTCCGGGGCAAGTTGGCCTGCACGTCGTTCCTCTTGGCTGAGTCCCTTTCCTCGATCGACTCCGCCAATGCTTCAGCAGCATCGTTGTTCGCCGACGTCACAGGTACTATGGGCTCATCTGAATTCCGGTTGGCGTTCATGTCAGCCTTTCCGTCGGAAACGTTTGCTGACCGTTCCGCTGGCGAGAGTCATCGTTTCTCGTTGCCAGTGGAAACCAACCGGACCTCCCGGTTCTCGAGTTTGGAATGTCCACGCATGCACAGGTTCCCGGACTCCGCCTTGTTCGTTCGCACCTTGCCCGTAGCGGTACGCCCGATATGGCCTTCTCCCTGACACAACAGGATCGGCACACGAAAGTGATGATGTCCGAGCTCAATGTCTGGCCTGCGTTACCCTTCGCACGGACGCTCAAGACAGTCCGGTCACCCGGCCCGCCCCTCCGCTGAAGGCCGAAGTTGTTGGCTAAACCTTCTTCGTAAGATACTTTCATTCTCTATTCCAAACCGGTTTTATCCCGGCACACTGTGTCCCCGGAATCCTCCCCAGACATGCTGAACCTTCAACAGGGGGCTGTCCAACCAGGCGGGTGCTCTGTGTGCGGAAATGTGCGGCACATTGCGGGGGTCTTTCTCCGCTTCCTCACGGGCGCGGCTCTTGATGGTTGCCGTTGATTCTGATTACATGATTCATGATTTAGGAAGCCTAAGTGGGGACACAGCATTTGCGAGGCTGTGTGTTGCGATTGCGACAATTGCAGGCGCTTTACGAATTGCTTTGCGTTTGCCGGCCTGTTGCCGTCTGGAAACATCTCCACAACGGACGCAGAGCCGCACCCTTCGGAAGTTTGAGCCGCACCCACAAAGTGCTATGTCCCCGGAAGTCGCCCCCCCGCCCGGAAGTCCCCCCGAGAAGAACTTCTGGCGCCGCTGGACTTTCCGAAACCGGACTCCGACTTGGTCGTCTCAGCATCACCCGCGGCGATCGACGGCAGATTCCCCGCTGGGTTTCGCTTGCCAGAAGGACATTGCACGAGGAAGATCTGACGAAAAC
>JBEIEK010000540.1:0-2812 GCA_040382995.1 Planctomycetaceae bacterium
AGGGACGTTACCGGCCGATTGACATCGACCGCTCGCCTGGCATGATCGGGCCCAGGCGTTTGAACGGAAATCTGGGCCTCCAGGGCATCTGAAACACCAGAACATCGCCCCAAAAAAGCAGTCAAGGCGAGCGGGGGATGTCAATCCCCCGGTAAGAGTTCGTGCCCGCCCGGCCAGCGCCGCAGCAGGAGCGCAGAAGGGACGTTACCGGCCGATTGACATCGACCGCTCGCCTGGCATGATCGGTTCGAGGCGTTTCCACGGAGAGCGAGTCCTCCAAAACTTCTGAAACACCAGAAAGTCAATGCCATTGGGCGTTGGCGGTCGCGTTGGCAGGGCCCTTTGCCCGCGGACTGCCGTCCTGCGGCTGTGCACATCGAGCGGTTGGGCGGCAGCCCAATGCTGTTGAAGTTCTCGGGAATTCTGCAAAAAAAACGAACGAAGACGCGGGAGCGCGAGGCTGGGAAGGCGAAACGGCGGCGCACGAGGATCGCTGTTAAACACAGAGGACACAGAGTGTTATGGCGAAACCCATGGTATTCGGCACTGGTGATGACAGGATTGGTGGTGGCGGTCCGCGTGTTTTCGTGCCGTTTTTCCTCCATTTCGCCTTTCTCGGCACCGCCTTTTGATTTCCACGAGTTGCGGATCCTTTGAAGGAATCACCTTCCGTTAACACGCCTTGTTTCGATCACCAAAGGCGTACGGCCGATGTCAATCGGCCGGTAAGTCTGGTGCGTTCCTGATGCGGTGCTGGCGGCACTGGCACGCACCGCTGCCGGGGATTGACATTCACTGCACGGCTTATCACGTGGTGCGGAGTCTGAAAGACGACACGAGGTGTTCTTCACACCGATTCACCATCCCAGCTTCGCCTCCCTGCACTGCGGTATCAGAAAAGTCGCCACCATCAGGCTGGCCTCCAGCCCGCCGCTGTCGTATCCTCTCCGCTGCTGCATCCTTCTTCGCCGGCATCTCCCGGAAAGTTTCGTTATGCTTTCTCTGCCGAGACTCCTTCTGCCCGCTCGCCTGATTCACGGCCTCACCCGGCGGATCACTGCGGCCCTGCTTGTCCTCGCCTGCGGCCTCCTGCCGCCTCTCGCAGTCGCTGCGTTTCCCGCAGTCCCCGCCGAGACGCTGGCCGATTGCCAGGCTATGCTGCAGACCGGTCGCTATGCAGAATGCCTCGAAGCCACCACCAAAGCCATTGACGCCCGCAGCTATGGCGAGGAATGGCCAATCCTCAAAGCTCGAGCCGAACTGGCACTCGGCCGCTACCCTGAAGCACTCGCATCCGTTGCCGCCGGCATTGAACGCTATTCGTGGAGCGTCCGGCTGCGACAGCTGCAGCACGAAGTGGCCATCGCCAATGGCAACGCAGAACTGGCGGCCACCGCCATCGCCGAAACCGAAAAACTCGCTTCCACCGCTGCCTGGCGTTACACCGACGCTGATGACCTCGCGGCACTCGGTCAGATCGCACTGGCCATTGGCGCCGATCCCAAAGCTGTTCAGGAAGGCTTCTTCGAGCGCGCCCGCCGCAATTATCCGAACCGCCCGGAAGGCTTCATTGCCGCAGCCCGCCTCGCACTGCAAAAGGGCGACCCGGCGCTCGCAGCCGATCTGCTGCAACCGGTGCTCAAGGACTTCAGCAACGACCCGGACATGCTCTTTCTCGCCTCCGAAGCTCTTGCATCCGCCGCGCCCGAACGCTCCGCCGAACTGCTCAAGCAAACCTTCGCCATCAATCCCCACTATTTCCCAGCCCTGCTCAAAGCCGCCGACAAGCTCAGCGACCGCGAAGACTACTCGGCCGCTCAGGAAACGCTCCAGCAACTGCTCGCCATCAACCCCCATCACCCCGAAGCCCATGCCCGCCTCGCTGTGCTCTTCCTGCTTCAAAACAACTCAGCCTCCGCCGAAGCAAGCCGCACGGCCGCTCTGAAGTTCGCCCCCAATTCCCCAATTCCCGATCACATCATCGGTCGCAGACTGTCACAGAAATATCGTTTCCGCGAGGGAGCAGACGCCCAGCGTAAAGCACTCGCCGCCGACCCCAACTTCGCCGACGCCCAGGTGCAGCTCGCCCAGGATCTGCTCCGACTGGGTGAGACCGCCGAAGGCTGGAAGCTTGTCGAATCCGCTCAAAGCAAAGACGCCTACAACACCACCCTGTTCAATCTCATGCAGCTTCGCGACAGCCTCGATCGCTTCACCACTCTGCACTCCGAACACTTCGAAGTACGGATGGAAAAACAGGAAGCGGCCCTCTACGGCCCCCGCGTCCTGACACTGCTCGAAGAAGCCTGGACCACATTCACCGCCCGCTACGAATTTCAGCCGCAGGCCCCGGTCATCGTCGAAATCTATCCCCGTCAGGATGACTTCGCCGTCCGCACCTTCGGACTTCCCGATGTGGCCGGCTTCCTCGGTGTTTGTTTCGGACGCGTGGTCACAGCCAACAGCCCGGCCAGTCGTCGGGACCAGCCCGCCAGCTGGGAATCGGTGCTCTGGCACGAGTTCATGCATGTAATTACGCTGCAGAAAACCGGCAACCGCATCCCGCGCTGGCTCAGCGAAGGTATCTCCGTCTACGAAGAACGTCTTCGCGACTCCCGCTGGGGACAGAGAATGACGCCCGCTTTCCGCCAGCGGATTCAGGACGGCAAAGCCGTGCCCATCGCAAAGCTCAGCAGTGCCTTTCTGAACGCCGAATCCGGCGAGGACATGAATTACGCCTATTTCCAGTCCTCGCTGGCGGTTGAATACATCGCCACTGTTCACGGACTCCCGGCACTCAATGCCGTGCTCA
>JBEIEK010000541.1:0-2811 GCA_040382995.1 Planctomycetaceae bacterium
CATTCCTCCGTGGCAGTTGCCGGTCCATCCGGGGCCATTGACGGCTGTGAGGACGGTGCTGCTGTCGCCACAGTTGTCGGCAGAGACAATCAGTGACGTGCAGTATCGTGCCCTGGCGCGCTGGGTCGCACTTGGCGGAGTGGTGCTGCTGGCGGAAGAGTCCGAGGAAATGCTTGAGCGGTTGCGGGAGCATTTGCCGCTGCAGCCACGGCCAGCCGCATTGCAGGATGGCCTGACGATTCATCACTGCGGTCAGGGTTCGATCGGACAGTTCGCGGCCGCGGAATTGGGGCAGGAAAATTCCGCGGTGACGTCAGCGGTTGGTGAAATGATTGCAGCGGCCGTTTCCAGTCCGCTGTTTGCAAAGCTCAGACAGCATTCGGTGGCTCAGGTTCGCGACCCGCAGTCCACGGACTTGCGCAATGCCGCCATGCTGACGCTGTTCGGGCTCTACGCCGTGGCAGCCGCACTTCCGATTCTGATGTTTCGCAGCCCGCGCCGCCGCCAGATCAGCTGGGTCGTCGGAGTTGTGCTGACGACCAGCGTGGGGGCCGCCGTGCTGGGATTCGCAATCCGCAGCAGCCGCGGGGATGTTTCGTTGCAAACTCTTTCATGGATTGGAGAAGGCTGCCTCGTGCAGACGGCCACCATCGGCCTGAAGAACGCTGGCAGTGGGGACTTGTATCAGGGAGTTCGGGGCAGAGAACCAGAGTTGCAGGTGAACGCATCACTCGTGGAAGATGACGTTCTGTTCGCCGGCATGCTCGGTGCCTTTGGGCCCTTTGGCTGGGCAGATCCCGCCGGCCGTCCCGCCTGGCCACCGTTCAACCTGACAAATTCAACTTCCGCTGATCCCGCCCTCAGTCGGATTGCTGTCCCACTGTCGCCGTGGACCATGCGGAAGGTCACGGGTGTGGACATGATGCCGCTGGAGGGACGGCTGCAAGTGGTCCTTGAGGTGGTTGGAAACGAGGGGGAAGACGCTGTGGAAAAGTGGAATCAGGTGGCCTCGTTTCCCAATTGCCAACTTCGCGTGCGGCTGCGCAATTCGCTTCCCTTCAGGTTCCGCGAATGTCGGCTGGGGATGATTCTCTGGCAGCGACCGGCGTCGCCAGATGCGGAGTGGATGCTGTACCGCACAATGACGGATCTGCCGCAACCGCCCCTGGAGCCTGCGTCAGGGGACGCGGAGGCAGAGATTGCAACGGAATTCAATCCGGGCTTTGAATGGGTCGTGGACCACGGTGGCCTGAATCCGGAGTTTCTGGAAATATCCTCGATGGTGCCCCGCGGGGAACTGGAGGTCTGGGTGGAGGGGCGGCTGGAGGAATCGCCGCTGATGCGGCTGGAGGGTGATGATTTCAGGGAGAGCGTTCCTGCTGAGCACCGGTTCTATTACCGGGTGCCCAGGGAGAACCTGCCGCAGTTGTGGCGTGAGATGCAGGAGTGGAAAACACCAGCACGTAACAACTGATACCGCGAGATCCAGAAGAATCGCCCGATAATCTGGGGAAGGCAGGATGTTTTCGCATGGTCGTTGGTTTCTGACGATTTTACCGGATTTCCTCAACGCAGTGCCCTGTGCCTGCCGATCAAATGGAAACGGAAACGCCTTCGGGCGTGTTTCGGGATCTTTGGCAATTCGCAGAGAAGTCAGAATCGAGTGCGTCGGCAGATGTCGGCGACTTGACAGTAAGTCCAGACACGGCATAAGCTTCCGCCAATTCCTCAGAATTGGAAATGGGTTTCAAGGTCTGTTTCGGAGCATCAGGCGTGACCAAAAAAGAGATCGTCAAGACGATTTCCGAGAAGCTGGGTCTGACACAACTCACAACACGTGACATTGTGCAGAAAACGTTTGATGCGATCATCGAGACGCTGGTGGAAGAGCGGCGGATCGAACTGCGGAACTTCGGAGTTTTCGAGGTTCGGCGACGAAAAGCCCGCAGAGCCCGCAATCCGCGAACAGGCGGTTCCGTCCAGGTGCCCGAAAAATTCACCGTAACCTTCAAGCCCGGCAAGGAAATGGAGGCTCGTGTAAGGGATCTGGACGACAGCAGCAATCCTGGTTGAACAACCGGGGCCGTATTGATTCCGTTGTCATTTATTGCAGCGCACTGGATTCTGATTTCCCTGCGAAGGGCCAATCGGGTGGCAGCCGTTACTGTGAGTGCGGCTGTGGATGTGTCCACGGAAGGATGCTGCGATGAAGATGCGAAATCGACTGATGGTGGGGCTCCTGCTGGCAAGCGCCGCAGTCACAACCGGATGTTTCACTCCGATCTGGAGTCCTAATCCGGACGTTCGAGCCCGGCAGTTGATTTATCAGGCGGAAAGTCTCCGGCACATCCCGGAAATCTGGGAACGCATCTGGGGCCTGGAACTGCCCGACCTTGCTACGCCATACCGTGTCCACGGCGGGGTCATCTGAACCCACGGCCTGCCGAAGAGATGCGGCTGAAAACTGTCAAAGCAGTTTCGGGGGCGACACGCCTGCGAGACTGCTTTGTGCTGCGCGCTGAAATTGACCGGACCTCGAATCGACGACACACAACGCCCCGGGTGATCATCCGTTTGGACCGCTGATGTCCAAAAGCACACAGTTGCGACGCCTCAACCGTTTAGGCGAAAACGAATTCCGACTGCGGGGTGATGGTGCTGTGAAATGGAGGCACTGACATGAGTACACGCAGCTCCGAGCGACAATGAAAGTCGAACGATCAGGGTAACCCGGCGGGGGCCAGGAACCTTTGATTTCAGAATCCGCCCGATCCGCCGCTCGGGTTGACCGCATTGTTCGGCGTCGTTCTC
>JBEIEK010000542.1:0-2805 GCA_040382995.1 Planctomycetaceae bacterium
CCGGATGCCAGCATGGGAGTGGAGGTGACCGACTTCAACCTCGACGGCCTTCCGGATCTGTGGGCGGCGAACTTCGAGATGGAAAGCTTCGCGCTCTACCAGAATCAGGGGGCCATGCTGTTTCGCCACGTCAGTGAAGCGGCCGGCATTGCAGCTCTGGGGGACCAGTTTGTTGGCTGGGGGTCCACCTTTGGGGACTTCGACAATGACGGAGACGAAGACCTCTGCGTCTGCAACGGCAATGTGGTGCAGTATCCAACACATTCGCCATGGCTGCAGCGGATGGTGGTCATGGAAAATCACAACGGCGAGTATTTCGCGGATGTGACTGCCGCAGCCAGCTCAGATCTGCTCACTCCCAGGCACGGCCGAGGCCTCGTTTCACTCGACTGGAATCTCGATGGCCGTCCGGATCTGGCGGCTTCCCCCATTCACAGCCGCGCTGAGCTCTACGAGAACACGTCGGCGGATTCAGGCAGCTGGCTGCGTGTGGAGCTATGCGGTGTGACTTCTGCACGGCATCCGGTTGGTGCCACGGTGATCCTTGAAACCACCGGGCGTCGCCGCATTCGTCTGCAAAAGGGAGGCGGAAGTTATCTTTCGTCACTTTCGCCGGTGCTGCAATTCGGGTTCCCCGCTGCAGAAACGCCCCTGCGACTCACGGTGCAGTGGCCATCCGGCCGGGATACCGTGATCGATGCTCCGCCCCGCAACACGTCGCTGACGCTGGTGGAATCACGAGCGGCAGACAATCGGTCCAATTAGAAGCCATGTTGCCGCGGCCTGCGGACTGACTGGCAGAACATCAGACCCAGATGGACGGCTACAGCGTATTAAAAATCCGATCTCCCGCATCACCAAGGCCCGGCAGGATATAGCTGCGGGAATTCAGCTGACGATCGATGACCGCGGTAAAGATGCGCACCTGCGGACTGTGCTGACGGAGGTGCGCGATGCCTTCAGGAGCTGCCAGCAGGCAGGCAAAACGAATGTCGGGCACTCCCCAGGCCGCCAGCGACGCGGCGGCATGCGCGGCCGAGCCCCCGGTGGCCAGCATCGGGTCGACGATGATGGCAATATCCGGCGGACTGTCCCCGGGCAGTCGATCGTAGTAGGAAATCGGCGTTGCCGTCTCTTCGTCGCGGCGAATTCCCATGTGCCGCACTTCGACCTCCGGGATCAGCTGCAGAAACGGCGCTGTCATGCCAAGCCCCGCGCGCAGGATCGGAACCAGTGCCACACGCGCCGCCAGACGACCGGCTGCAGTCACCTCCAGCGGAGTGCGCACATCAACGGTTGTCAGCGGCAGATCGCGAGTTGTTTCCACGGCCAGCAGGCTGGCGAGGACTTCGGCGTGAAAACGGAACAGGGCCGGAACAGTATCGGCTGAGCGGAGTCCAGCCAGATGATGCTGCGCGAGCGGGTGCTGCAGCACGGTGACAGCAGTTGGATCAGACAGAGCCACGGCGTTTGCCTCCTTCGTTGAATCAGGAGGTGGAACTTATCAGGCGTGTGGCGGCTGTCAATCGGCAGCGGTCAGCAGGTGCTGATCGCTGCGCACCCTTCAGCGAGCTGGCAGGCTGGAGTTGAGCAGGAGTGCGGCAAGGGTCAGGAAGAGCAGGCCGCAGAGCAGGTCGAGGCAGCGGGGGAGGCGTGGGAAGGAATGCAGCAAACGTCCGAGCTGCCCGGAGAAAAAGCCGATCGCGGCGAAAATCACGACGGCCTGCAGTGTGAAGACGATGCCAAGCAGCGCCAGCTGCAGCTGAGGCGGGGTATTTCCCGGACGCACGAAGGAGGGCAAAAAGGAGAGAAAAAAGATGGCGACTTTGGGATTGGTAGCGTTGGCGAGAAGCCCGCGGAGGAAATCGCGTTTTTGGAGTGCAGTTGGCGGAGGGGCCGATTGTGTTTGACTGTCGGTGCTGCGTACGGGAGCAGCCAGGGTGCTGCGGATGATGTTTGCGCCAAGCCATGCAAGGTAGCCGCCACCAAGGAGTTTCATGGCGGTGTAGGCCGTGGGCGAGGTGCTGAGGAGAGTGGCGGCGCCGAGCACTGCGGCGGCGGTGTGCAGCAGGCAACCCATCCCGCACCCTGCACCGAAGCTGACTGCGGAACGCCAGCCTCGGGAGAGTCCGAGGCTGATGGTGGCCAGCACATCGGGGCCTGGTGAGATGGTGAGGAGCCCGGATGCAGCGAGGAAGGCGAAGAGTTGGCTGGTCTGCAGCATAACACCGGCCTGCTAGTAGTCGCGTTTCGCTCCGAGAAGCCTTTCCCAGCCTGACACCAGGCAGACACCTTCAAACCGACGCATGCGCCCGCGCCTTTTCAACCCCGCACGCATTCGCTGTCGCGACAGGCCAGCAGCACGAACGTACACCGAGTCGCTTAGCGGCGAGCGTTGATGACAGCCAGCGAGGACTGTACGAGTCGTCGGGCTTCGGCGGCCCGCAGGATGGCATTGCGGAAGGCCGCAGCATCAGCGACCCCGGGAAGCACCAGCAGAGTTTGACCGTTGGCGGCTTTGAGCCGCAGGTCGGCGGCGCGGTAGAAGTCCTGGCCGGACTGAGCCTGGATTTCCACATCGTCGATGGCAGACAGTTCTGCGGAGGCCGTCTTCTGAATTCCCAGCCCAGAGCGAATCTGCACGGAACGGTTGGTGAGCACGTAGCGGGCGCCAAGCAGTCGCAGAAAGAACAGCAGCGCACCCAGTGGTGCCAGGGGAAGACCAAAAATCACGTAAGACAGCTTGATGCCGAACAGTCGCACCGGGATGGAATCCATCAGCACGCCGATGAGACGTCCAAATGA
>JBEIEK010000543.1:0-2793 GCA_040382995.1 Planctomycetaceae bacterium
GGCCTGCCTGTTCATGTTTGTGGCAATATCAGTTTCACTCGCCACTGCAGCCAGCATCGCCGACGAAACGCCCGCCGCACCTCCCGCCGCCCAGGCTGCAGCACCCGGTCCCGCCGCACTGGGACGGTTCCTCACACTTCCCTCCCCCCTCTCAGAAGCCTCACTCGCAACCCTGCAAAACACACTGGCCGCGCTGCGCGACCGCAGCTCAGCTGAAACCCGTCCCGCTGTGCTGGTGCTGGAAATCGCCCCCGGCTCCAGCCGCCCCGGCCTCATTCGTGACACCGTGAACCTGCTGCTCTCCGCCGACTACTCCAGCGTTCGCCTGGTCGCCTGGATCCCAGTGCCGGTGAACGGCAATCAGACAGTGCTCGCCCTTGCCTGTCACGAGATTATCCTCCACCCCCAGGCGTCGCTGGGAAACATCGCACGCGGTCAGCCAATCGCAGCGGACGACCAGCAGTTCTACCAGACGCTGGGGGACATTCGCCGCAACCCTGGTCTGTCCCGTGGCGTGATACGTGCCATGCTGGAAAACTCATCCGGCCTTTATCGGGTGCGCGTTCGGGACGCCGCCGGGCTTGAACAAACGCGGTTCCTTGCCGCCGACGAACTGCAAACGCTCCGCCAGCAACCACTGGAGATTCTGGACACGGTGATCATCCGAGAAGCCGGCAACGCGGCTCAGTTCACCGCGGACGACTGCCTGCGCTTCGGCATGCTGTCCCGACAAACGGCCAAAAACCGCCCGGCGGTGGCCGAACTGCTGCGTTTGCCCCAGGAATCGCTCCGCGAAGATTCCACCGCCGCCCCCCGTTCCGCCCGACTCCTGCAGATCCACGGCGCCATCGGTATGGCCATGGGAGATTTCGCACGCCGTGAAATCCGCCGCGCCCGGGCCGACAAAGTCGGCGTCCTGATTGTTGAAATCGATTCCCCGGGTGGTTCCAAGGACATCGCTGAAGATCTCGCCCTGCTGCTTTCAGATATCCCCGCCGAAGAAATGCAGACCGTGGCCTGGATTCCCCGCCGTGCCCTCAGCGGGGGAGCGCTCATTGCCTTTGGCTGCGAACAGGTTGTGCTCCACCCGGATGCTCAGATCGGTGACATTGGAGTCATCGGGCAGATCGAACCCGGAGGCCAGTTCGAACGTGCCCCGGAAAAGATCGTCAGCCCCTTCCTCGAATTCGCCGCCACACTCGCCCGCAAACGTGGCCGCCCACCCGCCCTGCTGCAGGCCATGATCGACCGTGATCTGGAAGTCTTCCAGGTCACCAGCAAAAAAAACGGCGCTGTCACATGGATGAGCGAACCAGAGCTGCAGAACCAGCCAGACGAATGGGTCAAGGGCCCGCTCGTTCCCGAAACCCGCAAAGGAGTCCTGCTCACACTGGGTGGTCAACGCGCCAACGAACTGCGACTCGCAGAACCCCCCTGTCAGGATCTCACTGAGCTCCGTCAGAAACTTGGCCTGCCCCCCGAAGTGCTCCTGCCCCCCATCCAGAAAACCTGGGTCGACGGTCTTGTCGCCTTCCTGAATTCCGGCTTCGGCGCGTTCCTGCTCGTGACCGTCGGTATTCTCTGTGTCTACATCGAAGCCCACATGCCCTCTGGCCTGTTCGCCATTCCCTCCATCATCTGCTTCACACTGTTTTTCTGGAGCCGCTTTCTAGGTGGTACCGCCGGAACACTCGAACTCGTCCTCTTCCTGCTCGGACTGGGACTCCTCGCCGTCGAGATCTTTCTGATCCCGGGGTTCGGCGTGTTCGGCGTGTCCGGCATCCTGTTGACGATGGCATCACTCGTGATGGCCAGCCAAACCTTCTCAGGCATCTCCACCACCCGCGCCTTCGACGAAACCGTCTCCAGCCTCACATCAATCCTCGGAGCCCTGATGACTGTGATCGTCGCCGCCATCCTGCTCAATCGCTTCCTGCCCTCCATCCCCTTCTTCAATCGCCTGATCCTCGCTCCTCCCGGCAGCCCTGGCTACGAAGGCCCACGACTCAATCCAGCCCTGCTGGCCAGCCAGGGTGGCGGTGGGCCCGTGCAGTCCGGCGAATCCGGCGTAACACTCTCCAGCCTCCGTCCTTCCGGACGCGTTCAGTTCGGTGACCGCTACGTCAACGTCGTCAGCGAAGGTGGCTGGGTCGACGCCGGCGTGCAGGTCGAAGTTGTCGAAGTGGCCGGCAATCGCGTTGTCGTCCGCCCATGCCCCACATCTTCCAGCTGAATTCAGAAGCGCCCCACTCCCCTCTCCCCTGGCAGGGGAGAGGGGTCGGGGGTGAGGGGTCAAAAAAATTGAATCCCCCCACAACAGGGCCACTCCTGCATTCCCAGTGTTCCTTCCCTGGTGCCTGCTCACATGCGTCGCTGCCACTCACAATCAAATCACTCCAGCGCCGCCGGCTTTTCCCTGCTGGAACTGCTGCTTGTGATTGGTGTGCTTGTGGCCGTGTCTGCCATGGCCGTACCGCCTCTGATGGATCGCATCCGTGCCGGTCGAGTCCAGGACGCCGCAGAATCCGTGCGGGACGTGCTTGGAAACGCCCGCCGCTACGCCATCGACGCCGGTGTTGACTACCATTTCCGCTACGAAATCAACGGGCATTTCTTCGTCGCCATTCCTGCTGAACCCAACCCGATTCTTGCCAACAGCTACTCCGGTGACGAACAGGACACACGGGTCGTCGTCGAAGCCGGTGAAATCGACGAAACGCTCTTCCTGCGGCCCTTCAGTGGCGATACCTCCGGCGGCGAATCGCTCGAGCCTGAAGCCTTTACCGATCTCCC
>JBEIEK010000544.1:0-2773 GCA_040382995.1 Planctomycetaceae bacterium
CCTTCAACACCATCATCCGACTTTGAAAGTCCGCCAGCGGCTGCAGGATTCGCTTGAGCGTGAACTGGTCGCCCTCTTCATCCGGCCAGAAATCCCATGGCACCGTTCCGTTCGGGCTGAACATCACCACCAGTCGCTGCCGGCGAGCCGCCAGGGCTTTTGGAGTCGCAAAGGCGCTGAGCCCCGATACAAATGGCACGGCAGCAGCGGAAAGTCCAAGTCGACGAAGGAAGCGACGACGAGTCTGCATGGCAGATTCCTGTGGGAAGGCGGAGAAAGCAGGGGGTTCGGGCGGATGGCAGGCTGGGGAACGCAATCAATTCAGGCAGGACCACCAATCATCGCAGTTTATTCGCACGTTGCAATTGCGATTCACGGGAAAACACGGGGTGAGAACTGGAGAGACGGTCAGAAACAACAGCACGGAAATCCGGAGAAGCTGGCTGGACTGTACCGACGGCAGCCGCCACGGGGGCCGGAACAGCCCGTCCGCGCAAGGCTGCTCGCACAGCCGTCTCCGCCTGCTGCTCCTGCATCCGGAACTGACTGCCCGCAAACGCGTCACTCAACTCGTCAATTGCCTCGGGCCCCCACGCCAGCACCGGCTGCTGCACCATGTGATGAAACAACTGCCGCACAAACGAACGCTGCGTTTCCTCACTTTCCGCCAGAAACTGCGCCAGCTCACGCGCTCCGGTAAACCGCACGAGTCGACCACTCCGCTGCAGGTACTGGCCCGAAGCATCCACCGGCCGCCCCTTCTCCTCGCTGCGATAACGCCCCACAGCATCGAAATTCTCAAGGGCAAACCCGAGTGAATTAATCAGGTTGTGGCAATTGACACACATCTCCGGGCTCGTCTGCAAAGCCACCCGCTCCCGAGTATTCAGTTCCGGCGAAAGCTCCGGGGCCGTCGGCGACACCGCGATCGGGGGTGGCTTCACCCCTCGCCCCAGCAGCCCTCGCGAAACAAAAACTCCCCGATGGATCGGTGAACTGGCTTCCAGATAGGCCAGACCTGAGAGCAGAAATGGGTGCGAGACCAGCCCCGCCCTGTGCTCAGGTTCGAACACCACCGGGTAAAACTCGGATTCCACCGCTGCGGACGCTGACGCTGCCACGGCGTCCGCTGGCAATGTGGCAGCATAGAACTTCGCCAGCCGCCCGTTCATGAACAGCGTGTTGCTGCTGAGCAGGCTGCGGAAGTCACCACCGGCCGTGTCCACAGCCTGCTCCAACGCCAGCTCCAGCGAAGTCCGCAGGTCCGCGGCCAGCTCCGGCGTGAAGTCCGGATACACACTGTCGCTCTTGTCCAGTTCATGCAGACGATCCAGGTTCAGCCATGACCGCAGAAACTCAAGCAGTCGCGCACGCGCTCGCGGATCCGCAGCCAGCCGCCGGGCGTGCCGACGGAGCTCTTCAGTGGAATTCAAACGGCCAGCCTTCGCCGCCTCCAGCAACTGCTGATCCGGCAGCGAATTCAGTACTGCAAACGAAAGCCGCGCTGCGCGATCGTAGTCGTCGTCAGCACCAGTCGCCTCGCGGTACAGAAATCGTGGTGACTTGAGCGTCAGAATCACCACCCGCCGCAGACCCTCGTCATCCGTCTTCGCAGCCGCGAACTGCGCATCGATATACTTTTCACGCAACTGATCGTCGAGCGGTCTGCGGAAAGCCCGCTCCACAAACGCTGCCGCAAAATCACGAATTTTTTTCCCGCGGTCGCCACCGTCCCGCAGCCGCGCCAGATCACCAATTGTCGCAACCACCCGATCAGCCGCCTCGACCGCCGCCGCCGTCGTTGCCTCATCCCACTCCTTCGACACACTTGTCCCACGCTCGTAGCCGGAACTGCGATCGTCAGGCGGGAACGGAGTCTCCACCACAAGCACGTCGGCGGAGGGCTTCGGGCACAGATGCCGACGAGGAATCGGCTCCAGCACTCCTCCGGGCACCTTCCAGCAGAGCTGCACGGCCGCCGTCTTTTCGCCGAACTTAAACCAGTCCAGCTTGATCGGATAAAGTCGCCCGGACAGCAGATAGCGACGGCCGTGAAACTCAGTGTCCGTGCCTGAACGCACCCACGCGTCAATCAGCGGCGCCGCACGGTCATTCACATACAGGCGTGCCCCGTTCTCAGTCCGCAACGTAAACTCATACCAGCCGCTCTCCCGCGGAATCAGTGAACCATCCCACGAAATTGCAAACGCATCCTCGCCCAGCTTTTCTCCGTCAGGACTGCCGCTGCCGAACTGGAAGTCAACCTGACCATCCACCCGCTGCAGCACCTGACGCTCCCGCCGATGACTGCGCCCCGAGAAGTACGCAGCGTTCAGCCCACGCTCTGCCCCCGGTGTCTGCTGCCAGCGAAATGATGTCGAAAGATCAGCCACCACGTTGCGGTACTGAGACACAGTCAGACGCGAAAGTTCGATCCGCGGGGGATTCAGCCTCGCTTGAGCCTCGGGCGAATAAAAAGCCTGCTGCATCCACTCCGCCACCGCCCGCGCGTCTTCGCCAACACACTCCTCTGGAGCCCCCTCCGGCATCGTCCGATCAATCAGATCAGCAAGTTCACCAATCGCCCGGTCACCAAACAATGCCCCCGGAACCTCCTTTGTCCCTGCTCCGTTCTGCCCATGGCACGACTGACAGCGCTGCTGATAAATGGCCTGACCTCGCGCCAGAACTGACGCAGCATCCGCGGACGCTTGATCCTGAGCTTGCAGCCAGCCCGGGGCTGAGAAACCGGTAAACAAAAAACACAGCAGGC
>JBEIEK010000545.1:0-2773 GCA_040382995.1 Planctomycetaceae bacterium
GAGGGAACGCATCTGGCACCAGTGACGATCTTCGCCGGCGCGGGCAATGACGTCGTGAAGTACAACGGCAGTGCGGCGGCGCTGATCGACGGCGGCACAGGCGATGACACACTGCAGGGCGGTTTCGGAGCCAATGTCTTCCAGTTTGAAGATGACTTCGGCTACGACACCGTGACAAAACTCAGCGGCACCGCGGACATGGATTTCTCGCGATTGACCGAGTCCATCGACGCTCGGTTAACCACCACAACCACTTCCGTGCAGGCCATTCGATCCGGCCAGCAGATCGTAGGGCGTGGAAAAATCAATGGGACCGCTGTCAAGCTGCTACCCTATCAGGCGCATACGATCACGGTTCTGTATCCCGAACACAGCTTCCGCCCTGGCGACGTCGTCACCATCGATACGACCGAGACTCCGGACTATAACGGCGAGTTTGTCGTGCAGACGGTTTCAGCGGATACCTTCACCATTAAGCCGCATGCAAGGCTGCAGGATGGACAGCTTGCTTCCCTCGCATTCGGGTCGGACAGTAATCTTACGAGGTACGGTATCAAGTTGTTCCATGACCTGGATTCGACCGCCTACTTCGAAGGCGGTGTCCCCGATATGGTCTCCGGGACACATGTCTGGCTGACCAGCAGCAACCGAGGCTACAACGGCGAATTTGTCATCCAGCGGATCGATGAAAAATGGTACTCGCTCAGTCTGCCATGGGCTGATGCCCATCCGGAAGTGACAGCCGATTTCCTGCCGGAGGTGTTCCGGACTGGACAGGGAGATGACCTGCTGACGCTGGACTCGGACATTCCAGCATTGCAAATGTTCGACCATGGCGGCTATGACCGTTTGAAAGTCCTGGGAACCCTCGGTTCATTGGCTCGCATCACCACCACTTCGCTGATGATTGAGGGGCAGTCCCTGAGCTACACCAATATCGAGTTTGTGGTGCTGTGGGATCCGACGGCCGACCTGACCGTCACCGGTTCGACGGCGACCTCGGCCATTAACATCCCGGGCATGACCCTGGGAGTCGTCGCTCAGAGCTTCAATCTTCCGGTCAATATGACCGGTGCCGGGCTGGAAGTGAACGTCCGTGATTCGCTGAGCTTTGAGCACACATTGCAGCTGGCGGACCTGGATGTACGGGTTCTGGGTGATGGTGGAAACATCGACTTCCAGCATCCGCTGACCACCACCAGCAGCATTCAGCTGTCGGCACCGGACGGTGTTGTCAGTCTGGCCAGTGGCATTACATACACCGGCACACTGGCGATCCGCGCACGTGGATTCCAAACGGCGGACAGCCTGTTACCACTCTCAGTCGACGCGCTGACGCTGGTGACCAATGAAAACTTTGACGCGCAGTTGCCGATTGTCAATGATCGAGATCTGCTGCTGACGCATTGGGTTGACTCAGGCCATCTTGTCACCCTGAACACCGGCATTGCGGAAGTCTTTGCGAACATCACCTGGATCGCCAACGTCGCCTCAGATTGGGCACTGCAGGTGTTTGATGGTGCGTTGAATCCCTACGCTGTGGCAGTGAAAGGCGCCATTTCCGTTCGACTGCCGTCCTTTGCGGCGAATGATGAAGATGGACTGACCGTGGATGGGCGACTGCGTTCTTACACCGGCACGCTGACGCTGACGGCGGATGAAATGGACTTCACTGGCGGCCAGGGCACGATTCAGGCGCCGCTGGCACTGACGATACAGGCAGCCACGCCTGTCTGGAGCTATCGACTGGGCACAGCAGCGGAAGCCCAGTCCGGGGCACCACTCAGCACGGTCGTGGCCCCGAACTCGCTGGACCTGACCACTCGCGACGTAGCCGCTTTGGCCGACGGATTTGCGTCGATCACGATCGGACGCAGTGGTGCTGGAAACAAGATGCGGATCGGCGACGCCTATGATATGACGATCGTGAAGGCGACCGGCATACCGCGCGTGCAGAACGCCGAAGTTAAGGACGAGATCACGCTTTGGGCGGAAACATTCGTTGTGGAAGGCGACTTCCGCGTGCCTGAGAATCCGCTGACACTGCATGGCCGAACACTGGAAGTGATGCGAGCCAATCTGCACACGCCGGAAAATGCCACTCCGGATTCCGGACTGTCCTCGACACGCACGGTTGTGGATGTGACCGAGCAGGTCGTCGTGTCCGGGTGGATTCTGGGTGACGATGTGGTGGAAATCCATGTTCCGAACAGCACCGGTCAAAACGCGATCATGAACTTCAGCAGCGGTCCAAACAGTCTGTGGACCGGTGTGGGTTCAAGGATCATGACGCAGAACGACGGCAGCCGGATCGATATCACAGGTTCGGGCAGCATTTTGCACGCGTCCACGGTAGAAGCAGCCGGAGCGGGTTCCGAACTGGTAATGACAGCAGGCACCACATTCCTGCAGCGGGAAGGCGGTGTGCTTCGAGTTACCGGTAACGACAGTCAGATGGTGATCGGCGGAGGGACGTATCTGGGGATAGAAGCCGGCAGTGCTGTGCTGGCCGGGGTTGCCTTCCAGATGCAGGGCAGCACGCCCGTACCCGTCTCGACCGGAACCAATTCCCGGTTGACGTTGAATGCACCGGGCGAAATGTGGCTGGCGGGAAGTGTCTCCTCCACCGGTAGCATGGAACTGAATGCCGGACGGAAGCAGTACGACCACGCAGAATATTTCGACACACTGCCGGGGCGGCTGCGAGCAACCACTGAGCCGATTTCTTCCGCGGTGACGGAATTGCAGGACAATATCTTCCCCGAGGATTTGC
>JBEIEK010000546.1:0-2733 GCA_040382995.1 Planctomycetaceae bacterium
GGCGGAAGTGCTTCTGGAGCAGCAGGAAGGACAACCCACGTGGTGGGAGCGGCTACAACTGGCAGCAATCGAGGTCCCCACTGCAAAGAAAAATATGGAATCCGCGGACGACCTGCAGTTCGAATTGCGAACACGTGGCGGTTCAAAAATTCTCTGGGGGAGAGGCCCGCGAAGCCAGCACCCCGGTGAGCTGGAAGTCGCCCGCAAGCTGGGCCGTCTGGCTGAGTTTCAGCAGCGTTTTGGCCAGATCGATGACGAGCACGGTCCGTGGCTGATCGACATTCGGCAGTGGGACGGAATTCGAAAAGGCCTGCTTTCGGCGGATGCCTCACGAAGTTCGACGCTGCGCTGAGCCCCCCGGGAACGAAGACATCGCCGGGGCCTCCTGGCAACTCGCTGGCCCCTTGCTGCGAGACCACGGATATGCCAGGGAGGGCCGGGCGGACTTCTGCCAGCCCGAGGTCGTGTTTCGAAATGACGAGACGTATCTCACACTCTTCACCGGTGGATCCCCCCCAAAATACCTCCGGCGATTTGCTTGAAAACGCTCTGGTCCCGGACTTCCACCGGATCCCCATCCACGAGAGAAGTTCCGGCTGAAGTGACGCACTGCAACACGAGTCCTTTCGCGGTCCGACGGAGTTGTCAAGATGCCCGGTCGGGTGGGGCCAGCGAAAACTCTGGATTTTTACGTGAAAACACCCCGTCTGCTGCTGATTTCGTCGGCCTGATGCAAAGTGGCAACATGGCTCTGTGGCCGATTGCTTGCGGAAAGCTTGAGTTTGAGAGTTTCTGTGCCAGGATTGAACGCCTTCGAGGACTCGACTCAGGAAGGTGGCTTCGGCGTCCCCTGGATTGGAGTTGTAAAGCGGCCTCTGTCTGACCATGGCCTCTTGCTGTTCCGCGTCTGTCGATAGCTCGCCGAAATCAGCAACCCACTTTTTACACTGACCACTTCGATGGTCGTTTCGGACAACTGCCGATATGGAATCTTCGACCGCAAGTCAGGGGGACTTCAACCTGACATACGTGCCGCTTCGCGCCGCGTTTTTACTGACACTGGACAGTTTGCTGCGGTATTCGCTTTCGCCTGCCCATGCGGAACAGAAAGGCAGCGAGTTCCTGCATTTCTACCCACCGCTGCAGGGGATGGCACCCCAGATTCAGATGGAATGTGTGCTGCGACCGTGGAATCGCTGGAGCACTCGACAGAGTGATTTTCCTTCCCCGCTGGACGCCCGTATTCTGTACGCAGCCACCGAACTGCTGGCCAGCCTCGCCGAGGATCGCAGCAGCCCTCTGCTGCGAGTGGTATTTGAGGGGCCTCGCGAATTGCGGCATCTGAATGATCACTGGCTACCGGCCAAAGCGCGCTGCCTGCAATTGACTCGGGAATCGACGTTTTCCCGGGGAATTCTGCAGGAACTCTCCCTGTCCTCAGATCCCCAGGAGCAGGTGACTGAACATGAGTACCCTGCCGCCGACGGCGAATTGATGGAAATCCTGGGAAGATGGAGAGCTAATCCGGAAATGTTAACGTGGGGGAATGGGCTCTTAACGCCGCATGAACTGGAACTGGTTCGAGACTTTTTTGAGGAACATGACGGACTGACAGAGTAATCCGGGCATGGTTATCAGTATAGTGGCGGGTCTGAAATCCTGAGATTCACCAGTTCTTCGCAGTGCCTGGAAAATCGATCGCCGTTCGGTTCCCCTGGAACTGAAGAACTGTTCTCGGTCTTTTGCCGACGCCAACCTGCCAGATTAACTCGGCAACGGGCGTGGGCTGTTTGTCTGGCGTCAGAGTTTGGCGGTCCCGGCAACAGGATTTCAGAGCGAGTTATCTGCAGTTGGCGTGTTCCCTGATGAAACCGCGTGTTTCGCACGGGTCTTTTCGACCTTCATCACCGGTGCCTCTGGTGATCATTGGGAATTTTCCAACTCTCTTACGGCCTCTACTATGAAAGTTGGATATACAAATGGCTAAGAAGGCAATCAAGAAGGCTGCCCGGCCACAAAAAGCAACCACGCGAGCAGCGGCCCCCAAAGCAGCCCAGAAGGCCGCCAAAAAGGTGGTTCGAAAGAAACCTGCTCCAAAACCCTCGAAGCCCACCGCCACCAGGAAACCTGCCCGGCCTGTGCGACCGCCAGAACCGGAACCTCAGGCACCCGCTCGGAAAAAAGGTGTCCGCAAAGCCACCATTACGACTGGTATCCGCGATACGTCGCCAACTCGCAAACTCGGGCGGTCCAGAATTCCCGTCGACGCACCACTGGATGTGGTGTTTCAAAATGATACACAGGCTCGCGAAGCCTTTGTGTTCCTCGGAATTCACTCCATCCGGGAACTCGAACAGTTCACTCCGGATGACCTTGTGCTGCGTTTGACTGGGCCCGCAAAACTGACTGTGGGGCGGATTCGCAAGATCCTGGCCATGAATAATCGTTGCCTCACTGGAGATGACCAGTTTGCACTGGAGTTCCAGGAACTTCTGACACGGCCTCGTCCTGAATAGCTACGCCGGAACAGGGCGCCCTGCGCCGCCTGGATGATCGCAATCCTCAGTACCCTGCGATTGTTATGGAGTACGTATCCCGGAAGTTCTCCGGCCATCAGGGCTGAACGCCTTCTTTCTGCCTTCTTTTCGTTCTAACCATAAAAAATCCCCACCACTGGCAACCAGAGGTGGGGATTTTTTTATGCGAGACTCAGAAGGCCTCTCAGCAGGCCGA
>JBEIEK010000547.1:0-2702 GCA_040382995.1 Planctomycetaceae bacterium
TACGTTTATGGTGTGATTCTGTCGGATGATGACGATGAGGCCGTCGGTGAAATATTTGAAGTCGAGCAGGGCATTCGCGACGCTGCTCTGACTGTCCATCCCGAGACCGGAGTCCCCGTACGGCGTCTGCTGTGTGCCCCGTTCATTGCAGGCAACTGGTCGCCATTGAAGGCGCGTCGCCTGACATCCGACAACAATCTTGCAAAACGAGGGCTGACGAAGTACGTGAAGACAAGCAGCGGCTACGAAAAAACCGTCGGAAAAGGCCCGGACCTTCTGCCGCGGTCGGGCCGATAGGTGGCTTAGTCTTCGGCCGGGTCAGAAAAATCCAGATAGACGATCCGGCCTGGAATCAGACGGACAAATCGTGTGGTGTAAGGCGCAACGTCCTGCATTTCCTCACGCGCCTCGACACGCACAATCTGACTCACACCTGGATCAAGCGGCCGACTGGATTCAAACAGCCACACGCCACTTTTCAGTCGCAGTCCGCCCATGTTCTGAACAGTGACAACCGGGTGCCGCCGGTTATCGCGAACGGCCAGCATTCCAAGTCGGGGATGTTTGTCGTAGGGGACGGGATGCGAGACGCGGAAGTAGGTGGTTCCGAGGGTGCCGCGCGGAGGTCTGGGGGCGTTTTCGAGGACGGGCACAAGCTGTCCCGGGGGTGCCGCGGGGGGCGCGGGCAGCGGTTCAGGCAGGGCTTCGGTCATCCGAGACGCGCTGGCGGTGCTGCGGCTGGAGCTGGAACCGCCGGAACTGGAGCTGCTGTTGCCGGAGGATGTGCTGCTGCGGGGGGCCGTGCTGCCGGAGGCGGACTTCGAAGACGAAGTCGACGAGGGGGACGAAGAGCTTTTTGTGGACGTCTTTGCAGTGGTTGACGACTTTGGCGCTTGTGAGGGCTCGTCAAGTCCGTAGAGCGGCAGAGTTCCGGAGATCAGCAGGGCTGTGGCCGCCAGAAGCAGGCTGCGTGAGCGGTGAAGGAAATGCATGTGTCTGGCCCCGAGAAACGGTCTGAAGGAAATCACGCGCGTGCGTCTGTGGTGCATGCGCAGAGAACCTGACACAGTAACGCGAGGACGATTGTCACTGCAGTAAATTTCCGGGGAAATCGGTGATTTGTCCGGGTGGAGTATCGAATGCACCGCCGGGGCAAAGGTGGCAGGCTTTGAGGAGTTGAGGGTCGCGTTTCGCTCCAGGAAACGTCCACCCAGCGTCCGCCCAGGGGCGTTGAATTTCCGGAAAGAGCGGGTGCCGGGAGGGCGAAGCTCCTGCTGAGCCGCATCCCTGCCGCGCGGGCTGCACCGATCCCTGCTGCTCCGTAAAAACGCTGGCAATTGCTCACAACGCGGACCAGCGTGCGGCGGCTCGGCAGGAGCCTCGCCTTCCCATGTCTTCACCGGTCCTTTCACAGGATTCCGAAAAACTTCAACATCGTTGAGTCCGCCTGGCGGAAGATCACAATCCGCCGCTTCATCAGGCCGGTCCGCGGGCGAGGGTGGCACCTGTCTTTCGCTTCGGCTATTCTTCAAGTCAACAAGTCTTGCATGGCTCCTACTCCCCGCAACTTTGCAGCTCAGACAGGATCGCAGCCTCGTGTCGGAAGGTGAACTGCCCAATTTGCACGGCAGCGGGTCTCCGGGGCTTGCCGAGCCCTTCAGCCCCTGGGAAATGGTGGTGATGGGGACTGGCACCAGCATCGGCGTGCCGGTGGTCGGCTGCAGCTGCCGTGTGTGTCACTCCAGTAATCCTCGCAACCGTCGCACGCGCACTGGGGTGCTGGTACGGGCTCCCGGTGGCGAATTCGTGATTGACGCTGGTCCGGAACTGCGGATGCAGCTGGTGCGGGAACGCGCACAGCTGATTCGTGCCGCCGTCATCACCCATGCGCATGCTGATCACATCATGGGTCTGGACGATCTGCGAATCTTTGGCTTCCGCATGGATGCCGCGGTACCGCTCTTCTGTGAAGAACCAGTGGAAAATCAGATTCGCCAGACGTTTGCGTATGCGTTCGTCGATCCGGATTCGCATTCACACAAGTACGCGGCGCCAAAGATTGCCTTTGAACGCATTCAGGAAGCAGTCCCCTTTGAACTGCTGGGACTGAAACTGCTCCCGATTCGCGTCCGCCACGGGACTCTGCCGATCCTTGGATTTCGTATCGGCAATGCCGCATTTCTGACCGATGTCTCCAGCATCCCCCTCGCCAGCCGTGAACTGCTCACGGGGCTTGATGATCTGGTCATCGGTGCGCTGCGACGGGAACCTCATCCCACGCATCTGCATCTGGAGGCTGCCCTCGGAGTCATCCGTCGCCTCGCCCCGCGCCGGGCGTGGCTGACGCACATGTCGCATGAACTGGACTACGACGACTTAATTCGCGAACTGCCGCCAAACATCCGCCCGGCATGGGATGGACTGCGAATTCCACTGCGTATTGATGCCGAACGGTGATCTTGCCCAGGCGATGCGCGAAACCAACTGGCCTCACAAGCAACCATCATCCCGGATTCGGCGTCTGTCTGTGTTGAGAGCAATTGACAACCGGACGATGGAGTGTTGGGGGTCTTCGAAGAGCTGCTGGTGAATGCTCTGATCCACCGTGACTATCTCGTGAGTGCCCCTGTTCGTCTGTTCATATTCAGCGATCGCATCGAACTCATCGTTCCTCGTCACCTGCCCCACAACCTCACTGTCGA
>JBEIEK010000548.1:0-2680 GCA_040382995.1 Planctomycetaceae bacterium
ATTCCCCGCGAACTGCTTGATCGCGTCATTCGAGCCAGCCGCTTCAACCAGGGCTTCGACACTCTTGAATACCTCGCTGCCGCCCTGCTGGATCTGGAATGGCACTGCCTGACACCTGACCAGATCCCGACCGATGTTGAGGCATTCGAACAGGCAGCGCTGGAGAAATACGGGATTGCAAATCTCCCGGTGCCTCCGCGATACCGCAGCGCCTACTTCGCCCACATCTGGTCTGGCGGCTACTCGTCCAGCTACTACGCCTACCTCTGGAGCGAGGTGCTGGCGGCCGACGCATTCGCCCAGATGCAGGCGGCAGGCGGCTGTACTCCGGAAAACGGTGCCCGCTTCCGCGCTGAAATTCTTTCACGCGGCAGCAGCCGTGAGCCGATGGAATCGTGGCGGGCCTTCAGCGGTCGCAATCCCGAAGTTGATGCACTGCTCATTCGCAGAGGACTCAAATAACACCTCTTGCAGCAAGGGTTCGTGATGCCAGAAATTCCCCTGCAGATCCCAAGGCGAGAGCTGCTGTCAACTGCCGGACTCGGTTTCGGCAGCCTCGCCCTGCACGCGATCCACCCGGCAGCCACGGCAGCCCCTCGCCGCCACAACACACCGGCCACCACGGCTGCGGCCACGGCCACGCCGCTTGCCCCAATCCCGCCGCACTTTGTACCCCGCGCGAAACAGGTGATCTTCCTGTTTCAGTACGGTGGTCCCAGTGGCTCTGATTTGTTCGACCACAAACCACTGCTCACCCAGCTGCACGGCAAACCAGTTCCGGAATCCTTCAAACAGCATGCTGATAAGGTGGGTGGCGTCTTCAATCACTGCCGCGATGAACTCATGGCAGGCCCGTGGAACTGGCAGCGGCACGGAGAATGCGGCCACTGGGTCTCAGAATTGCTTCCGCACACCGCACGCCACGTCGACCGTCTCTGCCAGATTCGCTCGATGGTCAGCGACAGTTCCAATCACGCGCCGGCTACCTATCTGATGAACACCGGAGCGATCCTTGGGGGACGCCCCAGTCTCGGCTCGTGGATCACCTACGGTCTCGGCTCGCTCAACCAAAACCTCCCCGGCTACGTTCTGCTTTACAAAGTCGGTGGACTGGGCGGCAGCGCCAACTGGAGCAATGGATTTCTGCCCGCCGCCCACCAGGGAACTCAGTTCCGTCACGACGGTGACCCTGTGCTCTACCTGCGACCTCCCGAAGAATTTCGAGCCACGCAGCGGCAGACGCTCGACTTCGCCCAGTGGCTCAACCAGCGTCACGCGGCCGCTCGCCCCGGTGCAGCAGACCTCGAAGGTCGCATCGCCACCGCTGAGCTGGCGTACCGCATGCAGTCGGCCGCCATTGATGTCGGTGACCTGGGTCGCGAAACGGCAGAGACGCAGCAGGCCTACGGACTGGACGACGCCGTTCCCGGCAAAGCTCTTTACGGCCGCATGTGCCTGCTGGGACGACGTCTGATCGAACAGGGTGTCCGGTTCGTGCAGATTTACAACGCCGTCGACAAACTCGGCTGGGATGGTCACGACAACAACACCGATTACAACCGTCGCAACGCACTGCAAACGGACCAGCCCGTCGCCGCGCTCCTGCACGACCTTGATCAACGTGGCCTGCTCGATTCCACCCTTGTCATCTGGGCGGGCGAATTCGGTCGCACCCCGATGATGCAGGGCAGTTCCGGACGCAATCATAATCCGTACGGATTTACGATCTGGATGGCAGGTGCTGGCGTTCAGGGGGGACAGGCGATCGGTTCCACCGATGAAATCGGCCTCCGCGCTGCCGAATCACCGCAAACGGTACGAAACCTGCACGCGACAATCCTGACGGCGCTCGGCATCGAACCGGACGATCTGTACTTCGAGCACCTGGGTCGACAGGAACGTCTGACCGGTGTTGCGAAAAGCTGGAGCCTGATCCCTGGAGTATTCGGCTGACAGCTGCCGCCATGTGGCTGGAAGCCCAATGGCGGTGACTTTCTGCCAGAAGTCGGTGCCGGGAAGTCGAAGCTGGGATGGTGAAACGGCGCGAACATGGGCAAATTGGGGCGATTCAGTTCTGCCTGCCAACTGACACCCCGTGGCCGGATCAAGTCACAAAAACACACTGTGGCGTGCGGTCGATGTCAGTCGGCCGATAACCCACCATTCAGCTCGATTCCGAAAAATCGCGGATAGCGTTTCGATTTGTCTTGCATCGATCCGGATTTTGCCTATCTTTATTGAGACTGAGTCTCAATCGCATCGCAACCACCGTGATCCCGAACCAGCTGCAACATTCGGAGAATCCCATGCTTCGCTGCCAGCCCGCCTCCTCCCGTCGCGTCGGTTTCACCCTCATCGAACTCCTTGTGGTGATTGCCATTATCGCCGTGCTCGTCGCGCTGCTGCTCCCGGCCGTGCAGCAGGCCCGCGAAGCTGCTCGACGCACCCAGTGCCGCAATCATCTCAAACAAATTGGCCTTGCGCTGCACAACTACGAAAGCTGTCACTCCGTGTTTCCACCCGGATTTGTCAGTGTTCCAACGGGCCCCTGGCCAGGTGGCGGCAACGATCCTGTTCCTGAAGTCGGACCGGGCTGGAGCTTCTACGCGATGCTGCTGCCGTTCATGGAACAGTCCAATCTGGCCGCTCAGATCAATTTCAATCTGCCCATCACTCACCC
>JBEIEK010000549.1:0-2643 GCA_040382995.1 Planctomycetaceae bacterium
GGACTGTCGCGCCAGCAGGTGCTCGGGCTGTCACCCGGCGCCAGAAACCAGATCGTGCTGATCCCTGCCAGCCTCGAAGAAAAAATCCCGGACCACCAGATCGAAAAGGCCTGGCGGACCTCGAAACCAACGACAGCACGGACGCACTGACAGTGATGGCCCCGCTGGCGCTCGGAAACAAAACTGTCACCGTTTGTGGGTGAACGTTGTCCGCGTGGTGCCCCTGGACACTGGAATTCACGGTGACTCGGCAGTCTTCGCAGGGGGCGTGGCAGTGCTTTTTGACCCCTTACCCCCATCCCCGCTCCCCTCGGAGATCGTGCAGCTTTCAAATCGCGGTAATTGCCGCGTTTTTTGCCTTCTTCTGGAGGCGTTGAAGGCAAAGTATGGTGTGGGCCAGTACGACGAGGCCGGATTCTGCGTGAGCGACTGCTGGGCCACGACCATGGAATCGCTGAAAGCCACGGTGGTGTTTGGCATCTGCAAAACCAAGCTCTACGCTCTGGCCTCGCTTCGCAAACTTTTTCTTCACGTCGGGGTCCGCCATTTTCTTTCGCTGAGCATCCAGGAACTCCTGGCCGTCAAGTCGCTTGATCATTCGACGTTTCGCTTGAGGGCCCAGACACTGCGCTGCGATCGGGCAATTGCTGCAGTGTACAACATCGCAACCATAACGGTATTCCATGATCATCTGATCGCTGTGACGATTCTTCTGTTCTCGACCCAGGTACCTCAGGCAGTGGTTCTGAGGACACACGTAGTAATTGCCGTCTGCATCGAAACGGAACTGATCACGAGTGACTTTTCCATTCGTGCGGTGGGCAGTCTTCTTTTCTGTAAACGAGTTCGACTGCACGGGTGCGAGCAACTCTATCGAACGCTCCTGACAGGCTTTCAGATCAAAGATCGAACAGTAACTGGCATCGGCCAATACCTTCTTCAGCCGCTCCCCGACAGTCCGCCGGACCTGATCGATCATTGGAATCAGTGTTCCGGCATCGGTAGCCTCGGGACGACAGCTGAAACTGATGATCATTCCGGTCGTGGCGTCGGTCATAAACTGGAGCGTGTACAAGGGGCGAAACACCTTCAGTTTGTCGCGGCCAAGAGGTGCGATAGGGTCGGTAATGCTGACCTGGATTTTCGCGAGATTCTTACGTTTTCCCGCTTTTTTTGCAGCATTTTGCGAGATGCGGCCTGCAAGAATCTCGCTTGCCTCTGTCATTCGTTTGCTCAATTGCAGACGTCCAATTTCTGTCGAGGGTACCCAGCTTGGCAGTGGGGCCGCAAATGATTGCCCGCCGGCAACGATACTGCTGAGCAGGGCGATCCGCTCGCTGAGCACTTTCTGATTCACCATTTTGTGACGTGAAGCACATGCCGCAATGGATGTACCGTCCTGTGCCACCGTTTCCGCAGTCACATGTCCTTCGTTGATTGCTGTCTCAACCAATTTTGCATGAAGTGTCTCAACCACCGCACCAAAACGATTACGAAAGTTGTACCACGTTCGCCTGCAAGGTGTGATGCCCTTACCAAGCCACTGAACGGACAGATTGCGTTTAGCCTCCGCATGCCATCGGGCTGGCGAGCAATGTCCCTGGAGGATCATGTAGAGTACCATCTTCAACATCAGCACAGGATCATAGGACGGTGACCCGACACCTTTGAGCAAAACGTCGAGTGGTGAATGATCCATGGCATCGACCTGCCGGTCGACGGTCAGGGCCGTTTCATCCTGCTCGGCCGCCTTGCGGCGCTCCTCGAAACGTGGATCGGTTTCCGGTATCGCGCACGGCTGATGCGGCTTTTTATTTTTCCTGACATTGGCTACACTCACGGCGACCTCCATGTTTTTCTGTGGGTGTTTTCACACGCACATTCTGTGCGAATTCACAGGAAACATGAAGGTCATTTTTTTGCTCAAACCCCAGCCCCGCAAGGCGTTGAAAGCTGCACGATCTCCCTGACTGGGCGGGGAACTCGACGCAGGCTGTCAGTCTGCAGGTGGATGGCCTGCGCGATAAGTACGTGATGCTGCCGACAGGCGCTGAGGACGACTTCCTGCGACTGATTTCGCAGGGGGCGCGGTCACTGCAGACCACTGTGGGAAGATATCGGGATGACGCCGACATTCGGTTGACGCAGACCCATTCAACACTTCGAGATCAGTTACCTAATATCGATGATTTCGATGATCGCGATATCGGCTTCGACATTACTGCGATCAGCGACGCGAGCAATCCTTATGGCATCCGTGCCGGGCAACGCAGCTACGAGATTTTTGCATCGAATGGTGGAACGTCGCGAGTCGCGCAGCACCCCGGAGCACCAATCTGGTTCGGTGGCAACAGCGATAGCCAGACAATCGGCATGAAAACCACGAGTGAAAAGCCAACTTCGTTTTTGACGACGCAGCAACTGCAGGACTGGATCAACAGTGGTCAACCCGGTGCCCCGGCTATTGGTGGGCGAACGATTCTGGTCACAGCGCCGATGGGAATGGTTGCAGCAACCGGTACATTCGAGACCGTGGTTGAGACGCGTGTGTCCAACGTTCGAGCCGGGTATTTGCGCCTGCCTGATTACTGGACGGTGGATGGGACGACAACGAGGTATGGCGCAGATCTTCACAAATCTTAC
>JBEIEK010000550.1:0-2614 GCA_040382995.1 Planctomycetaceae bacterium
AGAAAGCGATTGCAACGCCGCCGGTGCTGCCCCACGGTTCTCCGTCAAACGGGGACTGTCCCCGCAGCCCTCGGGGGCTCACGATTCCTACCGTTGCCATCTTGCCCCTGCCACTGCTGCTGCCGCTGCCGCTGCCGTTCGCGGGGACTGTCCCCGTCGTTCTGGCCGCGTGGTGATTCCGCAGTGCCGCTCGTTCAGGGGGATGTCACAACACTGCAGACTTTGCTGGTGATACCAAAGAAAGCGATTGCACCGCTACCGGTGCGGCTCCACGGTTTTCAGTCAAACGGGGACAGCCCCGGCGGCCCCGGGGTCGCAAGCTGGACGAAACGACAGTTCAATTGTCTGTGGCGGATCAATGGTCCTGGTTTTTCGGCAGCGCGTCCAGGGCCTCACGATTGCCCGCAGGAGGCTGTGATGGGCGTTCGGCCTGGGTCTCAGCGCGGGCCCGCCGCATGATGAACAGGCCTCCGAGGATCAAACTGCCTCCGATGGCCTGATCAGCAGAAAGCGATTCACCCAGAAGCAGCCATGCAGAGACAATGGCCACGATGGGACTGAGGTTCTGGAACATGGTGGCATGGGCTGCTCCGGCAAACTTCACACCGTAGCTCCACATGGGCATGGCAAGTCCTGTGGAAAGGGTACCGGAATACAGCAGGCACAGCAGCAGAGCGATGCTGGAGAGCAGTGAAATACCAGCCGGCAATGTTTGCCAGGCGAATTCGAGGTGCAGGGGGAGGCAGATGGCGGTGGACAGAGCGGCCAGCTGGAGCGGGGAGATGGCCTTGAGCATGGGGCGGCTGAGGATAGTGCCACCGGACCATGCGAGTGCAGCGAGGAGTGCGATGATGTTTCCGGCGAGTCGTTGCTGGGCGGCGACTGTATTTGCGGCCGCTGCAGGGCTTTCAGCGGCTCCTGAAAGTGTCACGAGGACGGTACCGGCGAACGCGACGAGCAATCCGGTCCATGCGAGTCGACTGAGGATTTCGCGGAGCAGAAAGCGGGCGCCGATGGCGGTCCAGAGCGGGACTGTGGCCATAATCAGAGCGATATCGGCGGAGGTTGTCTGCGAGACGGCCAGCAGAAACAGGAGTTGGTAGAGTCCGGACACGAGCACAGCGTAGCAGACGATTCGCGGCCAGCGTCCGCGCAGGTCCGGACGATTACCGGAGCGAAATTCCATTGCAGCGAGGATCAGCAGCGTTGCTGCCGAAACCACGAGACGCAGGCCATTCAGGGCAAAACGGTCGATGCCCATATCCAGCGCGATTTTCATGACTGGAATGTTCACGCCCCAGATGACGGCGACGGCAAGCAGGGACAGTTCAGCCAGCCAGAGTTGGGAGGTGGCCGTCCGCGGGGAGTTTTCGGGCATGTTGATCTACTGGGGGTTCAGCGAGCGAATAAAGGCGAGCAGGTCGGCGGCTTCGGCGGCCGTCAGGTCAGCCAGCACTCCATCGGGCATCAGCGAGCGGCTGCTTCGCTGAAATTCATCCAGCGATTCCCGTTTGAGTGTGATACTGCGACCATCGGCCTGACGCAGGACGACATCCTGAGTAGATTCTGAGACGAGCAGTCCGTTGTGGACCTGTCCTTCTTTGGTGACTGCGGTCCAGGCGGCGAAACGTTCGTCGACTTTGAGTGAGGGCTGGGAGATGTGCTGCAGGAGTTCTTCCGGTCGAGGATATTTGCGGCTGATGTCGGTGAGCGTGGGGCCGATTGATTTTTCTGCATCGTCGAGCTGATGGCAGGTTCGGCAGCGTGCGGCATCGCTGTAGAAGATCAGTCGTCCGCGGAGCGCGTCGCCCTGCAGCTGCAGCACTGTTTCCTGAGCGAATGTGGTGCCGAGGGCTTGTTTGCGGAGCGATTCGGGGAGGAAATCATCAAAGAGACCTCGAATATCGCTGGGGGCGTTACGGACAGATTCGAGAGCGACCGTGCGAACTTCGGCGGGTGACTGAATGCCCTGCCGAGCATGCAGCCGCAGGGCCAGTGCGAGTGCTCCGGGAGTGCTGGACGTGAGCTGCTGAACGGCTGCTGTCCGACTGGCGGCAGTGGCACCGGGTGCGGCCAGCATCGCGAGGGCTCGCGCGTCGTCACTGTCGGCATGCAGCGGTGCGGACAGCGGAAGTGCCGGATCCGGTTCCAGCTGACTGATCCATTGAGCGATCAGGGCGACACCGTCACTGTCTACAACGCGGGAGCCGATATACGGCATGCGGGCGTACCCCAGACGCGACAGCCGGTACATCATGACGGACCGCCACGGGTCTCCGGCCGCGATAATTCTGGCATCCGGCATTCCAAAAGTGCCGATGTTTGTGCCTTTGTTGGTGTTCAGCTGATCAAAGGGCAGGTCCCGACTGACGAAGAACGAGACGATGGCGTTGCCGCCGCGGTGGTGACACATGGCACAGTTACCGTGGAGCCATGACCTCGCGCGATCGTCAACTGAGCAGCTGGTGTCCTGAGGATCCACGAGCCGGGTTGTGGCGCTGCGGGCCGCTGCCGGGATTTCGGTGATGATACCCAATTCCAGCAGCAGTTGCAGCTGATCGCGGCTGCCGCCTGCGGTGGCAGTTTCGCGTGCCAGCTGGTTGCCAACAAAACC
>JBEIEK010000551.1:0-2593 GCA_040382995.1 Planctomycetaceae bacterium
ACCATGTCCGAAAACCGATACCCCTGCATCTGTCGCTCAGGGTCGTTCTGGAAAATCGCCACCCAGAGAAAGATCTGAGTCACAATCGGCAGGAAACGGACGAAGGTGGACAAGGCAAAGTCCGCACGATACGCCAGACGCTCGTCAATCGCCGTTCGCAGCACCAGCCACTTCAGCCGCAGACGCGCCCGGAATTCACCCACGAACGTCGTCTCCGCAGCAGACATCAGCCGCCCCCTGCCCTGGCCGCTTCCCCCGCAACCACAAACAGCTCTGCGATGACATCCTCAAGCGGACGTTCAAGCACACTGATGTCGTCCACGGAGTGCTTGTCAAGGATCCCCGCCAGCACCGCAGAGACGCGCTGCTTTTCCACCTGCAGACGCACCCGAGCCGCTCGTGTCTCCAGCAGCAGTCCGTATCGGGCCAGATCCTCAGGGATTCGGTTGTCCGAAAACTGCAGCTCCACAATCTTGTGCCGGCTGAATCGATCCAGAATGGCTGCCAGCGGACCATCGTGAATCACCTGCCCCTGATTGATAATCACCGCCCGCCGACACAACGCCTCCACGTCCTTCATGTAGTGACTCGTCAGAATCACCGTGATCCCATGCTCCTGCTGCCACGTCCGCAGAAAATCCTGAACCCGACGCTGGCTGACAACGTCCAGACCAATCGTCGGTTCGTCCAGGAAGAGCACTTCAGGGCGGTGCAGGAGCGCTGCGATCAGCTCCATCCGCATTCGCTCCCCCAGCGACAGTTCTCGCACCGGTCGTGATAACAGCCGCACCACATCCAGAAGCTCTGTGAGCTGCGTCAGACGCTGGTGATAGTCGGCCGGTGGAATCCTGTAGATCTCCTGATGCAGCCGAAAGGATTCCTGAGCAGGCAGGTCCCACCACAATTGTTCCTTCTGACCTGTCACCAGTGAAAAACGTCGGCGATATGCGTTTTCCCGAAGCCACGGAATGTGTCCCAGCACCGTCGCAGTGCCCGATGTGGGCACCACAAGACCCGACAACAGCTTGAGTGTGGTGGTCTTGCCAGCACCGTTGGGGCCCAGAAAGGCCACCATCTCACCGGACTCAATCTGAAAACTGACATTCCGCACTGCCGAAACAATCTCGTACTCGCGGCGAAACACCCCGCGCAAAGCACCCCACAGGCCCTCGCGCTTGCGATAGACTTTGTATTGACGACACAGATCCTGAACTTCGATGGCTGGCATGCGCGGGATGTTACTGAAGAGCACTCGCAGGGGCAAACCCAGGGGTCAGGATTGAAAGCCGTTCCAGCATTTCCGGAGCAGACTCGCGGCCCGTCAGTTCCTGCCGCATACACTCCTCCAGACTGCGAAACCACGTGCACTGACGCTTCGCAAACTGACTGGTGCTCGTGCGAATCCGCTGCACCGCCTCCTCCAGAGACATCCGGCCCTGCAGATGCTGGAAGAGTTCACGATACCCCAGCGCCTGTTGAGCGGTGCGGCTGAGCCCCGCTTCACGATTCAACAGCCGCCGCGATTCCTCCAGCCAGCCCTGATCCAGCATCTGCAGCGTTCGCCGTGCAATCCGTTCCCGCAACACCTCCCGGTCCGGATCCAGCCAGACAGCCAGACGCGGTCGCCACTCCGCCGACCGTGGACCATGCTGCTGGTCAGCCGAAATCGGGCGACCCGTGACTTCGTATACCTCCAGCGCCCGAATAATCCGCCGCAAATCCTGCGGATGCAGCCGCAGGGCAGCCTGCGGATCCACCCGCTGCAACTCCCCATGAATCCACTCCGGACCCCGCTCCCGCGCTAACGCATCCCAGCGACCGCGGATGTCCCAGTTGGCCGCAGGGCCCTGAGAAAACCCGCGGAGCAACGCGCGGAGGTACAAACCCGAGCCACCAACGAACAGCGGCACCCGTCCCCGCTGCAATACCTGCTCCGCCACACCGGCCGCTGCAGACAGATAGTCCGCAATGCTGTACTCGTCTTCAGGATTCACCAGATCCAGCAAATGATGCGGCACCCGCTGACGGTCAGCCGCATCTGCCTTCGCTGTGCCAATGTCCAGACCCCGGTACACCGTCATCGAATCCAGTGCCAGAATCTCAGCGTCAAGCCGCTCCGCCAGCAACAGCGCAAGCGCAGACTTCCCCGATGCCGTCGGACCGGCAAGGAAACAGCAGTGAGGAATCAGTGAAGCAGGAAAGGACATCATTCAAAGTCTACGCGGCAGCAGCAGAAAATTCACGCCGAGCCGCCGGACGGCAGTCCGCGGGCAAAGTTCCCTGCCAACGCTCCAGGGAAGAGGGCGTCGGAACTGGGAACTGGGAACTGAGAAGTGGGAAGTGGGAAGTGGGAAGTGGGAAGTGGGAAGTGGGAAGTGGGAAGGCGAGCGGGGGGTGTCAATCCCCCGGTAAGAGCCGTGCCGAGATTTTTGAGCCGAACGCTGCTTGCTGGCGGGTTCAGATTCGAATGTTGAACACGTGGGAAGTGCCCTTCCGAGCCGCCGGACGGGAGTCCGCGGGCAAAGTGCACTGCAGACGCGTTTGGGAACGCCTTGGGGAAGTGAGAAGTGGGAAGTGAGAAGTGAGAAGTGAG
>JBEIEK010000552.1:0-2585 GCA_040382995.1 Planctomycetaceae bacterium
CGACGGACCCTGAGGATCCTGCTTCGGGCTGACCTGATAATAGCCTGAGTCATACCGATCACCACACCATTCCCAGACGTTCCCGACCGTATCATAAAGTCCCCATGCGTTAGGGCGATAGGCACCAACCTGCGTCGTCACCTGCAGATACGGCCCCTCTTCGCTGGTTCCAAACGGATAATTCCCGTCGATATTCGCCTCAGTCCCGTTGCAGCTGTCGCCCCACGGGAATTCCGTGCGACTGCCAGCCCGCGCAGCGTACTCCCATTCCGCTTCCCACGGCAGCCGGTACTTGTGCTGCGGATCCTGTTGGGAACACCAGACGCAGAAGGCTTTCGCACCATGATGCGAGATACAAACCATCGGCTGCAGGTCTGATTTGCCGAATTTTGTGGAGGTGTTCAGTTCGTAACGGGAACCGTTTTTGCGGATCGGACAGTGGAAGTTATCGAAGTCAATCCAGTTCTCCTGCAGCACCACGCCGGGTGCATTCAGCCACTGCAGAATCTGGCCGATCGTGACTTCGTGGATGCCGATGTAGAAGGGCCTGGTGATTTCCACTTCGTGCACAGGCTGTTCGTCGCTCTCGCCTTTTTCTGAGCCCATCATGAACTTACCGGGCTGGATGCGGACCATCTGCATCCCGGCAGCCATCACTGTGCCGGCGACTTTGCTTCCGGCGGGGGCTGGTGGCGCGGGTGCTGGGCGGCGGTTGATGATCCCGCGTTCCAGTTCCTGCACCTGAACGCGACTGTCGGCCAGCTGTGTTTCCAGCAGCGTCTTTGTCTCCTGGAGACTCTTTTCGCTGGCAGTCAGCTTTGCAAGGTTCTGATTGGCGGTGGCCAGTTCGGCGGTGAGTTTGTTGACCTGTTCGAGGGCATTGCTGCGTTCAACCGACGCCTGGACAATCTGCTTTTCCAGTGTGGTCAGCTGCAGCTCCACGCCGCTCAGCTTTGCCGCCAGATCCGCCTTTTCCTTTTCCAGCCGGGCAATGCGTTCTGCATCCGCCTGCTGAACGCGGGATTTTTCTTCGGCGGTCAGTTCCTGATCAAGGAGTTTCTGAAGGTCGCTGGCGGCGCCGGTGTAGCACAGTCGGGCGTTGATCCAGTCACCCTGTTTCCACCCGGCATCGCCCTGCTCGGCGCGATTGCGAATGGCCGTGATGGCCGTGTTCTGCAGCAGCCGTTCGGGGATCTGGCCGGAAAGTCGCAGCCAGTCACTGCGGCTGGTGTCGGTTTGTAGAGCTTCCACATTTTGCCGCTGGGCGTCACCGAGGTTCACCAGCAGCATTGCCAGCTGGACTTCGGCATCCGCAACCCGGCCTTGATCCAGCAACGCAACGATCGCATTGTGCTGTTGCTGACAGCTTGTTCGCTTTGCAGCAACTACGGTGGACGAATCGTGCCATGGGGTGCGTTCCACGGCTTCACCGACGGGGTTCAATAGTTCGCGAAGCCGCTTTTCGTCGCGTGAGAGCTGTTCGGCGCGGTAGATCAGGTCGATGGCTTTCTGCAGATCCTCGATGCCCACGCGGGCTGTCTTGAGCGCGGCATCGCCGCGGAGGGTTGCGGCTTCGTTGCGCGCGGCATCCACAGCGGGGTTGCCGGCCGGAAGTCGATCAAGGCGCATTCGCTGGACATCATATTCATCAAGCAGCGCCTGTCGCTGGGCGTCTTCGAGCCGGTTGTACAGGAACACGACAGGGGCCGCGAACGTCAGCACCAGCACGGCCACGGTGATCCACAGCCGTCGTCGGGCGCGGCGGCGGTGCATGTCATCGAACAGATCCACCATGCCTGCGGCGGCCCAGTTTGCGTCAGCGGCGGTTGAGGTTTGTGTGGGGTTATTCATCGCCGAACTCCAGTGGTGCTGTCTGCAGCGCCAGCTGCAGCGGGGGATCGTCCATTTTGGGGAGCAGGATGCTGATGAGATCGTGAGTACAGCCGGCTCGTTTCATGGCCGCACGACGCTGATCGGCGGGGCGAGTTGTGCGTTGTGTGGCCATCAGATGCTCCCGGCTGTCTTGAGTTTCCGGAGGTGATATTTGGCGCGTTCGAGCGTGTTTTCGATCCGTGCCCGGGAGAGCCCCATTTCGAGGCCGATGACATCGTAGCTCAGCTGATCCACGTAGCGTTTCCGCAGGATTTCAGCGAACAGCTGTTCGTCGGGGTCGGTCGTAGAGGAACTGGTAGATCAGGCTTTCCAGTTCCGGATCCCGCGGACCATCGCCGGTGGAGTGTTGCGTTTGCCACTCTTTGAGAAGGTTGAAGATTTCGGTTTCAAGTTTGCGGCTGGGTTCATTCATCAGATTGGCTCCGGACGTTCAAGTGTGAGCATACCACGCTTGCTGCCCCTGGGCAACCTGCCACCCAGAGAAATTCCTGGGGTTGTGGCTTGGGAGGGCGAAGCTCCTGCTGAGCCGCCCCCACGCCGACCAAACGCATTCTCAAAACGCTCCACCCGAGCCGCGACCGTGAGGGAGTGGTATACACACCCATCCGCCTCCCTCACGGTCGCGGCTCGAATTGTCACTGCGAGGTGTTGTTTACATCGGGGCGACATCGGAGGTTTTTGCCGCCGGCTCG
>JBEIEK010000553.1:0-2577 GCA_040382995.1 Planctomycetaceae bacterium
GATCGAGGGTGGCGACCATCCTGCCTTCCGAAATCCTCCGTACTACGATCCTCGCGCCATCAGAAACAATCGAGTGATTCTGGGGGCGTTTCAGGTGAGGCATGACAACGGTCTTCCCATCGGTCGCCAGCGTGTGGCTCGAGTGCATGTTCAGGTCACAGGGATCGATGATCGAGTATGGATTGGCCGGCTGACAGCTGCGGTGAATGCAGATGGCCAGCCAATCACAGCGGGTATCAGGATTGAAAAGTCCGGTGGCTGACAGACGTGGCCTGCACGCATGTGTGGTGCGTGCATGGCGACTTCAGCCGAATCCATTCACTTCCATTCCGTCCGGTGGACGGCAGACAGATCAAGGAGCCCGATCCAGATGAGTACTCATAGAAAACTGCGTCTTCCGCTTGTGTGCCTGGGACTCTCGCTGATGTGCCTGATTCAGGCCGGGTGCGGCGTCGAAGATCCGGCGACACCCAATGCCGCCCCGACAGCCAGCGCCCCATCAACCGTCCTGATGGAAACCGAAGGCATGGACAGCAAGTCTGCCCCAAACGTGGCCTCCGGTCCTGCCCCGACAATACCAGGGATGTCCCTGCCGAAGCCGCAGGCCGGGGCTCTGTCGGGGAGCGGGAGGGGTGCAGTGCAGCGTCCCGCGTTTGAGCCCCTGCCTGGTGAAGAGTTGTGGGTGATTGCTCGCGGCGACACGCCGGCGGCGACAGCCGCTGCGGATCGTCCTGGCTGCGGCGCTTTGATGGCCAAACTGCCGGATGTGGCCGAGGAAGTTCCGGTGCCCCTGAAGCACACATCCGTGAATGGCAGCATTGACGGGTACATCGCCACCGTTGATGTCACTCAGCAGTTTCACAATCCGTGGAGTTCAAAGATTGAAGCGGTTTACGTCTTTCCGCTTCCCGATAACGCCGCAGTCAACGAATTTGTGATGACGATCGGGGAACGCACGATTCGAGGCATTATTCGTGAACGTGAGGAAGCCGAAAAGATCTACAGTGAAGCTCGAGCTCAGGGTTACGTGGCGTCGCTGCTGACCGAGGAACGTCCCAACATCTTCACGCAAAAGGTGGCAAATATCGAACCTGGCAGGCAGATTGATATCAGGATTCGCTACTTCAATCCCCTGCGATACGACGATGGTGCGTATGAGTTTGTCTTTCCGATGGTGGTTGGTCCGCGCTACAACCCACCGGCAACAACCGACGGAATCGGAGCTGTGGAACGCAGTGCCGTGGGGACCAGCGGACAGTCCACTGAGGTGCCGTATCTGAGTCCTTCCGAGCGCAGTGGCCACGATGTCTCCATCAATCTGCAGATTGATGCCGGAGTCAGGATCGAGGATGTGCGGAGCGTGAATCACCAGATCAGCGTCACGGCGGAAACAGAACGCGAGCGAACCATCGTGCTTTCACCGGGTGACTCGATTCCCAATCGCGATTTCGTTCTGCAGTACAAGGTTGCCGGTGATCAGGTCCGGACGGCCATGATGACGCACCGGGACGACCACGGTCAGTATTTCACGGTAATGATCTATCCGCCGGCAGAGCTGGAGCGTGTGCAGCGGAGTCCGATGGAAATGGTGTTTGTGCTGGATTGTTCCGGAAGCATGGCTGGTCGTCCGCTGGAGCAGGCCAGAGCGGCCGTTGCGCATGCTTTGCGGAAGCTGACACCGCGCGACACATTCCAGATCATCAACTTCAGCTCGACAGCTTCGCAGCTGGGGACAGCCCCGGTGATCGCGACGCCGGAAAACATCCAGCGGGGCCTGCGCTATCTGAATTCCATCGACAGTGAAGGCGGCACGGAGATGATTCAGGGGCTTCGCGCGGCACTGGACTTTCCACATGACGAAGGCCGATACCGCGTTGTGTCATTCATGACGGACGGTTACATCGGGAATGACCATGACATCCTGAATGCCGTCGCGGAAAAGATTGGTGATTCACGGATCTTCAGCTTCGGTGTGGGTCAGGCCCCCAATCGTTATCTGATGGACCGCATGGCTCTGCTGGGACGCGGCGCCGTTGCATACCTCAGCCTGAACGACGATCCTGTGGAGATCATGGAACGTTTCGAGAAGCGTATCAGCCACCCGGCGCTGACAGATTTGTCGATTGACTGGGGCAGCATGCAGGTCACTGACGTTTATCCGCAAATCCTGCCCGATCTGATCGTCGGACGCCCCATCACAGTGACAGGACGATACACGGGTGAACCCGGGCTGGTGAAGATCGGCGGTCGATCGGGGAACACCGTGATGACCAGTCAGGTGCTGGCTGACACGCAGGATGCAAAGCAGGAACACAGCGGCATCGCTGCCGTCTGGGCGCGATTGAAAATCCTCGACCTGATGGCTCAGACGTCACGAGCACCGGACCAGGGGCCGCGACTGCGGCAGGAGGTCCTGCAAACGGCTCTGGATTACAGTCTGATGAGTCCGCTGACGGCCTTTGTCGCCGTGGATTCTCTGACGAGGACAGAGGGAGAATTCGGGACGACGGTGGCGGTTCCTGTGCTGACACCGGAAGGTGTTCGCTATGACACGACGGTCAGGGAGTAAGGTTAATC
>JBEIEK010000554.1:0-2569 GCA_040382995.1 Planctomycetaceae bacterium
AGCCCCGCCCCCGCAACCCACCGTGTGGTTACACGCCATGCATGTGTTGAGGTTGGCATTGGCTTCACCACCAGAACACGGCACGGAGGACAACAATCCCCTCCAAAGCAAGCGCGCAAACCAAAACCACCTCGCTCACAAAACGCCCCCCTGCGATTCCGGCCTGTAAGGCCAGCTCCATCAGCCCGGGATGCAATCCCGGGACCCCAGCCCGCGAGTCCCTTTCGGCCTGTAAGGCCAGCTCTTAGCCCCGCCCCTGCAACGCACCGTGTGGGTGTCTGAATACTTGTAATACGCTGCGCACCGTATTTGACGGATTGACTGATGAATCAGGCAGTCGCATCGAAGTGACGAGGTAAAATCACTTCACAGGTGGGAAACGATATCATTGCCGCGCATAGATTCTGCGCAACTCTGTCAAAACTTCCTGTAATGACATTTGAGTGATGCCCAGAGCCTTGAGGTCGATGGATTCCTCTGAGATCTGATCGAGGAATCGTTCGACGTCCTGGGTGACGACGCGTGGTAAACTGCCGGAAAATCGAGGGTCCAGTATTGTAAACAGGCGAAATACATCACTTCGATGCTTCTTAATGTTTTTGCCATCGACCTGATCCCCATTTGTTTTGCGATCCGTAAGGTCCAGCCAGGCGCGGGCTTTCAATGGGATCAGATATTCCGCGCTGACAATTGACGTTCCGGAGACCACCGTCCGCCCAGCCTGGATCAGTTGATAGTAATCCTGATCCAGAAGAATGGCTGACAGACTTGAGATTTCATCGTCTGCAGGAATCGGGGTCAGGTGGCCTGGGCCGGACAGGCTGAGTTGGTCGGGGACCCGGGAGAACAGCTCCAGCATTGCCGGGAAATCTGAGCTCGATGGCTTGCTAAAGCGATAATAACGTTTTTTTCCCACCTCGGCCTGCTGATTCTGGTATCCCCCGTCTCGGACAAACTGCCAGAACGCAGACATGAACTCGACCGTCATTTCTTCCAGGCACAGCACTATGTCAAGGTCTTTGGTTGCCCGAAAATCGACACCTGCTGCACTCATGGCCGTGTAGCAAGCCGCACCGCCAATCAGTACATACTGATTTTGGAATCTCGCAAATCGCTCAGAAAACAGTGTACTTCAATCGGTGGCATCACGTCCACAAGCTTCAACCACTGCTTCGAGTTCACTGCGACAGCAGGCGTCTTTGGCGCTTCAATCATCGAGTAAAGCGAGAGTGCTGACAGCCCGGAAATCAATCCGTCCGTCCCGATCAGTGTCCCTGCACCGCTGCGCCTTGAAATGTGATGGACAGACCTGACCGGAGACTGCAGCAGCGGTTCCGCCTGAATCCACAGCTGGCGACGGCTTTTTGGCGGATTCAATACTCGCTGCCGTCCCCGATGCTGAATTTCGGCAAGCTTCAAGGCGTCCAGTTCATTGAACGTTCGGGACATCGTCATTTTTGTGTAGCCAAGTCGTTTCCCGATCGCCGTTGAATTCTGTTCCTCCCCAAAGGGACGCAGCAACAGGTCAATCACCGTGGCCTGCGTCGCAGGACTCACGTGCTCACGGATTTCGCGCCGTGCCCGAAAATGCTCACGCAGGTCAATCGCGAGCTCGGGGAGATACATCTGGTTGCCTGGGATCACAAACGCTGTGTTCAGTTCGATGAGCCGCTTTCGCTGGAAAGCGTCCAACTGCTCTCGGACGAAGACGACAGGCCTGCCGCAGCGTGCTTCCACCTGCTGCAACTGGGTGCGAATCGTACCAGGCGAGCGGGGCGGCAGTTCCTGGTCGAATGCTAATAGCACCTCAGTACTCAGAATCCGGGCAGCGAAGAACGAGTAGCCCTGACGCAGAAACACTGGTAATTCCCTGGCTTCTGGCCATGGTGCCACCTGCGGCCTGATGCCGAGCACGTCTTCGAAGTATTGCTGAAATTTGGTCAGTTCCGGCTTCAAGTTTCTCTCAGTAACGTGTGTTTGCACGGTAACATTTATTGAGTTACTTTGCGTTTCCGATGTTTCATGAGCTATATTGACACGGAAATCAAGCGGAATCCGGTCGAATTCATGTTTTGGCGGAGTTCATTTCTGAATCTCCCCTGCCTGTCGCTTGCGGGCCAGTGCGAAGTGGCGGTCGTTGAAGGTTGACTGGCACCAGGAGGATGGCGTTTTTGTCCTGGAAATGGAATGTCCCCGCGAGCAGGACCGCTGCTCTGGTTGTGGCAGCCGGGATGTGATTCGCCGTGAAGTGCAGAACGAAGCCGACGCGCGAGAGCAACCGGTATTCGCCTCCTTCAGACTATGGCCAACACACGGCAGGGCCACCGAACGGGAATTCTCAATTGGTATGACTTCATCCTCAGACTCTTCGCACTCCACGACGCGAAATTCAAATTCCCTGTCTGAACACTTGTAATACACGGCGCACCGTATTTGACGGAGAGCCCAAAAAACGTGTGACCATCGAATTCACACCGGAACTGATCGCCCGGACCCGGCAGCTGCGGGATGACTTCCGCGCGGCCGCCGCAGCCGGCGTGATTAAGGCCATTGCGCTTCCGCCCCCAAT
>JBEIEK010000555.1:0-2556 GCA_040382995.1 Planctomycetaceae bacterium
CCCAGCATCCCTCCAAAGATCTCCCTAAAATCTGTGTCCGTTTTTCAATATCTCTCAACAGCCCAAACTCTGAGTCCCGTCTGACCAGTACAGTGGGTAGAGCCTGAAGGAAAGAAACCCGGGAAAAATCGCCGGTGAATCTCCGTCGCCCTGACTGTGTGATATGGCTAGAATTCATTTGGTTTGCAATTTCCCCCCCATTCTGATTCGCTGCTCCACGTCATGACCACCGTCTCCGTCAAACCCGAGGTAATTCGCTGGGCGATTGGTCGCTCTGGCCTGCCGACGGCGGAGCTATTGAAGAAATTTCCGAAGCTCGACGAGTGGCAGTCAGGGGTCAGGCAACCTACTTTTCGACAGCTTGAGACTTTTGCCCGCACCACGATGACTCCGTTCGGAGTGATGTTTCTTGACAAACCGCCGGTCGAGAAACTCCCGGTACCGGACTTTCGTACGAAGGGTGATAAGCCAGTCACCGCATATAGTCCGAATCTGATCGATTCTATTCAGACAATGCAGCAGCGCCAGGCATGGATGAGGGAATGGCTTATCGAAGAGGGTGCTGAACCACTCAACTTTGTCGGCAGCGTTGACCGAATCGGGAACGTGAAATCACTGGCTCAACAGATTCGACAGCGGCTCGACCTCGATGCTGACTGGGCAGAATCGTTGCCGAGCTGGGAATTGGCGTTGCAAACACTTCGCAAGGCAGCCGAGCGGATTGGAGTTATCGTCTTCAGCAACAGTGTTGTCGGCCTTAACAACCACCGACCACTGGATCCGGAAGAGTTCCGGGGATTTGTATTATGCGACCAGTATGCGCCGGTCGTCTTTCTGAATGACGGGGATACAAAGTCCGCAAGGATTTTCACGCTCGCTCATGAGTTGGTGCATGTCTGGATGGGCCGCGACGGAGTGTTCAATCTTGATCAAATGATGCCCGCAAACGAAGAAACAGAACAATTCTGCAATCAGGTGGCCGCTGAGTTTCTTGTTCCAGCTTACAAGCTGACGGAGCGATGGGACGAAGCCAAAGCGACGAAGAGTCCATTTCAAACAATTGCAGGCTGGTTCAAGGTGAGTCCAGTCGTCGTAGCGCGTCGAGCACGCGATCTAAAGCTGATCACAAAGCCAGTCTTCTTTCGTTTTCTTGCGCAGGATCGGGCAGATTGGCTCACGCGAAAAGTGGATCTTCGTCAGAAAAGTTCCGGTGGAAATTTTTATGCGACACAGAACGTCCGTCTTGGCCGGCGGTTTTCTGCTGCCGTTGTTCGTGCTGCACGCGAAGGCCGCATTCTCTATCAGGATGCCTTCAGGCTGACCGGCATGAAGGGGTCTACATTTTCCAGTTACGCTGACCTCGTTCTTAAAAGGATGAGGGATGAGCGGGAGTAAGCGATACGTCCTGGATGCGAATGCATTCATTGAAGCAAAAAATCGATATTACGGGCTCGATATCTGCCCGGGATTCTGGGATGCGTTGATCGCTCAACACGATGCAAAACGAGTGTCCAGTATCGATCGAATCCGAGCCGAGCTAGCCGAGCAGGATGATGAAATTAAGGAATGGGTGGAGAATCAAGCTCCTGATTCGTTTTTCAAGAAGACTGAAGATCAGGCGGTCATTGCTCAGTTTCAGGATCTGGTTGAATGGGTCTATTCGACGGATCAGTTTGCAGATTCCGCTAAGGCAGAATTCGCATCTGTCGCGGACGGCTGGGTCATTGCATATGCGGCGGTCAACGAACTTGTTGTGGTCACGCACGAAGAATTTGCCCCAGCGGCTAAACGTAAAGTGCCGATGCCAAATGTCTGCGTGGAATTTGACGTTGAGTACGTCAACACATTCGAAATGCTGCGCAGCCTGAATGAGAGATTCGTGCGTGGTCGCAAGTTGCGATAGTTCAAGTCACCGAACAGATGTCCCGTCGTACACATGTAAGCGTCCGAGGAACCCATGGCCTCTCGGCCCGGCCGAAGCCGGGCACGGTGGCAGTCCTCAGGCCAGCTCAGGGGTCGGTGCTCGCGCGTGAGTGTCGGTAATGCGCTCGCCTCGGCAGTGTCCATGGCCCTGCCATTGTTGGGTATTGCGCCGGTGGCAAGTCAGGGTCTGCGGGAGGTCGTGCGAACTGCAAGCACGCGGGGATCGGCATCCTCGGTGTCGGGGCGCAGCGGAGTTGGAGCGGGAATCAATTCGATTGGGAACAGACGCGATCTTCAGATGGCTGAGAAAGATGCTTCCTGCGTGCTGATCAGGAATATCAATGCGACAATCATGGCGATTGGCGTTGATGCCTCTGGAGATACAAAGAGCAGCGCAGTGGCTCACGCCGGCAGGTGCGGGCTTTGACGTGACCGAGCAATCTGTGCAGCGCAGAGTTGCAGGGATCGGTCATTGACTGGAAGGCTGCACGGTAATCGGCGGCCAGATCACACTACGGCCCGCGCGATGTTGCATCCGGTTGCGCAGCATCAGACTTTGATGGCCCGGTCTTCGGTGGAGCAGGGGACGCTGGTGGCGCCTTTGTCCCGGCGGAGGGTGTTGCAAGGCGACGG
>JBEIEK010000556.1:0-2551 GCA_040382995.1 Planctomycetaceae bacterium
ATCCACCCGTTACCCCAAGTGCCACACCAATGACCAATAATCGCAGCATCATGAAAGCACTCCTGCAAACAGTTGGCATCTTTATAAGAACTGTAGAATTCGCGACAACGTCTTCGAAGTCTCTGACGTGTTACACCAACGCTTCCGATCTTGTTTGTCGCTGGCTGCAGATTCCCATTCATTCAGGACAGTGTCAAGTACATCCCGACATGAAAGCGCGAGCCACTTTCGGATTGACCAGCAAATCCATCGCCGCCACGTCACCACGAGCCGCGCCCGTGAGGAAGCGGACACACAACATGCCGCCCGCTTGACTTCAATCACCGACAACAAACTGGTTCTGCGCAAAATGAAGAGCGCGGATCAAAATTGTTTGCGGTTTTGGGTTTACGAAAAGGGGCCATCTCGGTTTGATGAGCAGTGTCTAAATCCGTTTCATCAGGAGAACCGAGATGACCGCGCAGGAATTGTACAAGGCAATTGGTGTTGCTGGCTACGAAACGTTGGCGTGTTGGCGAAAAGAAGGTGTTTTTCATTTGCGGCTGTCTCCACCGGCCTCCTGCCTTAAATGTCCCCAGTGTGGGAACAGGGACGTGATTCGGCGAGGTCAGGTTGATCGCATCGTTCACGCACCACGAATTGGTATGGATCGGACCGTGCTGTTCATCAAAACACCGCGACTGGAATGCCGAAGATGCCAGCGTGTGTTGAACGCTGTGCTCCCGCACGTCGTACCGAGAAGCAACCACACAAAGAGCTTCGCGCGGATGGTTGTGGATCTACGGAAGATGATGACGATTCGTGATGTTGCTCGCTACCTCGGAGTCAGTGAAGGGATGGTTCGCAGCATCGACAAGGCGTACCTGCAAAAGACGTTTGGAAAACCTCGTCTGCGAGACCTTGAAGTGATTGCGATCGATGAAATCTACGTGGGCAGGAGGAACAAGTTCTTCACGATTGTGATCGACTGGCGGTCTGGTGCGATTGTGTATGTCGGCACAGGAAAAGGACAGGACGCGTTAAATCCCTTCTGGAAACGGCTGCGTGGCTCCGGGGCGAAGATAAAAGCCGTGTCGACCGACATGTCAAGTGCATACCACGCGGCGGTGGTGAAACATCTACCGAAGGCAAAGCAGGTCTTCGATCGATTCCATATTGTGAAACTGATGAAAGAGAAACTGACTCAACTCCGTCGCGACCTGCAGCGGGAGGCAGAAACGATGAATCGCAAAGTGCTGACAGGCACGCGCTGGCTGCTGATGAAACATCCGTCCAATCTGGACGAATCGAAGAATGAGCGAGTGCGACTGCAGGAGGCACTGGACCTGAATCATTCACTGTCAGTGGCCTACTACCTGAAAGAAGATCTCAGTCAGATCTGGCAGCAGTCAACCAAAGCTCTTGCTGAGAGGTTCCTGACGGACTGGTGTCGCCGCGCCCGCGCATCCGGAATCAGAGTCCTGATCACCATGGCCAATACACTGGAAGGATATCGCACTGGAATTCTTAACTGGTACGACTATCCGATCTCCAGCGGCCCGCTCGAAGGAATCAATAACAAGATCGGAGCGATGCAGCGGATGGCCTATGGGTACAAAGACAAGGATTACTTCATCGCCAAACTCTACGCACTTCACCTTGCCAAGTTCGCTCTCATTGGATAATCACTATGACGGCACGCGCACTTCATTTCGCGTAGAGCCGACTTTTGCAGGATACTGACCGATTTTTCGCCTACGATGGCGGCTTTTATAACATTGGAGTGACCGCCATCCAGTGGAAGGACGGGAATGGGACATATCGCCCGGAGGATTGGGGGGTTGGAAACATTCCACAAGCTGACGGTGAAGCCGACTTTTCACGGGCGCGGCGGGTGTTTCCTGGAGAAAACCTGCGGCAGGATGACCAGAGTCGGGTGCGTGGTGCCTTCAAAACGCCCTCACTGCGAAACATCGAGCTCACCAAGCCCTACATGCACAACGGCGCGTTTCTGACTTTGGAAGATGTGATGGCCTTTTATAAACGTGGGCCGCGGGAATTCGAAAATGATCACCCGGATGCAAAGCACTGGCACCACCCCACTCTGCCGCAGCTACGGGAACACCTCAGCAGGGATGATGATGCCAGTGCAGACCTCGTGGCGTTCATGAAAGCTCTGACTGACGAGCGAGTCCGCCGTCATGCGGCACCCTTTGACCATCCCTCCCTGCAACTCCCAGTGGGCACAAAAGCCCCAGAGACTGTAATATCGCCCGAGGAAGCGGTGCCACAGCTTGTGAGACAAATCAGAGACGTAAGGAAACTCGTACGCCAATCGTCAATCGCAGAGCGTTTGGGGTCCGTTGGAAGCAATCGCCGGGAGTATTCACAAATACTTCAACAAGGATTGACCGAAAATCTGCAACTGAAATCTGAAACGATTGACGAGCGATCGAATGAGCTCGTGCGTCATTTCGAAGAGAAACTAAGTAAGGGCAAGGAAATCAATGAGACGAGTGCGTTGAAGACGGCAGTGAGCGGTGCACTGATGGAGATTCCCGAAATCGTTAAG
>JBEIEK010000557.1:0-2543 GCA_040382995.1 Planctomycetaceae bacterium
AAGCCTTTTTATAAATTGTCTTTCTTTTGTTTTAATGTGGTGTGGGCTTGGGTATCTACCGTTTTCGAGCAGCTAAACGCGACTATGGCCGGAATGCCGCAATCCCTCACACAGCTGTGCCCATACCAGCCGCATGACGAACTCCGAATCTCGCTGGCAGCAGCCTCCCGAAATCATCAGGAGGCTGCTTGCTGCGCCTCCTCCGCCTGCGGCTGCCATCAGCCCCGATCGTTCCACCCTGCTGCTGTTCGGTCGCCACACGTACCCTGAACTGTCCGAGCTGGCCGCCCCATTCGTTCGAATGGGCGGCTTCAGACTCAATCCCCGCACCCGCGGCCCGCAACTGCGGCCATCCACTTACACGATCGAATATCGTCGACCGCCCGCAGCTGCCGGCATTCCGGTTCAGCTTCCCCCGGACAGTCGCGTCGGCATCATCGGCTGGTCGCCGGACAGCCGCTGGTTCGCTTTCACACTGACACAGCCCGATGGCATCGAACTCTGGCTGCTGGCGGCTGACAACGGTCTCGTCTCCAGACTCGGCACCGTCACACTCAGCGCCGTGTTCACAACGCCCGCACAATGGATGCCCGATTCGCGTGAACTGCTGATTCTGATTCCAGCCGCGTCCACACCGACACCGCCCGCCGACCCGCCATTCCCTCCCGGCCCCGTCGTTGAAGAGTGTCACGGCAAAGCGGGGCCGCTGCGGACACTCCATGACCTGCTCCGCGGGCCCCATGATGAGGCCATTTTTGAATATTACGGCCAGTCGCAGCCAGCCCTGATCGACGTCGATACCGGCAAGACCACCGTCTGTGGGCCGCCTGCGCTGTATGCCGATCTCGACCCTGCCCCCGACGGACAATACCTGCTCACCACGACCCTCCATCGCCCCTGGTCCGGAACTCTCCCATGGAGCCGCTTCCCGCGTGTCACCTGCGTGCGTGATCGCGAAGGGCGTGAGGTGACGGAGGTTTTTCGGCGCGGCGCTGAAGAGAATATTCCAATCGAAGGCGTGCCCATCGGGCCCCGTGCTGTCGGCTGGATGCCCATCCAGCCCACGCGTCTTGTGTGGCTTGAAGCGCTCGATGGCGGCGATCCGCGAAACACAGCTGAACACCGTGATCGTCTGGTGGTTCTGGAAGCGCCATTCAACACGGCTCCGCGCGAACTGCTGCGTTCCAGCCATCGCTGTTCCGGCGTCACCTGGGCGGCTGACCCCGATCTGGCACTCTACCGCGAATATGACCGTGATCGCCGCTGGACGCGGACATGGCAATTCAGCCCAATAAACCCCGCCGCTCCCCCGCGGCTCCTGCACGATCGCTCGGTCAACGACCGCTATAACGACCCCGGAGCCCCCGTCACCAAACGCCTTCCGAACGGTCGCCGCGTTTTGTTGCAGCACGAAGACTGCATCTTCCTTGAAGGCCCAGGTGCCACACCAGCCGGTGACCGCCCCTTCCTGCGACGACTGTCGCTTCAGACCGGTCACCAGGAAACGCTGTTCCTCAGCAGTGAATCCGAACATGAATCTGTGCTGCTGCTGATGGAAGATGACGCCAGCAGCTTTATGACGATTCACGAAACTCCTGCATCTCCCCCCAACCTGCGTATCCGTTCGCTCGCAGGCGATTGCAGGCCCCTGACCTGCTTCAGCGACCCTGTGCCGGAAATTCGCAACATCCATCGGGAAATCATCAGCGTCACTCGCAGGGACGGCGTCCCCCTGTCGTTCACCCTGCATCTGCCACCAGGCGCTCGCCCCGGTACGCCTCTCCCCACACTGCTCTGGGCCTATCCTCGGGAATTCAACGATCCTGATACCGCCGGGCAGATCACGGGTTCCGTCAATCGTTTCACCACCTTCGCCGGCTCCAGCCCCCTGCATCTGCTGCTCGCAGGGTATGCTGTCCTTGATCACACCACACTCCCGGTCGTCGGAGATCCACAAACTGCAAACGACACGTTTATTGAACAAATTGTGTCGGGGGCCGAGGCGATTGTTCAGCGAGTCATCGAAATGAATGTGGCTGATCCAGCCCGACTGGCCGTCGGCGGACACAGCTACGGCGCACTCCTCGCCGTCACCCTCCTGGCACACTCCAGCCTCTTTTCAGCCGGCATCGCCCGCAGCGGCGCCTACAATCGCACACTCACTCCCTTCGGCTTTCAAAATGAACGCCGCACGTTCTGGGAAGCCCCCGAAATCTACCTGCGACTCTCACCCTTCACCTTCGCCAACCGCATCCAGGCCCCGCTGCTCCTGATTCACGGCGAAGCTGACAACAATCCTGGAACCTTTCCTCTCCAGACCGAACGGCTCTACCAGGCCATCCGCGGCAACGGCGGAACCGCTCGCTGTGTCCTCCTCCCCCACGAATCCCACAGCTACACCGCCAGACAATCCGTCGAACACGTCAGCTGGGAAATGCTCAACTGGCTCAATCGACATATGGGCTAGTTTTCAGTTTTCAGTTTTCAGTTGGCAGTTTTCAGTTAGCTGTTGGCTGTTGGCGCCGCTTCGATCTCCCACATCC
>JBEIEK010000558.1:0-2539 GCA_040382995.1 Planctomycetaceae bacterium
CGGTGAGCCGATCGAAGCCACCGGCATCGAACAGCGGCAGTGCGGGGATATCGGCGGAGAAGGTGATCAGGTCGTTGCCTTTCCCGGAGCGGAACAGTTCGGGCAGGAATTCGGCATTGACTTCAGGGCGGACGGCGGCCCAGGGAACTGTAATGGAGAACCAGTCTTCATCCACCCGCTGCACGTCAAAGGTACCGTTGTAACCACGGTTACTGCTGGAGAAGCTCCAGGTGCCGGGATTGAGCGTCGACGTATCACCGTGGAAGTAGGCGGTTTCAAGACCATCGTGAATGAAGAAGATGGTGCGGGCGAGGAATCCACCTGCGGCATTCAGAGTGGCCTGCTGGCCCATATACAGTGTGCGTGTGGGGACGATCGAGAATGTGTTTTCAGAGACCGTATGAATCTGGAACGATCCGTTGAACTCCGGAGTTTCCGGTGCGTGAATATCGACAGTGTCCCCGGCTTTGAAATTGTGACCGGGGAACAGCACAGTAATCTCGTTGATTCCCAGCGGCAGCAGTTTCACGGGGACGCCGTTGATGGAACCCAGTGCCAGAGCCTTCTGGAAATCGCGGATGCCGGTGATATTGGCATTCAGCGTGTTCACACGAGCATCAATTGGCTCGTTGACGCGCGAAAAGTCCAGCTCGGTGGTGCCGGCCTGTTTTGTGAGCGTGTCGTATCCAAAGTCGTCTTCGAACTGGAAGACGGTGGAAGTGGAACTGCCCTGAATCACGTCATCACCGGTGCCGCCGGCGAATAGTGCCGGGCCACTGCCGTTATAGGTGATTGTGTCGTTGCCCGCACCGGCATAGATGGTAATTGGGGTGTCGTGATCGGCGGTGATGTCGATGACATCATCGCCGCCACGGAGGTCGGCCCAAAGTGTGGCCGCGCTGTTGTAAATGATCTCATCCGGTCCGGTTCCGCCACGGAGTTCGACTTCACCGGTGACACCTTCACCGATTTCGATGGAGGATTGGTCTTCCTGGGCATCGAAGTAGACATTCCCAAGTCCATTCTGGACGAGGTAGTCGTATCCAGAACCTCCGAGAATTGTCAGTGGCGAGCGCACGCCGGTCTGGACTTCAAGGTAGTCAAAGCCGGAACCCATATCGCCGACGATACCGGTGACGCCACGGAACGTTTGACTGCGGCCAAAGGCCTGGATACGGACGATCTCTCCTTCGTAGTCGGGGTCATTTCCGATTCGGGTGATGACATAACCTTCATCACTATCGCCTTCGGATTCGTTTCGCATGTGGGCTCGCGGACCTGTATTGAGATACAGAATTCCGCGATTGAAGGCAGTACCAACGGAGTCGAACTCGTTACCGGCAAGGAAGACCGGTCGGGGAACCTTGACGTAGAACAGATTGAACGTTGCGCTGATGGTGATGCTGAAGAGGAAAAAGTTAATGGTGATGCGCGGTGTGATGTAAACACGGCCAGTGGTACCTTCGAGTCCGAAGTCAATGCTGGCACTGGCCAGTGTGAATGGGCCCAATCGAACGCTACCCTGCACGCTGCCGAACACGTTGAGAACGTAATTTCCATCGCCGTAGGGAGCGGTGCCATTGCCATCCAGTCGACTGATCTGGAAGTTGGTGGAGCCTGAAACACCAAATCCGGACGGGCCAATCTGGATGCTGCCGCCGAATCCCACCTGAAACTCGCCTTCTGAACTGAAGAAGGCGTTCCCGGACATGCTCTGCCCCAAAATCTCCATGCTGCCATTGACAGCCATGCTGAAGACACCGGCGCGGGATTCAATGTAGCCACCGACCTGCAGTTTCAGGGTGCTGAGCAGGGTCATCTGGCCGTTGATGTCGATGCGAATCATCCCGCGAGAGATTCCAAGGTCATACTGATCAGCAGATCCGCCGGATCGCGTGTTCACTTTCAGGCGGAAGGTGCTGTCCATTTCAAACACACTGTCAACACCGAAGAAGCCCGAAGAGAGGGTGGCATCGAGATTGATCACAATCCCCGGATTGGATCCTTTGACGATGTTGACGCCGCCGGCTGTGTGCAGGAACAGCGCGTCGAACGCGCGGAAGGTGGCGTCAAATGTGACGGCAATCGCGTCCGGGCCGTTGATCAGCTGGAAGGTTCCGTCCAGTTCAAACCCCGGAATCGCCATGCTGCCGGTGTTGAAGATTCTTTGAGTATTCGCGGGCAATACCACTTCAATGGTCGTGTCGCTGATGCGCCGGTTGTCGAAATCGTACTGGACTCGATCGATAGTGACTGGGTCATTCGTGGTGTTCATCTCCAGCTGCATGGCGCCGAAGAACTCCAGACCAGCCAATTCAAAGCTTCCGCCCAGTTGCACGGCTCCATACACCCCGGCACTCGAAATGTTCAGTATACCACTGGCTTCTGCACCGCCCAGGGGGGCCAGCGACATCGTCGCACCAAAACCGACCTCGAAGTAGCCGTCGGCAATGACCATGCGGTAATTGCCGGACAGTTCAAAGACTGACGCCAGAGTCAGGTCGCCGTTCATCAGGAAGACGGCATACGGACCAGCATC
>JBEIEK010000559.1:0-2503 GCA_040382995.1 Planctomycetaceae bacterium
ACGAGCTGAGTGGTGTGCTGGAGTCTGGCGATTACCGAAAGGTTGTCGCCAATGTCCAATCAACGAAAACGTGTCAGTTATTCCGGCGAGGAAAAGGTCGCCATCCTCAGGGCTCACTTCGTTGAGGGGCTGCCTTCGGCAGCCACTCCTGCTTCCGTGCGCTCAAAGCCAGCCAACCCATTCGGCAAAACCTGTTGATGGCACCAAGCGATCAATCCCGGGGGTCTGGGGGCTGCCCCCCAGCATCCCTCCAAACAGTCCCTGAAGTTTTTCGCCCGGTTTTCAATCTCTCTTAACAGGCCAAACTCTGACTTCCTTCCGACCTGTTGTACACCGCCACCTTTACACCAGTCGATGCGTGGGAACCGGGCGTCCCGGACGGAAGGACTGCAGCGTGAGCACTTCCAGTGTGGCGTTGATTTCCCTGGCGGCGGTGGCGAGTTCTTCGCGGACGAATTCTTCCAGCAGTTCCGGATCTGCTGCGGCGCGGGCGTTGACCACCACGCTGGCGCTGGATGTGACCACTCCAGAGGGCAGTGAGAGTTCCGGGGCCAGCGCATTGCTGACAAGGTTGGCAACGGCGTAACCGCCGTCAGTCAGGCCGATGACCTTGAGGTGTGCGGTTTCCGAGTCCGATTCGCGGAGCCGGGTCTGCAGTCGGGCAATTGTGTTCAGCAACAGCTGGTCCAGCGGCCATTCGCTGTCGCTTTCAATTCGAACCTGGCAGTTAAGCCATCCCAGTTCGGCTTCGCCTTCAGCATAGACGTCGTAGTCCACATCCATGGCCCGGCGAGCAAATCCGCCGCGTTGCTGCAGCAGTTCCAGCAGGGCCGGAAAACCTTCGCCGGTCCGCGCGGAACAGCGGAGCACAGGGCGCCCCGGGAACTGCTGTTCCAGCAGTCGCTGCAGTTCGCTGACGTCAGCGGCGGGGAGTTCGTCGATGCGGTTGATCACCACAAAATCCGCCTCTTCGATCTGCTTGCGGAAGATGTAGGCGGCCTTAGGTGAAAAACCGGCAGCCGCATCGCCGCGAAGGATACGCAGGCCATGGCTGGGCTTGAGGATCACGCCGTAGGGGGCGATATCGAGCGGCAGGCCGTAGACTTCGGTGAGCGGCCGCAGGACTGTGGCCACGAGGTCCGTGCAGCTGCCGACGGGTTCTGCAAGGATCACCTCCGGCAACTCGCCGGCCCCCAGCGACTCCACGGTGTCCGTGAGCGCGTTGAAGTTACAGCAAAAGCAGGAACCCGACACTTCACCCACATCAAAGCCCTGCGAACGCAGCGACTGAGTATCCACGAGGTCGCTGGTCTGGTCGTTGGTCACGATCCCGACTCGCTTCCCCTGCTGCATGAAATGCCGTGCCAGCCTGGACACGGTCGTCGTCTTGCCAGCGCCAAGGAATCCACCAATCATGATGTACACGGGAGTCATATGAGGACGCTTTGGCTGAAGGCGGGTGACAGGGAGTGGGGTGTATGCGGCGGATCATACGAGCAACGCAGTCGTTGCGAAAGCAACCGCGCTGTGTATTCGGCCGTTACTTCGACTGCTCACCCGCAGCCGCTTCCTGGGCACTGATCAAACCATCAGCATCCTGATCCAGCTTTTGAAACATGGCGACCGTTCCCGGAAATTCTCTGAGAGATACGTCGCCGTCCAGGTTGCGGTCCATTCGCTGGAACCAGACCGGGCCTCCCAGAGCCGTTTCGGGCGGCAGAATGGCATCCGCTGAGCCGGACTGCATCATCTGCATGGACATCCGGCCATCATTTCGCCGCAGTTCAGAACGGCCAAGGCCGATGGTCAGCAGGTAGCTGGTCTGCAGATCCGTGTCTGAAACCCGCCCGTCCTGGTCCACATCCAATTCAGCAAATGCCGCGGTCGCACTGCGGAGCTCGCGGCGTGTGATTCGGCGGTCGGAATCGCCATCCAGGCGGCTGAAGAGTGTCCGCCCCTCCTGTTCCACACCCACCTCAATCCGGCTGGCGATCACCGCCTGCTCACGCTCGACATAGCCCAGCAGTTCCGTGCGTGTCAGCTGGAGGTCTGCGTCTCGATCCAGCTCCGTGAATTCGGCCGTTACACCAGCATCCCGGGCGGTCGACTGCAATGCCGGAAACTCGCTTTCATCGAGTGACTGACTGCGATCCGCATCGGCCTGCGCGAACTGCTGGCCCAGCAGTCCACGAGTGATCATGCGATCATTGGCACCGCCCCCCCGCGCCCGCAGGACCAGTTTCAGCCCGTCCAGCAGCAGCTGAGCCTCGCCACGCTCAGCCTCTGTCAGCTGACAGAATCCGGCGGCAAAGTCACTGATCTGTACAGACAGTTCACTGAGATTGGCTTTGTCGGGCAGGCGAAATTCCAGCGTCAGATGCACGGGAATGGTGAGCAGCAGCGGGGTGAGTTCGGCCGCGGTTGCACCGGACTGAGGAATCGCCGCGACGGCCTCGGGTGGAAGCCTGAGCCGTTCCGCGGGCAGGCGCCCGGCGTTCCCATA
>JBEIEK010000560.1:0-2485 GCA_040382995.1 Planctomycetaceae bacterium
CCTCAAGGTCAGGACGATGGCCGCGGAGCAGGGAAATGAGCCGCGCACCGTGCTGGTCTCCACTGGGCTCGCCCGCTGAAAAGAAAATCCGCATCATCGCTCCGTCAACAAAATTCCTCCGCGAATGCCAGAACAAGCTTCTGATTTTGACAGGAAACCCGAATTCGGTCTAGACTGCCACCGTCCACCACTCCACACCCCACAGCATGGATGCTGCCATGAAAACTGTCTGCATAATCCCCGCTCGTCTGCAGTCCACCCGCCTGCCCCGAAAACTGCTGCTCAACGCCACCGGAAAACCGCTCCTGCAGTACGCCTGGGAAACCGCCTGTCGCTGCCCGGAATTCCATGATGTGGTGATCGCCACCGACAGCCAGGAAATTGCCGACGCCGTCTTTCGCTTCGGCGGTCGTGCAGAACTCACAGGATCCCACAACAGCGGCACAGATCGCATCGCCGAAGTCGCCCGCCGCTGCTTTCACGATGCAGATGCCGTTGTCAACCTGCAGGGAGACGAACCGGAACTCGATCCCGACGTGGTCACCCGCCTCGTGCGAAAGCTCCGGGAACCAGGCTGCCAGATGGCCACCGTGGCCGCGCCCATGCGTTCCGCCGAAATGGTCCGGGATCCAAACTGCGTGAAAGTGGTCCTCGATGCCACCGGCCGCGCCCTGTATTTCAGCCGCAGCCCCATTCCCTTTTGCCGCGATACGCCCATCGAACAGTTCTTCGCCGGCACGCAGGCAGAAAACGGCAGCAGCAGCCACGGGAACAGCACGCTCAGCCCCACACCCCCATGGCTGCTGCACATCGGACTCTATGCCTACCGTCGTGATTTTCTGCTGCAGCTGACATCCCTGCCACCGGCCCCACTTGAACAGCTGGAGAAGCTGGAACAGTTGCGTGCACTTCACGCTGGCGCAGCCATCGGAGTTGCCGTGGTGGAACATTCCGCCGCCGGCATCGACACTCCCCACGACTACGCGGCATTCGTCACACGGCAGCTCACGCCAGCCCGAAAATCCTCCTCGAAAGTGGCCTGAACAGGGAGCCGTTGCCCATAGTCGCGTTTCGCTCCGTCGAAACGTCTGCAGCCCGTGCAAAGACACAATTCGACTCGGGAGGGTGAGGCTCCTGCCGATATACAGAACCATCAGTCACACGCCACTCACCCCCGCAGCCCGCAAAGCACCTCCCCAGCCCGGAGTCCCTCGTGATGTTCCGCCACTCACTGAGTTACGTTCTAATCACACTCCTGCTGTGCCTCGCGTCTGCAGGCTCACTGACTGCGGCTCCTCCGACAGAGCCACTGCGGCTCGCCGAACCGGCCTGGCAGGACCTCTTCACAGCCGGGGAACACGGGATCGCGCTCTACCGCATTCCCGGCATTGTGGTCACTTCCAAAGGCACCGTCCTTGCCTACTGCGAAGCCCGCCGCAACAGCCGCAGTGACTGGGGCGAGATCGAAGTGCATCTGCGCCGCAGCACCGATGGAGGCAACACCTGGTCCGCTCCGCAACGCATTGCCCACCACGGCGATCGTATCCGTGGCACCTCGGGAAAGACAGCCGATGACGAACAGCAAACCGTCAATAACCCGGTCGCCATCGTTGATCGTGTCAGCGGTTCCATCGAATTCCTGTACTGCATTAACTACGCCCGCTGCTTCTCCATTCGCAGTCTTGACGATGGCGTCACCTGGTCAGATCCTGTGGAAATCACGGCCGCCTTCGCTGACTTCCGACCTGCCTGCAACTGGAAAGTACTGGCCACCGGACCCGGTCACGGCATCCAGCTGCGTTCCGGGCGACTGGTTGTGCCCGTCTGGCTGGCCTACGGTGGCGTGCGCGATCATCACCCGTCTGTCACCGCCACCATCTACAGCGATGACCACGGTGCCACATGGAAAGCCGGGGAGATTGCCATCCCCGATACGGCGGAATTCAATGATCCGAATGAGACGATTGCTGCGGAGCTGTCGGATGGGCGTGTGCTGCTGGTGGCCCGCAGCGAATCCGCACCCAACCGTAAACTGCTGCTCACCAGCCGTGACGGTGCTTCCGGCTGGACAGCCCCAAAATTCCATCCGGACTTGCTGGAACCCATTTGCATGGCAGGACTGCTGGCGGTCCCCGGACGCCCCGGAACCCTGCTCTTTTCCAACCCCGCCACGGTCGGCCGCGACGCCGAGGGACGCGAACGACCCAACAGCCGCGGGAAACGAGAGAACCTGACGATTCGGATGAGCCGCGACGATGGGGCGACGTGGCCAATCAGCCGCGTACTGGAATCCGGCAAATCAGCCTACTCAGACCTGGCCGCACTTCCTGATGGCACCATTCTTTGCTTTTGCGAAGTGGACAACCGCCTGAGGTTGGCCCGTTTCAGCATCGATTGGGTGGCAGGAAAGTAAGGGCTCAGGTGCAAATGTGGTAAACGGTGTTCGCTGCGCTGCATCGCGAACACTGCCCATAGTCGCGTTTCG
>JBEIEK010000561.1:0-2484 GCA_040382995.1 Planctomycetaceae bacterium
GCTCGCCTTGCCCGCTTTTTTGCGGTGATGTTGAGAACTTCAACGCCATTGCGCGGTGGCCCGGATGCGCACGGCTGCTTCACACCCCTGCGATTCCGGCCTGTAAGGCCAGCTCCACCAGCCCGGGGTGCAAACCCCGGGAAACCTGCCCATTCCCCATTTCGCCCTGTCAGGGCAGCTCTCAGCAACGCCCCTGCCACGCACCTTGCGGGTGCACGCGATTCACGTGTTGAGGTTGCCGTCGACGTCGCGGCCGGACGGTCTGGGCGCACGGCACCGGCGTTCGCGGTACACATGAATCCACCATCACCAAATCCCTTTGCGCCTTTGCGTGAATCCAACAGTCTTTGCAACGACCGTTCGGGAGAGCTGTCAACTGGCCCGCCGACGGCCGTCCGGCGGCTCTGTGTGCTTCCCGCCGAACCTGCCCGAGCTACCCGCGGATCAGCGGCAGGATCTTTGCCTCGATGTACAGCCACGACAGACCACTGTAGAAAAGACCGCAACTGATCAGCCCCACACGTGAATACCATCGCGGGCGAAGCGGCTTTGGCAGGAGTCGGCAATTGATCCAGAGGATCAGAAATGAAGTGGTTGCCAGTGCCAGGTTGTTAACGTTCGCAATGATGGTCACCATCAGCTTGGGTGCATCCTTCGCCGAGAGCATCAGCACGGCCACAAGGAACGTCCAGACCACATACAGCACAAGAATGGAATAGTACACCTGCCGCGCCTGGTGGTCGTGCATGGAATTGCGAATCCGCCGACTGCCGCTCCAGAGGATGTCTGTCCAGCGCCGCGCGAAGTCGTCGACGATCGCCATCTGGCTGGGCAGAAAAACCATCAGGCCGGTAAAGAGACAAAGCCCCCACAGCAGAGGGGCCCAGCTGCCGAGCGCTGTGGTGTGCAGAATGCCGTCGGCCGCGACGAGTGGCTGCGAGTATTCGATGTTCTTGCCGTACATCGGCGAATTCTTCGCGAATTCGATTGACATCAGGGCAGGGAGTGCCATTCCCATGAAGCAGCCTGGCACCCAGACCAGCCACTGGTCAGCCAGAATGTACTTCCACCAGCCACGCCACGATTCCAGCGATCGCTCAGTGATGGCGAAGACTTTTCCGGTATGGCTGAGCGTGATTTCGTGGCCGCCGACGGCACTGGCGATCGCTCCGACCTGACTGCCCATCCCCCAGCCTTTGTCGCGGACAAAGTTGCCATAGGCGGAATTGGAAAGTCCGCCGCCGCCAGCATACCCCGCGAAGGCGCCCAGCGTGGCGATGTTTGCCAGTGAAATGGCCGGGAGCGAACCGGAGTTCCAGAGGGACGCAAAAATGTTCTCGATGCCTTCAGTACCATCCGGCAGATTGACCGGCACATCCCCGAATCGCAGGAATCCGCCGAACACGCTTTGCCAGCCGTTGCTGCTGACGAACTTCACACCCAGAAACAGACAAAACCCAAGCACGATGACAACCTTGGCCGTCATGATCAGCTGCAGCATGTTGTAGACCTTGCCACCAGCCAGCACCGGGAGGACCACAAGGCCCAGGCAAGCCAGCGCCAGACCATTCACCAGCGCCGCATCATCCGGCGTGGGCGGGCGGTCAAGCCAGACAGTCGCCAGCAGCACGGCGGCATTGGTGGAAAGCCCGGGAATCAGAAAGGTCAGGCTCAGCAGCGCCGTGACGGACATCCAGAACAGCGGGCCGGGAGCCAGTCGCATGAATCCGGTGAAGACCGGTTCGCCGCAATAGAGCGCATAGCGACCGCATTCAAGGTTGTAGAAGACCTGCGTCAGGATCGCGACGGTGGCGATCCACATCAGCGAGCCACCGTATTTGGCGGTCACGTCGGGACCAAGCAGCCATTCGCCGCCGCCAATCTGGATGCCGCACATGACAATACCGGGCCCGATGAGTCCGGCAAGATTGCGAAGTCCCAGCGGCTTTGGGGAAGGAAGTTCGCCATGACTCCACGGCGGAATTCCTGGGCCGCTGTCGGTGCCTTGTTGTGCTGATCCTGCTTCAGGTGGTGCCTTGCTGGCCATGCATCTGCTCACGCCGGGACATGTGGGGAGGTCCAGCCCATGAGCATACCGCGGTCGGGAATGGCTGGATAGCAACCGGGCATGCTGCGGCGTGAAAAACCGGCGGGAGTTGCTGGTTCGCGGTTTTGCGGCTCAGTCAGAAAATCGCAGCGTCTGCTTCGCGTTCGCTCGCTGAAGACCCACCCAACGCGTTATCTTCCGGGCATCGTGGTCTCCGTTTCCAATCCGGATTTCCTGTTTACCGTCTGCTTCAGGTTCCCCGTCATGCTCAACTGGAACAGTAACTCACTCACTCACGGCTGGCAAAAAGGCATCACCGCTTTCTATTACGCGATCGGGATGACGGAAGAAGACTTCAGTCGCGCTCAGATTGGCATTGGCGTTCCACTGCTCGATGGCAACACCTGCAACGTCCATGCCTACCAGCTGGCCCAGGA
>JBEIEK010000562.1:0-2470 GCA_040382995.1 Planctomycetaceae bacterium
GAAGTGGGTCCAGTAAGACAGCCGCTGTGGTAACGTGCCATCAGCCAAAGACGCTGTCAGGTGAGCGATCAAGTCTCCGCTTGTGGTGTACCGCACACGTTTGCCCAGGGCACAGAGGCGACGGCCAATCCCTTCCAGTAATCGCGACTTGCCATAGGCTCCAAAACGCACAGCTCGTTCAGGTGCGGCGATGAAGCCCGCCCGCATGTAAGCTCCGGAAAGCTCAAGAATCAGGCATGCCTGTGAAGGCGCGTGGCGCTGGGCCTGCCACAAGCCTTCAAAAAATCGCGTGCCGATGTCACCGAACTCCGCGAATCGAGCCTGCAGCACGTCTCGACGTGGACGCGTTTCCCGCGGCGCGCGATGACCTTCGCTGACTCGCTGCTCACCACGTACTGATCGCAGACACAGACCATGGCGAGCGATCACGTTGAGTTCACGTCCATAAATGATCAGCTCGGAGTCCGTGGCTTTGACAGCGACTGTCTCGCCTGGCTGTGTTTGATTCCAGGGCACAGAGTAGAGATTGCCTTCCCAGCTGACGAAGCCTTCTGCAGTGACCATTCGATAAAGCACTTCATAAACAGCATGTGGTGATGCTGGCAGCGGTACCAGTCTCGGCCGTTCTTCGGCATGACGGTCGATGGGACGAGCCTGCGTGGTCGCGTGAATGCGGACGTCGGCGACTTCCTCCAGCCACCATTTGGTCATCTCGTTGAGATGTTCCAGCGTGTCGATAACGAACGCTCTGTTCGGCTCTCTTCGCTTTGCCATTCTTCGTCTGACGATAAACCTGCTGGCTCCGCCATAACCCCCATTGACGATTGGCTTCCGCACACTCTTGTGAACAGAACCGCTGCCGAACGTGCCGCGGCACGAAAGGGACACTCGCAGTCCTTCAGCAGGCAACGACGCCCCGATTCGGATCGGTCTTGCACCGAATCATCAAATTCGTCAATCTGCGGTGGGCCCATGGGAGTGCTTTCCCGGAAGGTCAAGTCTCGGGGCAGAGCGGCTACTCTGCTCCGAGGCGTTTTGCATCAGTGGTGGCAGAAAAACATTACCACCCCGGCAGCACCAGTGGAATCACCAAATTCCAAAACCGCATCCCCGCTGCTGGAAAGGTGCGCTCAATTCCGGCTGGAACTGACACGTATCCTGAACGGTTTGCCAGGGGGGCAGGGTTCTGCTGGGACAACCCGAGCGTTTGAAAGATGCCATCGCCGGGTTCTCTGAACCAAACGGCGTAATCCCCGGCATCCCTCCAAACAGCACCCCAGGGGGTTTCGTCCGTTTTTCAGGATCTCTCTACAGGCCAAACATGGACACTCACCAGCCTCCTGTGACAGAATCACCCGCCTCCTCACGCGTCGCCACCCGCCGCTGGAAAACGGCCGACTTTTCACAGATCCCCGGCGTTCCCTGCCCCTGCGGCACCGCTAAGAGAGCGTTCCATGGTGTCTCTGAATTCCCCGGCACCCTGCACGTCACCGAAATCAGCGAAAACGCGAGGCTCCACTACCACAAGACCCTCACGGAAACCTACGTCATCCTCGAATGTGGCAGCGACGCGCAACTCGAACTCGACGGTGAACTCATCCCCGTTCAGCCGCTGCAGGCCTTTGTGATTCCGCCGGGTGTCCGCCACAGAGCCGTCGGCCGCATGAAGGTCCTGATCGTCGTCCTTCCGGAATTCGATCCGGCTGATGAATGGTTCGACTGAACTCAGGCCGCCCGCAAAGGCCTTGCGTTGGCCGCCCACTGAATCCATTCCGTCACTTCCTCAAGATCAGGTCCGCTCTGACTCCGCAGCACTCGCCGACCTTCCGCAGATTCCAGAAACGGTTTCATGGCCGCCAGCAGCTCAGCAGGCGTCCGGCTCGCCAGCGCCTCCGGCGTACTGATTCCACACGCAGCCAGAATCTGTGCATCATGCCCGCGCAGTTCCGGGATCCGGCAAACCAGCTGCGCCTGCACCTGCCAGCGACGCACAACTTCCACGGTCAGTCGCTTCTGGTTGAGCTTCTCAGCGATGCGCTCGGCCGGAACATTCAACAGCTCCTCAATCGTCCGCACACCGGCCCCATGCAAAATCTCTGCTGTCTTCGGGCCAATTGATGGAGCCTGCACCACGTCACTGGTACGGCTCAGAAAGAATCGCATACCACCGATCCGTTCCACCGGCTGTCCATCTTCCGAAGTGACAGGTTGTGGATCGACTTTCAGCTGAGCAGCAAGTTGTTCGCGTCGTGCAACTCGCCGGGCCCGCCTCGCACCACTCGCAGGCTCTGCCGGCAGCTGCCTGCGACGCCGTGTGACAATCACCCGACTACCGCTCGTGCTGGCCTCAACCGGTGTTTCCGCTGGCATTTCTGGCGCCTGATCTGCGATGGCGGCAGCGGAAGAGCCAGATTGTGGAACGACCGCACTGCTTCATGCGACCCAGCAACCTGCGTCGGTTGCCGCCGCC
>JBEIEK010000563.1:0-2458 GCA_040382995.1 Planctomycetaceae bacterium
ATTTTTGACCCCTCACCCCCGACCCCTCTCCCCTGGAAGTGGAGAGGGGGGATGTTGGGTGCGGTAGTTGGTGAGCAGGGAGGTGAGTTTTTTATGGACTTCTTCGGTTTCGCGTTCACTGTCGTGCCACCATTCAGGCGACCAGATGCGGATGATGTTCCAGCCGAGGTTGCGGAGGATGTGTTCGCGGACGACGTCGCGGTCTCGGGCGGTGGCGGAACTGTGGTAGGTGGCGCCGTCGCATTCGATGCCTGCAAGATAGGCGCCGGGGGCATCGGGGTTGATGACACCAAGGTCAATGCGGAAGCGTGAGACGCCGATCTGGGGCACAACTTCCCAGCCTTTGGCTCGGAGCCGTTCCGCGACGGCTTCTTCAAAGGGTGAATCATGGGATCCAACAGAACCGCGGTCCATTGCCGGCAGGGCTTTGGGTCCGCGTTCTGCGTAGTCCAGAAAGTTCTTCAGATGCACCACGCCCTGATGCTGCACTCCTTCAATACTCAGGTGTTCCGCCCGGAAGGACGTGAAGACGATCATCTCCTGGCGGGCTCTGGTCACGGCCACATTCAGTCGCCGCTGGCCACCGTCACGATTGAGTGCTCCGAAGTTGCGGGTGAAGCGGCCGGTCTGGTCGAAGCCGAAGGCAATGGAGAACAGGATGACATCGCGTTCGTCGCCCTGGACGTTTTCGAGATTTTTGACAATGGTGGGGGCGGTGCGGGCGTCGTCGAAGAACCATTCCAGTTCGGGATGAGCGGTTCTGGCGCGGTCGAAGAGGTCCTCAATCAGCTTCTGCTGGGGTTGATTAAAGGTGATCACTCCGAGTGTGGGCCGCTGGTCTTCAGGCAGCGTCAGCCATGTCTGCATCCTTGCGACTGCTTCCGCCGTAAGTGCCTCCGCTTCCACTCGATTGGTGCGGCTGCCTCCGCGATCAAACACGCCCGTGTCAATGTATCTCAGTCGGACCGCCTGATCCTGTGTGGCGACGGACGGAAACGTGATCAGCTGGTTGTCATAGTAGTGCCAGTTTGAAAAGGCGATCAGCGATTCGTGCTGGCTGCGGTAATGCCATGTGAGCTGGAGTGTGGGGAGTCCGGAGGCGCGGGCCTCATCAAGGATGCTTTCCAGATCCCGCTCGTACTCTTCCAGTTCTTCCGAGTCCTGTTCCGAATCGGCGCGGCTGAAGAAGCTGGTGGGGGGCAGCTGTTTGGGGTCACCGACGATGATGGTTTGCCGACCGCGGGCAATGGCACCGATGGCATCCCATGTGGTGATTTGTGAGGCTTCGTCGAAGATCACGACGTCGAAGAGCTGCTGGCCGGCGGGCAGGTATTGAGCGATGGACAATGGTGACATCAGGACACAGGGTGCCAGCGTGGCGAAGGACTCGGGCATATTCGAGACCATTTCGCGAATGGAAGCACTCGGGCGTTTCAGTTCCATCTGGTGTCGCAGCAGGCCGAGTTCGGACTTTCTGGGAACCTGATCGGGAGCAGGCAGTGAGCGGTTGAGGCAGCGAGCCACGTGGGCTCCGGCAGCAGCGCGGGCCTGTTCATCGAGTCGCCGGAATTCCGCGATGGCCGCTTCGTGGCTGAAGCTGCGAAACTTCAGCAGCAGGGGTTCGCGACTGATGGCCAGGGGTAGCCACCAGCGGGCCCAGGCGAGCGGGAACGCGTTTTCTGCGTCGTCAGGGAGCAGGCTGCCATTTTCGAGGGCCTCGACGAATGGCGACAGCCCGTGGGCTTCGCAGCGGGTGCGGATGTGATGCCACGAAACCCACTGCCGCAGTGACCCGCGGCGGGAACGGATGAGCGTTGCGGCCTGAGTGGTGTCGGCGAGGAGTGTGGTGGATTTGCGGCTGCCTGGACTGCCCCCGGCGGCGGCTTTGAAGGCCTGCAGTGCCGCAGAGAATTTGCTCAGCGCCTGAGCGAGCGATTCGGCGGACACTTTGATTTGTTCAGCATCACCGGGTGAGGACAACAGACTGCCGATGCGTGTGAGCAGGCCGGGGAGATCACTGCAGAACCGCTGGAGTGCGCGCAGGCCTTCGAGAATCTGCGTGGTCTCCTGCAGCCAGCGTCCGAGCTGCTCGGGGTCGGTTTCGAGCCCCTGCCAGCCGGGGACTTTGACGGTGACGGTGCTGCTGGTGATGTCCTTGTGCCGCTGCTGCAGTGTGCGGAGCAGCGGCAGGTCAATGGCGGGGTCCGGCAGGCCGTCTGTGGCATAGGTCTGCAGCAGCTTGCGAACGCGACGACGGGCGAAGACGGACAGCGGCCAGAATTTGACGGTGGCCTCGCGCCAGTCCCGATCCAGCTGATCCACGGGAATACGGGGCAGTTCGTCAGTGGAATACGTTGCCGTGGTTTGCCCCCGGGCCTGGCGGAAGGTGGCAAGGTGTTCCTGCAGCTGAGCGATTGCGGGGGCGTTCTGCGGGAAGTCGGGAGCGAACGCGGCGATG
>JBEIEK010000564.1:0-2440 GCA_040382995.1 Planctomycetaceae bacterium
CACCCGGTGTTTCTCTTCCCCTCACCCGTGTTTTCTGTCCCCCTCCCCCCCGGCCCCTCTCCCCCGGTGGGGGAGAGGGGGGAGGAGGTCGATGAATTCGGCGTTGATGACGACGTCCGCCGCTGTTTCTGCGGTGAGCGGGATGGTTGGATAGTCCGGGTTGATGGGCTGCAGTTCTATGCTCCTGTGTTCCCAGCCGTCTGCCGTTGTCGTCTTTTCAGAGTGATACCGCTTGACCGTGTAGCGACCGCCGGTTTCCTCAGAGGCTTCCGTCCGCAACTGGACCAGCAGCAGGCGCCCTTCACGACTGCCAGCCGGGCAGGGACGGAAGAGGCACCACGAGGCGTTCGGGATCCGTGGCTGCATGGATTCGCCATGCACCTGCGCCACGAACATGCCGGGCTGAACCGAACGGCCAGTGACCGGAACCCAGCCCTGAATCTCCGGTGTCGACTCCGGTCCCCAGAACCCCGCTGCAATACTCAGATCGTACACCGGCACCCAGCTCTGATACTGTTCAGCAGCGGCCACATGGCGACGGAAGCCGGGCGGTTGAGACGTTGTAAGCGGTGGCAAAGTGGCGGGCGTCACCAGCGATTCCGCGCGCACGGGCTCCGCCAGCCATAACTCCGCTTCTTTCCGGAATCGCACGCGAAATTGAGTGCCCGGAAGTCCAGCGTCGGCGCCGAACCACTGCTTCAGCAACTGCGGGAGCTGGTTTCCCGAAGTGCCCTTGGGTGCCGCCACGTTGCAGGCAACTTTGACACAGCGAAAGGTCCACTGCTGACCGTCCGGCAAACGCACGTCCACAGGCCCCACAGGTCGTCCCGGAACGCGTTCCACAGTTGGCAGAAACAGGATTGGTTTTCCGTTGACATGCGACACACTCGCCTCAAACCCCAAATCACTTCCTCCCTCCTCCCCGGTCAGGCCGCGGCTGGTGGCCCAGGCGGCGAGGCGCCAGTCGACCAGTTCGCTGGTTAATCTTGTGAAGGCGAGGCGGTGCTCTGTCAATATGTTGGGGTGGAAGTGGAAGATGTTGTCACTAATGCGGAACCAGCGGGTGCCGGACTGGTCATCGAGCCAGCGGGTGATGGGCCATTTTTTCCACCAGGCACACCATTCCGCATCGCTCAGACCCGCCTGGTCGCTCACGTCCCGGCTGAGCACCTGATGCTGCTGCAGATGTCGACGGCAGGCCAGCGATAACTGTTCCAGTGGCAGGCCTTCAGGAATGGCGTCCCGATCCAGCAGCACGCGAAGTACGATCATTTTGTAACTGCGATTGAGGGCTGTTGTTTCCAGCATGCGAAACCAGGCCGACCACGCGTCCACACAGGCCGCTTCCTCTGCTGTCAGGTCACCTTCGCTCTGTACGAAATTCAGCCAGCCATCCTGAGCTGCGGCGACGGTCCGCGGGCGGTAGCCGCTGCGGAAGAATTCCAGTGCCGTGGGACGGCGTTCGTGGTCATCCCGCCACTGCCGATACGCCTCACGCGCGGCCACTGCACCCTGCGGCAGGAATTCCTTTAGCAGGTCCCGGGCGGCAAGGTCGAGGTCCACAAGGCAGCCGGGGGGCAGCGGGGGTGGGCTGCCTTCCAGAAGGCCGCGAACACCGTTCCAGCCGGACTGGTCATGGCCCACCGACAGCAGGTGCAGCATGCGGCTGGCAAAGGTGCGGTGATTGCCGACGAAGTCCAGCACCAGCAGGCGCTGCTTGCCGGGACTGGTCCGCAGCCCGCGCCCCAGCTGCTGCAGGAAAAGCACTTTGGATTCGGTGGGTCGGAGCATCACGATGCGGTCGACGGCGGGGATGTCGAGCCCTTCGTTGAACAGATCGACCGCGCAGAGGCTGGTGATGGTGCCGCTGCGGAAGGCTTCGAGTGATTCGCCGACGGGGTCGCTGTCACCGCCTGAAAACACCGCGGCGGCGGTCAGCCCGCGGCTGCGGAGCCAGTTGCGAGTGAACGTGGCGTGGCGGCGGGAACAGCAGAAGAAAATCGTCCGCGTCCCGGAATGCTCCTGCATGGCCAGCCACAGCCGCTCCATGCGGGCACTGGTCATGACGGCACGTTCGAGCTCTGCAGCATCAAACCGACCGCTTCGCCAGGGAATCTGAGAATACTCGATGGTGTCAGCGAGTCCGATGTAGTGGAAGGGGACGAGCGATTCTTCTTCGATGCCGTCGCCGATGGAGGCAAGGCAGGCGAGGTTGTCATCGAAGAGAGTGGCCACGTCAACGCCGTCCGCGCGTTCGGGGGTGGCGGTGAGTCCCAGCACGAAATCGGCCTGGAGGCTGGCCAGCACGCGGCGCCATGTGGGGGCCTGGGCGTGGTGGACTTCGTCGAGGATGGCGTAGTCGAAGTGTGTTGTTTCCAGCAGAGCCAGTCCCGCGGGGCGGCAGAGTTTCTGGATGGAGGCGATCACGAGGTTGCCGGAG
>JBEIEK010000565.1:0-2428 GCA_040382995.1 Planctomycetaceae bacterium
CGCCGGCGACCATTCCGTCGCCGGCCCCGCTTTCCCTGAGTCGAAGCGTGATTGTTGGATGTGCCGGAAGGAGCAGCTGTGCAGCAGATCCTGGTGGACGTGGACCGATGGCGGTGCGGTGACAGTCAGCCGCTCCTGTTTGTGCTGGGCCCCTGTGTCATGGAATCCGAATCGCTGGTGCTGGCCACAGCCCGGCGTCTGGCAGAACTTCGCGATCGGCACGGGTTGCAGATCGTGTTCAAGTCCAGCTTTGACAAGGCCAATCGCACGAGTGTCGACAGTTACCGTGGTCCGGGTCTTGAAGACGGCCTGCGGATGCTGGCCATGGTCCGGGCGGAAACCGGTCTGCCGGTCACCACGGACATCCACGAAGCCTCCCAGGCTTCTCCGTGCGCCCGTGTATGCTCGATGCTGCAGATCCCGGCTTTCCTTGCCCGCCAGACGGACCTCGTCATCGCCGCTGCGGATGCGGCCGTGGCGAACGACATCGCGGTGAACATCAAGAAGCCGCAGTTTGTGGCACCGGAAGACATGCAGCATGCGGTGGGTAAATGCCGCGCCCGGGGCCTTCAGAAAGTGCTCCTGTCTGAGCGTGGTTCCACTTTCGGCTATGGGCGTCTGGTGAATGATTTCCGCTGCGTCCCGATTCTGCGTGCGTTCGGCGTCCCGGTCGTCTATGATGCCACCCACAGCGTCCAGCTCCCGGGCGGCTCCACCACCGGCGGGCAGCGGCACATGGTCCCCACGCTTTCCCGTGCGGCCGTGGCCGCCGGCTGCGACGCCGTCTTCATGGAAACTCACCCTGACCCCGATCGTGCTCTCAGCGACGGCCCCAATATGGTCGTGCTCGATCAGCTCGAAACGCTCCTCCTGCAACTCACCCAGCTCCGTTCACTCGTGCTTTCCTTTCAGTCTGCTCCGGACGCCTGATCCGGCAGGATCTCATCTATGCCGCAGTCCCTTTGCACCCGGAACTCCCGTCTGTCGGCCGTGGCAACAAGTCGCCGCCACTGGGCGATGGCCTGCATCGGCTCAACCTGTCTGTTCCTGACCTGCATCGGCTGCAGCAATTCCGCACCGCCGACCAAACAGGCGGCCCCTGAAGACACGATGGCTCGCCAGGCTGACGAATGCCGCAGCCGGCTCACCAACGCAGTGACTCGCGTTTCACCCGAATCCATGGCCGCCCAGCAGCGCCGTGACAGCATTGTCAGCGCGGTCAACTCGTGGCTGGCCTCCTGCGCCGAAGCCGATGTCCGCAAGCTCGCCATCAGCGACGCCAACGCCGCACTGCTCAGCCCCGACACCCTCCGCACCGCCCGCGTCTCCCGGTTCTCCGAAACCGACATCATCTACATCCGCGACTGCCTGATGCTCAGTCGACTCACCGCCGCCATCTGGAAACAGATCGATACCTCAAACGACCCGGTAGCCGCCGACCGCCAGCGTGTCACGGCCTTCTTCCGGCACCTGATCCAGCATCTGGCGCTGCTTCCCGACGATTCCGGTCGTCCCCCTGTCGGACTCTACGAAGCCCTGCTCACCGGACGTGGCTCTGTGGAAGACCGCATCTGGGCCTTCACCGAGGGACTCCGGCAGCGTCAGATCGACAGCCTTGTGCTGCAGGCCGCACCCGCTCCGGACGCCGCCGCACCTGCCGCCGAGGATCTCAACAGCATTCCCGGCACCGCAGAGTGGCTGGTGCTGGCCGTGGTGGGCGACGACACGCTGCTCTTCGATCCGCTCCGCGGCACACCGGTTCCCACGCCGGAAGACCAGACAATGCCCGTTCGCAACCCCGCCGGCATCGGCGTCCTGCAGGACCTTGATCGCTGGAAGAACGCCAAAGTTTTTGCATCCGTGCACCCATCCACACCCGCACCGCGAATGCTGGTCTTTCAACAGCAGATGGAAGCATCCACCGCGGCGGTGCTGTACGACGAGCTGGCCGGGGGTACCAGCGAAATCCGCCCGCTCCTGCAGCGGCTGCCGCAAACCCTTCTGCAGCTCTGGCCCGCTGCCAATATTCGGCTCTGGCCAGTCCCCGAAGCCCGCATCATCGCCGCAGCCAGTGCCACCGAGCAGCAAAAACAGGAACTACAGCTGCTTATGCGGCCCTTCGACAGCCCTTTTGAACGCGCCTCCATCGATCGCGAAAAACTCCTCGCCGACGCCAATGTCGAAGAATCACAGCTCTCCCAGGAAGAGCTCGACGCCCTCGTCGCCAACGCCCTCGCCGAAATGCTCCAGCGCTCAGATACGCTCTTCGGAAAACCATCCCGCAGGCTGCTCAAGGCGCGAGTCAGCCAGCTGTCGGGCAACTTCCAGGTGGACATGATTCAGGAACTGCAGCAGATTCGCATCGCCTCGCTCCAGGATTCCATCGACCTGAACTTCAGCGACGGCCAGCAACTGGTGTCCCGCCGCA
>JBEIEK010000566.1:0-2422 GCA_040382995.1 Planctomycetaceae bacterium
CCGGTCACCTGCGACTTGATACGCTCGGCATCCAGACCGATGAAAACGGACTCCTCTGGTGCTCCTCGTCCCTCGAAACCTGGTGCCCAGGCGTCTTCGGGGCAGGGGAAGTGGTCGGCTTCTCGCCGGAAAACTTCCGCGACGCCACACAGCAGGCTGCCCGCATCCTCGAAGCCACACAAATCAAACGTCCCGCCCAGCGGCACACTGACAGCTATCTGGTTGCCAACTCCTGAAGCAGCGATCAACGAGTGTGATGAACTTCGCGGGTCACGAACAGACGCACTGCAGTTGCCAGCACCGCAGTCTTCTGCCATTCTTCTCGCGCTGTTCTGACTCGCGGTGAACCAAATCGCGTCCCGCGCCGCACTCGCAACATTTCACGATCGCTCCCATGTTCAGTCAGTCCCCTTCCATCTTCGCTGCAGCCATCACCCTCCTGCCAGTTCTGCTTGCCGGCGTGTCTGCCGCTGCCCCGCAGAACTCCGACGATGACTGGCTCGTTCAAACCGAACGCTGGAGAGAACAGCGTGAACGCCAGCTGCGGTCCCCCGAAGGCTGGCTCGCCGTAACGGGACTGCACTGGCTCAAAGACGGCCAGATTCGCTTCGGCTCGGCTTCCGACTGCGACATCCGCCTGTCACCGGACTCCGCACCTCCCTGCGCCGGCACACTCACGCTGGACAATGGTCTGGTCCTGTTTGCTGCAACAGCCAACACCAGCCTGACGTTCAACGGAAAACCCGCCAGCAAAGGCATCCTCAGTCTCGACAGCACTGCCCCGGAGGCCGATTCCCCTGATCGGCTCGCTGTCGGCTCCACCACCCTCCAGCTGCTCCGACGCACCAGTCAGCTGGCAATCCGCATTCGCGACAGTAACAGCCCGCGCATTCGTGACTTTCCCGGCGAACGCTGGTACCCGCCCAATCCCAGCTACCGCGTGAGCGCCCGCTTCATTGCCGCTGCACCAGGATCCTCCATCCAGTTTCAGAACGTCAGGGGTGCCACCCTGAACGAGTCGCTCGCCGGCACAGTGGAATTCGAAATTGAAGGTCAGACCTTCCAGTTGCAGGCCACCTCCGATCAACCCGGGAAACTGTTCCTCGTCTTTCGCGACCAAACCAGTGGCCAGCAAACATGGCCGGGCGGGCGGTTCCTGTCCATCGATCTTCCCGCCGACAAGTCGCCACTGATCCTCGACTTTAACCGCGCTTACAATCCCCCCTGCGCCTACAACCCCCACACACTCTGTCCGCTGCCCCCCAAACAGAACTCGCTGCCGATTGCCATCAAATCCGGCGCCCTGCGCCCACACGATCCGCCAGCAGAAGGCCAAACGACACCCCACTGACAGGAAATCCGGTTCCTGCAAATCGGCGCCGATTTTTCTGGACTTCCGCGCCCCTCGGACAACGATAGCGCACGTTGTTGCCCGCATGGTTTCACCGGTGGCTGTTCCCGGAGTTTATGCTATGGATCGCACAGAAAATCTCGATAGTTCACCCCCCGTAGCGGCCTTGGAAAGCTCCGCCGAAACACGTCTTCCCGCCTTCCCGGGGCCTTCACCACGGCCGCTGCGATTTCTGCAGGGTCCCCAGTCACGCTGGCGCGAACTGCTGCTGCTCATTCGAGCCTTCCGCGAAATGCTCAACGGCTTCCGCCACCTGCATTTCGCCGGCCCCTGTATCACCGTGTTCGGCTCCGCTCGCTTTCCAGAAAATCATCGCTACTACAAACTTGCCCGCGAAATTGGTTCCGCGATCGCTCACGAAGGTTTCACTGTGATGACTGGCGGTGGACCAGGAATCATGGAGGCCGCCAACCGCGGCGCCAAGGAGTCGGGTGGGCACAGCGTTGGCTGCAACATCAAACTTCCCATGGAACAGCGTCCCAATCCGTGGCTGGACGAGTTCGTCGATTTTCGCTTCTTCTTCGTCCGTAAACTGATGCTGGCGAAGTATTCGTACGGCTTTGTCGCGCTTCCCGGTGGCTACGGCACACTGGACGAACTGTTCGAGATTGCCACACTCGTTCAGACTCGCAAAGTGGAATCCTTTCCGATCGTTCTCGCCGGCGTTGACTACTGGAAGCCAATGCTTGACTACCTTCGGGAGGTCATGGTGGCGAGCGGCACCATTTCCACCGAGGACGTCGATCGGTTCTTTCTGAGCGACAACCCTGCAGAGATTGCGGCACATGTCAGTCGCATTGCCAAAACCGAGTTCGGTGTTCGAGAGGTCCAGCCCAAACCTCGCTGGTGGCTCTTCGAACGCGCTCCCTGGCCCCGCTAAGGGAATGATTGCCGCGACGGCGACAGAAACGCCAGTAGCCAACGGGTCAGAACAGCAGTGCCCGAATCGCATTGCCAGCGGCCAGCACCGTCAGCCATCCCCCTGTTGCCGCCAGTCCTGTCGCGGCAAGC
>JBEIEK010000567.1:0-2417 GCA_040382995.1 Planctomycetaceae bacterium
GGGGCAAGGCCGGCCGCATGCGCTGGAAGGGCAAGCGCCCGACCGTGCGTGGCGTGGTGATGAACCCGGTCGACCACCCGCACGGTGGTGGTGAGGGCAAGACCTCCGGCGGCCGTCACCCGGTCAGCCCGTGGGGCAAGCCCGAAGGTCGCACCCGGTCGAAGAACAAGGCCAGCGACAAGTACATCGTCCGCCGCCGCATCGACCTGCAGAAATACACAATTCTGCCCAACACCGCCGGCTGCTTTAACGTCGAAGACGCTGTCCGCGTAGCTCGCCTCGGACGCGAGATTCTGCGCGTCAACAACAACCCCGGCGCTGACTGGGTCAAACTCGAAGTGCTCGCCGACACCCGCACCCTGCTCCCTGACCCCGTCGCCACCGTGGAAGCCTGCAAAGTGCTCGTCGATGACGGCTTTCAGGTGCTCTGCTACACGTCGGATGATCCCATCACCGCCCGCCGGCTCAAACAGGCCGGTGCCACCTCCGTCATGCCAGCCGGCAGTCCCATCGGCAGCGGCCAGGGAATACTCAATCCCAACAACATCCGCATCTGCCTCGAATACCTCAAGGAAAACGATCCCGACTACCCCGTGATCGTTGATGCCGGTGTGGGTACGGCCAGCGATGTGGCCACAGCCATGGAACTGGGCTGCGACGGTGTGCTGCTGAATACAGCCATCGCCTCCGCCCGCGACCCGCTCCGCATGGCACACGCCATGAAACTCGCCTGTGAAGCCGGACGGGATGCACTCCTGGCCGGTCGCATACCCAAAAAGCTCTACGCCACTGCATCCAGTCCCACCGAAGGCGTGATTTCTCTGCAGCCCCAGGTTTCAGGTCACGCGGGTTAACAGGTCGCGTGGGTTAAGCAGTCAACAGCAATCGAGGCGTCAGATGTCAGATTCGTCACCATCAGTTTCCGCAGCGGCACCTTCAGCGGCCCAGAACCCTCCGGCGCGGCGGGTCAGCGGACGGTGGATCGTCGCCTCCATGTTCCTGATGGGAATTTGCGCCACCACATTCCTGTACACCTACTGGACGCTGCATCTGATGCCGTTCATGCCCCTCCAGGAATCGCTGGTGCGCGAATTCCCCGGTTCGGCTCCGCGCGTCAACGGCGGTCAGAAGAAAATGCACAAGCAGACTCCTGTGGTGCTGCAGGTCATGATGAAGTCGCCCGTGGATCCCTGGTCGAAGAAAAACGCAGATCAGGTTGCCATGGTCAAACTGCAGCAGCGCGTGCTGGAACTGGTTCGCGAACAAAACCCGCTCCCCGGTCTGCAGCAGCTGGAACTGCATGTGTACCATCTGGTGGCCGAAGACGAAATTCAGGGCCGTTCCTGGCGGATCCTGATGCCCGACGCCACAGCCTGGGAAGAAGTCGACGATCTTGGCAACGCCCTCCCGGCTGACCCCATCGCGAAGCAGCCATGATCCAGGCGCTGGAACTCCTTGGAGTCATCAGCAGTGCACTGTTTGGTGTGCTGCTGGCTCGCCGCAAGGGCCTGGACTTTGTCGGAGCAGCGTCCATCTCCCTGATCTCTGCCTTCGGTGGCGGGACGCTTCGCGACGTGCTCCTGGACCGGCACCCGCTGTTCTGGATCAAAAACCCATCCTATCCGACGATTGTCCTTGTCGTGGCGCTGGTCACATCGCAGCTGCGGCGGATCCCGGTCAAACTGGAACGGCTCCTGCATGTCCCCGACGCACTGGGACTTGGCCTGTTCAGCATTGCCGGCACTCAGATCGCGCTCGCTGAAGGCGTCGCCCCGGTCGTCGCAGTGCTCTTCGGTGTGATGACCGGTTCGTTTGGAGGCGTGATCGGCGATATTGCCTGCAATGAAGTTCCAGGGCTCTTCCGGCCCTTCACACCACTCTACGCCACCTGCGCCTTCGCCGGTGCCTGGCTGCTGATTCTGCTCCGCACACTGCAGGTGCCGGATTCCGTTGCCTCCCCGGTATCCGTGGCCTTCGTGGTCCTCTTCCGCCTGCTGGCCCTCCAGTTCCAGATCGGCCTCCGCCCCATTGACCGCAATCGCAGGACCCCCACGGATTCAACGGACGAACATGGAGTCTGATTTCGTTCCGCCGCGCCACGACCGAGGGGAAGTGGTAAAAAATGCCTGATATCCCGGCAAGGAATTTACCGGCAGCGGTGCATGGCACCTTGCAGCAGAAGGTGCATGCAGAAGGTGCATGGCAACTGCACAGCGGTCAGCAAAAGACGCTATACACCTGCACTGCTCAGCAAAAGGTGCCATGCACCTGCACTGCTCGCCCCGCTGCGTTTTCGGCCTGTAAGGCCAGCTCAATCAGCCTGGCATGAAATGCCAGGTCATGCATCCCCAAGGCATCATCGCCCTGCAAGGGCAGCTCTCAGCAGAATCCTGCCGGGTAAGGGGTGGTACGCGTGA
>JBEIEK010000568.1:0-2389 GCA_040382995.1 Planctomycetaceae bacterium
CCCGGTAACGTTGCGTGCCCGCGTGGCCAGAACCGCATCAGGAACGCACCAGAGCGTTACCGGCCGATTGACATCGACCGCTCGCCCTGGGACGTTTTTTGTGATCCGTTCGGGCTGGGGACTGACGATAGCTGGGGGATTGAAATGTCCCAATTTGCCTGTCCTCGCGCCGTTTCACCATCCCAGGGCAAGGGTGGCTGCCCGGAATTGGGGTGGGTTTCGAGGAAGTGGGAGCGGTGGTGTTAGTGGATGTCCACGAGCGGGGGGCCGAGAAGGTCGAAGCGGGGGGTGGTGCCGAGACCAGGAACCGTGGGGGCGGAAAGCCAGCCGTTGTTGCGCTGAGGGGCACCGCTGGCGTTGCTCACCGTCACGTAGCTGTTGAAGTCCGTGCTGGTGAAACGGAATGCTTCCGGAGTGCTGTGCGCAAGGTGCGCGATGGCGGCTGTGGTGATGTCACCGCCAAAGATGTCTTCCAGCGTAATGGCAATCCCCATGCTCACACACAGGTCACGCACCTGCCGGTTTTTCGTCATTCAGCCCAGCTTGCTGATCTTGAGGTTGACGACGTCCATCGCAAGGTCCGCTTTGGCTCGCAAAAGCGTGTCGAGGCCGTCGATGTTTTCATCCAGCACGAACGGGTGATCGGTGAGTCGGCGGACGGCCAGACATTCTTCATACGTCAGACACGGCTGTTCAATATAGACATCGAGATTCTTCACTGCTCGCACCACGCGCACCGCTTCGTGCTGCGTCCAGCCGGTGTTGGCGTCCGCCACCAGTCGATCTCCGGGTGGCAGCATGGCTCGCACCGCATGAATCCGCTCGATGTCCGTATCCGGGTCGCCACCCACCTTCAGCTGGAACCGCGAATACCCCTGCGACCGATAGCCGGCCACTTTTTCCGCCATCACCTCCGGCGCTTCCTGGGATATCGCACGGTACAGACGCACAGCATCCCCGAACCGTCCTCCAAGCAGTTCACAGACAGGCAGGTTGCAGGCTTTACCCAGCAGGTCCCAGCAGGCGATGTCGATGCCCGACTTGACATAGGGATGGCCCTTGAGTGCCGCGTCCATGCGGTGATTGAGCACCTGCAGCTGCAGGGGGTTGAAGCCGATCAGATGCGGTGCCAGCTCCCGCAGGCCGGCACGGACGCCTTCAGCGTAGGCCGGCAGATAGAATGGCCCCAGCGGACAGACTTCACCGTAACCCGTCAGACCCGAATCCGTCTCCACGCCGACAATCGTGCTGTCGAAGACCGTGACGGACTTGCCTCCGGACCACTTGTACGAACCTTCGTGCAGGGGGAGCTCGATGCGATGAGCGAAGATGCGGCGGATTTTCATGGGTCATTCTTCAATGGCGACAGCGGGAGGCATGGCAGGAAGTTCAAGAATTTCAGCTTCACGGGTTTCGGTATCGAACACCGCCACTGTGGGGCGGCGGAACATCCAGCCACCCGTTTCTCCGGGATTGATAAACAGTCGTCCGCTGCGGTCGCGAACAATGCTGGGGCGGTGCGTGTGTCCAAACACCACCACGTCAGCGTCACCCACGCAGTTGCGGACATCCTGGAGCTGATGGCACATCAGGAACCGCACGCCATCCCTCGATTTCCAGCACAGCGGCGGGTGCCCCAGAGATCCCACGATGGTCATTCCGCCGGCAATGCCGATCTGGTTGCCATCGTTGTCACCGAAGCAGGCGATGACCTGCCCGTGCAGTTTGCGCATGGCCGGGACGACCAGCGGGGAGACGAAATCTCCGGCCAGCAGCACCGCGCGGCACTGGTACGCGTTGAACAGCCGAATGGCGTGACGGAGATTATCCACGTTGTCGTGAATGTCGGCGAAGATCCCGATTTTCATTGGGCGTTGGGCTGTTCAGCAGGCGGATTCGTGGACGGAGCGGGGGAATTGGCGTCATTGGCCGGAGCCGGGGCCGGGGCGGGCTTCGCAGCCGCGGCGGCGGTGAGTGCTGCACGCCACCAGGCGAAGCGAGTTTGTTCGGGGTTGTTGGGGGGTTCCATGGCGAGCACTTCGGCGGCGAGTGAAGGGTTGCCGAGTTCGGCGAGCGATTCGGCTTCGTTCAGGAGTGCTGCGTGCTGGAGCGGGGAATCCGGATACTGCCGGCGGAAATTGCGGAACGTCTGCACGGCCGTGCCGTAGTCCCGCCGCGCGACCTGGGTGAGTGCTGTCCAGTAGAGCGCGTCCGCCACGGCGGTTTTCTGGATGCCGACGATGGTTTCCGGGAGCGGAATGCGGCGGGACACCAGTTGCTGGCCGTCGCTGAAGTTCAGGTCGATGGAATCCTGGAGCGAGGCGATGCGAATCTGCTGCAGTTCCTGAATCATGTCCACCTGGAAGTTGCCCGACAGCTGGCTGACTCG
>JBEIEK010000569.1:0-2383 GCA_040382995.1 Planctomycetaceae bacterium
CCTATCAACCGCCGAAGCTTGGCCACGGCACGCTGAATCCTTCGGGTAATCAATGACCGCGAACGCTCCAACTCGCAGGCAATCTCGTGGTCCGTTCGCTTCTCGATGTACCGCGCAAACAGCAACTTTTGCTCGCCTTCGGACAGTACGGAAACACAATCTTCAAACCCACCGCAGCGACTATGTTCAACGGCGTGGTCCAGATCATCGACCACAGCAAATCGCCTTCGTCGTTTCTCCCTGCGACTCCAATCAGTGGCCGCATCTATGACAACCGTGTGCAACATCCGCTGCATATCCTCACTTGTCGTGTTTGCCCTTGTGGAAAACTGAACAAGCCTGAACAGCACATCACTGAGAACCTCTTCCTGAGCGATAGGCTCTGTTGTGACAATTCTTTTGACCCGGGAACGAGCCATTGGGATGATGCGACCAGCCCAGTCAATTGGGATACGGGAATTTGCGGTCATGCCTGTGGACCTGTTGAAACTGTCGAGGAAAATTGACGCTCCTGCCTACTAAGACGATCTGGAGCTGCAGAAAGTTCGTGCAATTTTGATTTTTTGACACTCTTCTTGCATCTCTTGTGGCTAAGAACTATTGTTTTAACATCAGGCATCTGGTCCGCTGGCGGGGCCGCATTGAAGGTTAGCCACGAGAGACGCTGCTGGCGCTCGCGTAGAACCACTCCCCGCCAGCGGCCAAACCAGCACTCCTGTGTCGCCATCCCAGCCTCCGTTTGCGGAAGAAGCACAAGTCGCGACCGCGCGGGCGACGGGTCCACCACGCGACGCAACGTCAATCGAGGCATAATTTTCCATCGTCAGGGAACACTCTGAGCCGATGCCGCTGAAACCTTTAGGTGCTGTTTCCACTCCCTCACGATCGCGGCTCGAGCGGTGCGGTTGGCGGGTGCGCATGAGGTGCACTGGCATTTGTGCGATGGACTGTTGAGCCCGGTGCTGCCACTTAGCGGGGGCTGTCATTCAACAATCCCCTCAGGATTCCTTCGGCCTCTGCCCGCACCCGTTCTCTCAGTTCCGGTGGCTCGGTGACCACTGCACTGGCACCGAATCCGAGGATCCATTTGGTGACCGCGGTGAGTTCGTTCAGTTCCAGTCGCAGTTCGACGCCGCCATTGGGTGTATCGATCAGCTGTTGGCTGGCGTGCCATCGGGATTCACGAACGTATTGGGCCGATTCGGGGCTGAAGCAAATTCGAATGTTGTGCAGTTGATGACCAGCACCGCGATAGACGCCGAAGGCGGTTGCCTGCCAGGTTTCGAGGGTGAATCCGCTGGGGATTGTGAACTGGTTGGATTCTCCTCCCGCGGCTTCCGCCTGTTCCATGCGGTCGACCTTGTAATTGCGAATTTCACCACGTTTCTGGCTCCAGGCGATCAGATAAAGGCTGCAATTGTGCCAGATGACGCCGAGCGGTCCCAGCTGTTGCCACTCACCTCCGGCGTTGGCGGCGTTCGCCGCACCGCCTTGATAGAGCACCTTCAGCCAGCGACGTTCTTCCAATCCCAGCAGGAGTGCATCCAGGATGGCGCCGCGTTCTGTGTAATCGCTGGCGCCAAAGCCACTGCTGCGGAGCATGCCGTTCAGTTGTTCACAGTACTGCATTGCCCGTTCACCAAGGATCCCGCGAATCTTGCGGAGCAGTCGCTGGTGGCCGTCCCAGAATGGCGTGCCGGCCATGGGTTCAAGCAGACGACGGCTCATCATCATGGAGATCAGATCCGCGTAGCCCACCTGCAGTTGTTCTCCGAGCGGACACATCCGCCAGCGTTTCACACCCCGCTCTCCCCGCGTCTCTGACAGAGGAAAACCGGCTGATTGCAGCACCGCCAGATCTCGGCGGATCGTGCGATCCGACGCAGCGAGGTCCGTCGCGAGCTGCGACAGCAGGACGCCTTCGCGTTCTTCCGATAATCGCTGGAGCAGTTTCCACTGACGCAGCAGCTGGGCGGATTCGGTCATTGGGTATGGGCAGGGAATGCGGGTGGCTGAGGATGGGAGGTTCATGGGATAATAAGCAGCATGTGGAGAATACGCTTTCAGGGTTTCTCTGCAAGTGAGTTTTGGGGGGTGCATGCCCGATGCTGCTCTGAAGAAAGGCAAACCGGCGGACACGCTGAAGCTCAGTGCGCATGTGGCAGGCGGCGACAGAGCCCCGTGAGGGGGCGGCATCAGCGATGCACCGCGCGATCGATGTCGCCCAATCCGGGGCTTGCGGCGGTGTGGGTGCTGGTGTCCACGAGCTGACGCCCGATGGCGTTGACTTTCTGGCGGAAGCCGCATCTGGCTCCCCTCTCCCCGGACCGGGGAGAGGGGCAGGGGGTGAGGGGTGAAACGCCCCTGCCACGCACAGTACGGA
>JBEIEK010000570.1:0-2381 GCA_040382995.1 Planctomycetaceae bacterium
CCTCCCCGCAGGCATTCTCGCGACATCCACACCACCCGCCGACTTTCCAACCGCGGCTGCCTGTTCCTGTCGCTGGATCAATACCTGCAACTGGTCGACTGGACCGGCCGCCAAATGCGCCTCGACAAACCCGGCCAGATCCCACCACACCTCGAACCCATCCTTATGCGGCTCGACTGCAGCCTGGAAACATGGCTGGACCTTGTCAAAAACTTCCGTCGGCGTTTTCTGACAGAAGCCGGTCGACCGGAAACGCTGCAGACTGTTTCACAGCTTCGCCGAAGCTGCCGCCGATCCAGTCAGCGACCATAGCATTGGGCGACACCCCGGCATCAGCCCCCTCAGGCGGGTTCGTGGAGCTGAGTCTTTTTAAGTGCCAGTCTGAGCGGACAGTGGTCTTCAATGGATTCGCCGCGACGATAGCGTGCCAGCAGCTGCTGGGACCGCTGGGCGAGCATCCTCCGCACTTCTCGCCGCTGTCCGCGGACGCGTGGGATGGACATGCTGTCATAGGCGGTGGTCTGGTGCCGCATCCACGCGATAACAGCGGCCTCAGCCCGGCGTTCGATCGGGATGCGCTGAGTCCTTGCGACGGTTCCGCTGCCGACCGGTGTGGCATGGTCGGCCACGGCCTGAGCCAACTGTCGGGCAAGTTCGGCGTGCAGGGGATGAAAGTCTAGGAATGCGATAACGGCGTCGAGGAAGTCTTCGACGTAGAGTCCCTGAGCTTTTTCGCGGCGTCTGGTGTCGGCAGCGCGGCGTTTTGCGTAGCTTTCTGTGGACCGTTCCGCTGCAAGCTGAGCCTGGATCTGTTCGATGGTGGCTGCAGGGGCCCAGATACCCCTTGAAAAGACTTTGCGTCCCTTTTTTTCCTGGACAATCCAGTGATCCCCTGCAGCTTTTACTCTGCGGGTCAGCGCGGCATCACCAGGTGGCAGCAGAACCCAGTTGTCAGGTACAGACAGCGCTCTGCCATCTGCGGCAGTGACCGATCTGGGGGCGGGGCCGGGGGCGAAGGTATTGTCGTTCATGCGTCCTGTTTCACGATGCTGCCGATATCGCCTGGAATTGCTGATCACTGCGCCTGGATGTGTGGGCGGGGCACCTGCCAGATTTTGTTCAGTTCCTCGGTGAGCCTTGAGACGATATCGGAGTGCTGGGCTGCAACATTGCGTGTTTCGGCGGGGTCCTGTTCCAGATTGTACAACTGCGGTGTCTTTTCGTTGCCGGCGTGCACAAAGGCGTAGCGGTCGGGGGGGGTGTCCCAGGAAAGAATGAGCTTCCAGGGACCGGAGATGCACCAACGGGTCAGCAGAGACGCAGACGGGTCGTTCAGATCGGCGACATCATGGGTGTAGCCTTCTCCGAGCACGGTGTTGCGAGTGAGTTCGGCGGTGCCGGTGAGGAACGGCAGGAGTCCGATTCCGGGAAGGTCGTCGGGGACGTCGAGTCCTGCGGCCTGCAGCACAGTGGGCATGACATCGAGGGTCGTGGCGGGTTGTGGGTGGTCTGCCGGGCGAATCCTGCCAGGGAGCCGATACATGATTGGCGTGCGGATGCCGCCCTGGTAAACGGAGTGTTTGCTGCGGGGGGCGAAGCCGTGCGTCCATGCGGCGGAAAGCTGCAGATCCGGAGTGGCCTGGATCCAGCCGTTATCGGTGACGTAGACGACAAGTGTGTTTTCGGCGAGTCCGGTGGCATCGAGGTGTTGCAAAAGTTCGCCGCAGGTTTCGTCGAACCATTCGACCATGGCGTAGTAGCGGGCCAGTTCGATGGGGCGATCCGGGGCGCGGTATTTTTCGAGAAGCCGCGGTGGCGGATTGTGGGGGGTGTGCGGGAGCATTGGCGCGTACCATGCAAAGAAAGGTTTCTTTTCGGTGGCGGCACTGCTGATGAAGTTCAGCAGAGGCTGCAGCCCTTTGCGGCCAATCTCCAGTCCATCATCACCGTGACGTCCGCCAGGCTGTGGGAAGCCGCGAGTCATGCCGGCCGTGAAACCACCGCGAGCATAATTGCCTTCCCACCATTTGCCGGTCTGCATGCTGATGTACCCGCGTTCACCAAGGCGTTTGGGAATTGTGGGGAGGCTGTCGATTTTCGCAATCAGCTGTCCGCGAAGTTCGGCGAATCGTTCCGGCAGCATGTTCGGCAGCTGCCGCGGATCGTTTCCCGTCACCTGATGGCGATGTGCGTAATGGCCTGTGATCATGGACACGAGAGAAGGGCGGCAGAGCGCTGTCGGGGTGTAGCCGGAGCGGAAGACAGCGCTTTGGGAAGCGAGCTTGTCGAGGTGGGGCGTGCGAATTACAGGATGTCCCATGAAGCTGTAGTCGCCGAATGCCTGATCATCAGAGACGATCATGAGCACGTTTGGTGGCGGA
>JBEIEK010000571.1:0-2354 GCA_040382995.1 Planctomycetaceae bacterium
CCAGATACCCCGGAATTCAACGGTGCCTTCCAGATTCACACCGTCTCTGAAAACACCTTCTCGATCGTGCCCACACGCACGCTTTATATGGGCCAGCAGGCCACTCTGAATGCCGCCGGTGGCTTCATCGACCGCGGCGTCTTCTTCATTCACGATGGTCTTGAGACCGCATACTTCCACGGTAATACATCGACGCTCAATCCCGGCACGTGGAGCTTCTCCAGCAGCAATCGCGGTTACAACGGCACCTTTGACGTGCAGCGAGTGGATGCTGACTGGTTCTCCATCACCGTGCCCTGGGCAGATGTTCGACCCGAAGTCACCGCCGATTTCCTGCCCGAACTGTTCCGATCAGGAAAAGGCAACGACCTGATCACGTTCGCCGCCGATATCCCGGCTCTGCCACTGATCGATGCTGGCGGCTTCGATCGGCTGAACGTTGTGGGTACGATTGGGAGTTTCGCCCGAGTCACCACCGGCTCTCTGGAAACCGCCGGACAATCTCTGATCTACACTGGCATCGAATTTGTTGTTCTGCGCGATCCGACGGCGAATATCACCGTAACCGGTGCCACGGAAACCGCAGCCCTCGAGCTGCCCGGCATGAATCTTGGTGTGGTCGCCACCAGCCTGGAGCTGCCCGTCAACATTTCGGCCGACGGACTGGACATCGTCGTCCGTGACTCGCTGACACTCGCCCACGCTCTGCAGCTGAACACGCTGGATGCACGCGTCGTCGGTGATGATGCGGAATTGACAATCACCCAGCCGCTGGTCTTCGGCCAGACAGCTCAGCTGTCAGTGCCAGACGGCATCGTCAATCTGCCAGGCGGCACCACGGCAAACGGCGGCCGCTTTGCCGTCCGCGCTCGCGGCCTGAACACAATCGGCGGCACCATGACTGTCTCCCTCGACGCACTGACACTGATCACCGACGGCAATGCCGAAGCCGCATTCCCCATCATCAACGACCGCGACCTGCTGCTCACCCGCTGGGTCACCCCCGGACGCCTGCAACTGATGGACTCGCTCCTCGCCGATGTCTTCGAGAACATTACGTGGATCGCCGATGTGGCATCTGAGTGGTCGAATCAAATGTTTGACGGCGCCCTCAATCCGGTCGCTGTGGCCGCCAAAGGGCCAGTCTCCGTCACGCTGCCGATATTCTCCAATAACGATGAAGATGGCCTGATCGTCGATGGACGCCTGAAATCCTATACCGGTGCCATGACGCTCACCGCTGATGAAATGGACTTCCGCGGGGGCCAGGGTTCCGTGCAGGCTCCAGGGGCCCTGACAATCCGTGCCGCCACCGCGGTCTGGAGCTATCGACTGGGTACCGCTGCCGAATCCCAGTCCGGAGCACCTCTCAGCACCATCCTCGCGCCGAATTCACTCGATTTGACGACCCGAGATGTCGCCGCTCTGGCAGATGGCTTCACCGATATCACCATCGGGCGCAGCGATGCCGGCAATCTGATGCGCATCGGTGACGCCTACAATATGACTCAGGTCAAGGCTACCGGACTGCCGCGAGTCCAGGATGCATCGATCAAGGATCCCATCTCACTGCTGGCCCAGACATTTATCGTCGAAGGTGACTTCCGCGTCCCCGATAGCCCGCTGTCGATGCAGGGCCGCACTCTGGATGTTCGCCGCACCAATCTGCATATGCCAGACAATGCCAATCCCGATGCTGGTTTGTACTCCACCGAAACCGTCGTGGAAATGTCTGAACAGGTCGTTGTCTCCGGATGGATTCGCGGTGCTGATCTGGTGCAGATCGACATCACCAACAGTACCGGAACCAACGCGATTCTGAACTTCACCAGTGGGCCAAACAGTCTCTGGACCGGCGTTGGCTCCACGATCGCCAGCGAACATGATGACAGCCGCGTCGAAATCACCGGCACCGGCAGCATTCTGCATGCGTCCACCGTCGAAGCGGCCGGAGCGGGTTCCCAGCTGGTGATGACAGCAGGCACCACATTCCTGCAGCGGGAAGGCGGTGTGCTGCGAGTCACCGGTAACGAAAGTCAGATGGTGATCGGCGGAGGGACCTATCTGGGGATCGAAGCCGGAAGTGCTGTGCTGGCCGGGGTTGCCTTCCAGATGCAGGGCAGCACGCCCGTACCCGTCTCGACCGGAACCAATTCCCGGTTGACGTTGAGTGCGCCGGGCGAAATGTGGCTGGCGGGAAGTGTCTCCTCCACCGGCAGCATGGAACTGAATGCCGGACTGAAGCAATACGACCACGCAGAATATTTCGACACACTGCCCGGACGGCTGCGAGCAACCACTGAGCCGATTTCTTCCGCGGTGACGGAATTGCAGGACAATATCTTCCCCGAGGA
>JBEIEK010000572.1:0-2348 GCA_040382995.1 Planctomycetaceae bacterium
CGGATAAAGGTATCGAGCACAAAATTGGTGCCGCGATTAAGCCCGATGGTGAACGGTGAGGGACGCCCGGAATCAAGAGCAAGGTGACAGGGAAGTGCAAAACAGGCTTCCGTGAGTGAGATCGTCAGGATTGTAATCACCGCCAGCGGAATCACCGCAAAGAACTTGCCCATCACGCCCGTCACAAAAAACATCGGTACGAAGGCGAAGATTGTTGTGGCAACCGACGAGAAAACCGACGGGACAACTTCGATTGTACCATCGATTGCCGCCTGCAACGGCGTCTTACCCATCGCGCGATGTGCATAGACGTTTTCTCCGATCACGATGGCGTCGTCGACGACAATCCCCAGAGCAATCAGGAACGAAAACAGCGAAAGCATGTTCAGCGTCTGGTCGAACTGCAACAGCACGGCACAGGCGCCCAGCAGCGAAATGGGGATCCCCATCGCCACCCAGAATGCCAGCTTCAGGTCCAGAAACATGGCGAGGATCACAAAGACCAGGATCAGGCCCTGCATGCCGTTGCGGAGCAGCAGATTGAGTCGATCGCGGACTTCCACAGACGTATCGCCCCAGACTGCAAACGAATAGCCTGGCGGGAGCGATTTCTCCCCGACGTATTTGCGGACGGCATCGGCCATGGCAAGCAGGTCTTCGCGGGACGCGGCGCTCACATCAATCGCAAGGCCCGGACGGCCGTTGATGCGGCTGATGGACGTGGTGTCGACAAACTCGTCCCTGACCTCGCCAAGGTCCCCGACCTTCAGCACCACACCGCCGGGCTGTGTAATCAACGGAATCGCCGCGATTTCAGCTCCAAGCACACGCTTGTCACGGCCACGCAACAGATAGGTTTCGCCTTCGTCACGAATTGTGCCGCCCGGGAGTTCCATGTTACGCTGGCGAATGCGGCTGGAAACGTCGCTGAGCGTCAGGCCATATTCCCGCAGGCGACGTTCCGGGATTTCCACGTCAATCTGATACTTGCGTTCGCCATTGATTTCCGCCTGCGAAATTTCCGGGATGAGCAGCAGGTCATCACGAACCTGTTCGGTGATCTCACGCAGCTGAAGTTCCGCTTCCGGCGCCGCAGAGTCCTGTTGCACAATGCCCACCGTGATGGCCTTGTTACGCAGCGTGATCTGCTGCACTTCAGGCTCTTCCGCCAGATCCGGCAGACTGGGAATGCGATCGATCTGCGACTGGATTTCGTTGAGCACCTTCTGGACGCTGGGCACATCGCTGCGAATTTCAATCACGATGCTGCCCGAGCCTTCGGAGGCGATTGAAGTGACCTTGCTGATACCGTCAACAGACCGCACTGCCTCCTCGATCTTCTGACAGATGCCACTCTCCACCTCGTCCGGACTGGCCCCGGGATATGGCACCTGCACGAGCACGATTTCAAGTTCAAACTGAGGAAAGACTTCCCGGCGGAGCATGAAGGCGGAGAGGGTGCCCACCACGAGCACGGCCAGCACCAGCGTATTGACGGCAGGCGTATTGCGAATCGCCCAGCGAACGGCGGAAGCGGTCATTGCTGGACCTCCGAATTCCGGGCCGCAGTATCGGCGGCGGTCGGCTGCTGCACGGTGACCGGCATGCCAGCCTGAATCACGGCCAGCGGCGAAGTGATCACCGCGTCACCATCCAGCAACGGCTCGTCAAGCTGATGCACCAGCAGACCAGTGGGCTGCTGCTGCACCACGGAGATCGGAAGAATTTTCAGTCGACCTTCGCGAACGATCCAGAGCTGTTCGCCGGGACGCAGAGCTTCCGGCGGAATCTGGTAGAGTGGGACCGGGGCGGTGATGGGAATGCGGACGGAAACGAACATGCCGGACAACAGTGCCGGCGGCGCAGCAGCCGCTCCAGGCGTCCGCTGAACCGTGTTTCCGGCCAGCGGCTGATCAACGACCACGCGGCAGGGGTGGGTGCGCGTCGCGCGATCCATGCCGCTGCCTTCCAGACGTTCCAGCCGCGCCTGCCAGACCGTTTCCACACCATCAGCCTCGTACACCACTTCACAGGGCACGATCGGCATCGCCAGCGGCGGCGAACCGGCTGTGGAGGCCGATTGTTCGGACGTCTGCGGTGGTGAATCCCGCAGCTGACCAAATCGCCAGACCCACGCCAGCTCTTCTGAACGCAGGCTGCAGCGAACATCCATGCGGCTGGAATCGCTGAGCCGCACCAGCGTTTCACCGGGGCGGACGTAGTCGCCCTGTTCATGAATGTCGTCCACCACGCGGCCACTGATTGGAGCAGTAACGGTGCAGCGGGTCAGATCCAGTTCTGCCCGGGCAAGTTCGGCCTGAGCAAGCTTCAGGGCGGACTGTTTGACC
>JBEIEK010000573.1:0-2332 GCA_040382995.1 Planctomycetaceae bacterium
AGAGTCCAGAGGGTCAGAGATTCCAGAGGCCGAATCGCAGAGGAATAACTCGAATACAAACCCACTACTCCAACACCACACGAAATCCGAAGTAGTTGTAACGGAAGTCCGGAGTGTTGAAGTAGCGGACCGCACAACGAACGTCGTACGGTTCGTCGCCCCAGGAGCCGCCCCGCAAAACACGGGAAGACCCAGAGCTCGGCCCCTGAGGATCAGCAGCCGGTGAATTCTCGTAGTAATCGCTGTCGAACCAGTCCGCACACCATTCCCAGACGTTGCCGTGCATATCGTGCAGTCCAAATGCGTTCGCCGGGAAGCTTCCTGCGGGCGCCGTGAAGACATGTCCGTCCCGGGCTGTGATCGTCGTCCAGGCACTGAACGTCTGTTTGGCGGTACCATCCGCAACGTTTGCGATCTTCGCCAGTCCCTCCTGATCGTCGCCGTTCCAGTACCGTGTGGTGCTGCCGCCACGGCACGCGTATTCCCATTCCGCTTCCGTTGGCAGGCGATACCTGCGGTTATCATGGCGACTGAGCCACTCACAGAAGGCTTTGGAGTCGTTCCATGTCACCAGCACCACCGGGTGGTCGTCCGTCTGCGGATAGCCGGGATTCCGCCAGTTGTATTTTGGGTCCGCTTCAAAACTTCCCGTGGCTGTATTGAACCCATAATTATTGCCACCGCCTTTTTCCGCTTCGGTCTGATAGCCTGTCTCCCGCACAAACGCCGCGAACTGGCCACGCGTGACTTCATGAACAGCCATGCGGAAATCACGGCTGATGCGAACGTTATGCTGCGGCCCTTCGTCGCTGTCGCGACCTTCTTCATCATCCGGCGAACCCATCCGAAAGGTCCCGGCGGGGATCGTGACGAACCGCATTTTCAGCGATTCAGAGAACAGCTGGGATGTCCTGGGCTTCAGCTGCAGGTCGACGATGCCGCTGACGATGGGGTTGAATTTCTGAGTGGCTTTGGGGTCTTTGCTCTCCACCAAAGCTTTCACGCGCAGCAGGAGTGGCAAAGTCATCGTGGACACATAGGAGCCATCGGCGGGCATCGCGTCATAGTAATCCAGGAAGGCTTTGGTGAACGCTCCATGGCCCCAGTCGGCATGTTCAAAAGCGCGTTCTCCCTGGGAACACGAAAACAGGGCGGCCGTGCCTTCCTTCAAATCACTGGTCCGCACCCGGGAGCCGAACGCCCGATGCCCCAGCAGCGCCGAGCGGGCCGAGGAGGGATCTTCGCGGCAGCAGTCGGCGAAGATCACCCGGTTGTCCGCCCCACAGGCGTTGAGCGCATCCAGCAGCTGTTTCATGGAGATCAGCGACACCGGATCCGGTTCCAGCATCTCCTGACCGTTTTTGTCCCTGAGGATATTGTTATTGCTGTCCCGGACCTTTCGGATTGTGGTGTCCCACGGACAGAACCAGGCGTCTTCGTTGTACTGCACACCGTGACCAAACAGCCCGATAAACACAATGCCGCCGGCAGCACCCTGTTTTTCCAAATCCTCAAGGGCGGTTTCGATCGCCGTTTTGGTGGCCTGCTGCCCCAGCAGCGTGACCACAGTGTAGCCGCTGGCTTCCAGGACCTTGCCCACAGCCACCGCATCGGCTTCCGGATAGTCGATTTTGGCTTCGTTCATCTGTGATTTCTGGTACTTCGTGACTCCGATCAGCAGCGCGTACTTATCCGCAGCCGCACACGGAGACCACAGCAGACCAGTGAACAGCAGCAGGAGTGGCAGGCGTTGCATGGGGCAGGACTCTGCAGCAGAGGATGAAAAAACGGCTCAATGGCCAACCGGAGCGTGGGAATTCTCCGGTGAGCGAATGCGGTTGGCAAGTGAACACCGGCCGCCTCTGAGATAACGACGGGCAGGGTGGAAAAAACGGCCCGGAAATTTTGCGGAAATTTTTTGGGGGGATGGAATGAGCGGTCCGGTGTTCGCAGGCCCGCCACTGGCGGGGCTTCAGTTTTCAATCCCCCATCGTCCATGAGCGCATGCCCAATGGCCTTGACGTTCCGAGACAAGGGTGCATGGCACCTTTACGCGTAACGTGTTTCCTGGATTTACATTGCGACACGTGGGTGCATCCGCCTCCCTCACGGTCGCGGCTCGATAATCTCCGCCGCAACGAGTGCCCGCGCGGCCTATTTCGCACAGCGCATGCGGCTCAGCAGGAGCTTCGCCCTGGGATGGTGAAACGGCGTGAGGACATGCAAATTGGGACATTTCAATCCCCCAGCTATCGTCAGGCCCCAGCCCGAACGAATCACAACAAACGTCCCAGGGCGAGCGGTCGATGTCAATCGGCCGGTAACGCTCCGG
>JBEIEK010000574.1:0-2326 GCA_040382995.1 Planctomycetaceae bacterium
CAGTCCGAAAGACGACCTCCGGTGTTCTTCACACCGTTTCACCATCCCAGCCTTGCCCTCCCAGGTCGTCACCCGTTTTTTCTCAGGAGTCCAGAGATCTTCAACGCCCCTGGCACCTTTGGAGACGGACTTAGTAGCTGACAGGGAGGGGGTCGGTGTTTTCGAGTCTCTGGGAGAGATTCTGGATTTCGTCGAGGAGTCCGGAGCGGCGGTGAGTGTCCTCAGGGGACGGTTCGCGGGTTTCGAGCATGATGGCGCTGCGGACGTAGCGAAGTCCGCGGAGGAGCACATCGCGTTCGTGGGATGTGAGTTCGATCTGCAGCAATCCATCCATCGCAGGGATCCGATGTCGGCCGGCGGAAGTGGCAGCGTCCCTGTGCTGTTCTGCGGGCTGTTGAAGGAGAGGTGGCGGAGCGAATTCCTGCCGTGGCCACTCAGGTGAGTTCGAGGCAGTCTACGCCCCGTTTGGGAGATACTCAAGCGGTCTTGGGGAAATGCGTTTTGGACGCTGAATTCAAACGCGGGTGGCGCGGATTGGGAGTGGGCGGGGATTGAGGAGGATTTGGGGAGGGGTGCGTGGGGGAGAAAGAAAGTTGGTGGAAAGAGTGAGCTGGGGCTGAAAAGGATTCAAGTTGTGCTGGGCGGGATGTTTCAGGATGATTTTCCGACGGCGCGGAGAACACCCTGGCGGTAGGCACCGGCCATGGCGCGGGGAACTTCGGCTTCGGCCAGGAGAACTTCGGCCTGGTTTTCCTGCGTGAGTGCTCGCATTTCCTGTTCGTGAGCAACGGCGGCGGCGCGGCGTTCTTCGGCGAGTGCGCGGGCGATGCGCATGTCGGCCTCGGCCTGATCGGCCTGCAGTCTGGCACCGACGTTATCGCCGACGTCGATGTCGGCGATATCGATGGAGACAATTTCGTAGGCGGTTTGGGAGTCGAGCCCTTTGGCGAGCACGGCTTTGGCGATGAGCATGGGGTTGGCGAGCACTTCCTTGTGGGTTTCGCAGGAACCGATGGCTGAGACGATTCCTTCACCGACGCGGGCAATGACTGTTTCCTCGGTCGCTCCGCCGATCAGCTGAGTAATGTTGGTCCGGACGGTGACTCGGGCTTTGGCTTTGAGCTGAATGCCGTCTTTGGCGATGCCATCGAGCGTCGGGCGGGCGGGATTGCGGGCGACGTCGGGACAGTCGATGACTTTGGTTCGAACGCTGGTTTGCACGGCTTCGAGCACATTGCGGCCGGCCAGATCGATGGCGGCGGCGGTGTTCCAGTCGAGCAGGATGCGGGCGCCTTTGGCGGCGATCATGGCTTTCACGACGAGCGGTACGCGACCACCTGCGAGCATGTGCGATTCCATGGCGTTTGTGGAGATCATGTCACCCAGTCCGGCCTGCACGGACATGATGCGCGAATCGACGATGACCTGCGGGCTGATCTTTTTGAGATTCATGATCACCAGCTGCACCGGGCCGATTGCGGCGCCGGACATGTAGGCGCGGAACCAGAGTGAGGCCACGGAGGCGAACATGATCAGGAAGGCGAGCATGAGCAGGCCGAAGAAGCCGATGAGGACGGCGACAAGAACCTGCAGGAAACTGGCGTTTTCGAGGAACGCGAGTTGGAGAGCATTTTCGGGGATTTGCTGCAGCATGCGAAGGCTCCTTGGGAACACCGGTGCGTCCGTGGTCGTCGAGGTGGCGAGGGACGCGGGCGGCTGGTAAGAGTTTAGCGGGGTGAATTCGCGTGGGAAAGCGTTCGGGACCGACTTTCCGGGGGATTTACCCGACCAATTCTCAATTTCGCTGGATCAGGGGCGACTTTCTGCCGATCAGGCTGGAAATATTTCCGGCCCCCGGATAAACTGCCGGATTCCCAACGGGCGGCTGAAGCCGTTCCCACGCTTTCCGGTCCGTTTTCCTTGAATTCAGCCACACCGTTATGCCCAATTCAGCGTCCGCCGAAAAGTCTCTTCGTAAAGCCAACGTTCGCCGCGAGCGTAACCGTCAGCAGCGTTCCGCTCTTCGCACGACAGTCAAGCGGTTCCGTGCCCTGCTGGCCACCAAGCCCACACAGGAAACCGCCGACGCGCAGTTCTCGCTCCTCACCAAGGCACTCGATCAGGCCGCCGCAAAGAAGCTCATTCACAAGAACACGGCTTCCCGCGTGAAGTCCCGGCTCGCCGCGCTGAAAAAGAAAACCTTCGTCGGCTAATTCAAACGTACATCATCAGGGCACCACAGCCCTGCTCAGTCTGCACCGGCCGCTGCTCTCTGCAGCGGCTTTTTTTTCGCCCTCGCCACTTGCCGCCTTCGCCGGCACTTCAC
>JBEIEK010000575.1:0-2314 GCA_040382995.1 Planctomycetaceae bacterium
AAACACCAGCTGCGGCGATACGCTCGTCACAGGTCCAAAACGCTCAATCGTGTGCTCCCTGATAAATCGGTCAACCTCCTCAATCTCCTCGTTCGTCAGTCCGCTGTACGCTTTGGCAAAGGGCACGAACTGGTCGCCATCGCGGACAGCAAATGTAAAATCCGTGAAGCGACCGGCGCGCCTCCCATGCCCGCGCTGAGCATATAACAGCACGGCGTCACAATGCAGTGGCTCTGACTTCCACTTCCACCACAGCCCCACCGGACGACCGGCTTCACAGGCGGCGTCGCTGCGTTTGAGCATCAGACCTTCAACGTGACGATCCCGGGCGGAACGGAACAGCACCGCACAGTCCGTCCACGTTCGACAGCTGACCTGTGGAGCAAGCCGCAGCGGACTGTCGGCTGCTGACGCCGCCAGCAGCGATTCAAGACGCCCCCGGCGTTCCGCAGTCCCCAGTCTGCGAATGTCCGTCCCCCGCTCCTCCAGCAGATCAAACGCCAGAAACTGCACCGGGACCTGAGCCAGCAGGCTGCGACTTATGCTGCGTCTGTTGATGCGTTTTTGCAGTTCTCCGAAAGGAAGTACCTGACCGTCCTTCCAGGCAAGCACTTCACCGTCGAGCACAGTGCCCTCGGGAAGGTTGGCAGCAACCTGCTCAATCTCCGGGAAACGACCTTCCATAAGTTCCTCGCCGCGGGACCAGATGAATGTCTGACCGCTCCGGCGAATCACCTGCGCACGGATACCGTCCCATTTCCATTCCACCACCCAGTCCTCGATTCCGCCAAGCCGTGTGGCCTCAGCGTCCGGGGGCAATTCCAGCAGTTCAGCGGCAGTTTCGGGCGGCAGCGGATTCGCCAGACAAAACGGGTAGGGACGACTGATATCCGTATCTCGCGTGTCTGCAGACAGCAGCCCTGTGAAGAATTCAGCGCTGGGTTGCCATGTTCCCATCAGGCGGTGAGTCAGAACGTCGGCCGAAACACCACTCGAACGGCTCAGAGCGCGAACAACCAGCTTTCTTGATACACCAATGCGGAAGCCACCCGTGAGCAGCTTGTTAAACAGAAATCGCTGTCGCTGCGTGAGTGTCTGCCAGGCACCACAGATGATCTGTCGACGTTCGTCGTCAGCAGCCTTTGCCAGTGGCAGCAGGCGTTCTTCAACCCAGAAGCGGAGCGGTTCCGGAGCAGGGCTGGCGGGAACGGGCAGCAGCAGCGCAAGCGTCTCAGCAAGGTCACCAACAAACTCGCGGCAGGTCTCCAGAAGCCATTCCGGGAGCCCGCAAAGTTCCGCACACCACTGCTGCAGCTGACGAACCGTCACGACCCGCCGTGGTCGATGACCGCACAGAAACCACACCGCCCATGCGGCATCCGCAGGTTCTGCAGTCTGGAAATATCGCACCAGCGCCTCGACATGGTCAGTCGTGCGGGTGGAACTGTCGAGCTCTTCACAGAGTTTGGCGAAGGACTGCATGGTGAAAACAGCGAAAGAAACGGAGCGATAGCAAAGGTCCGTCAGTGCGGAGCAACTCAGAAGTGTCGCTTCCGGCCCTGCAAAATGAAACTCAGGCGCGCAAAACGCTCCCCAACGCCCCCGTATGCAGCGCTGATGCCACCAGAACCCCGGTCACTCCCGCCTCGCCCGCCTCCAGCAGACACGCTTGAGATCGCACCCCTCCCCCGGAAATCAATTCCACTCCGGGAAAACGACGGTTCAGCGTCCGACACAACGACAAAGTTGGAATCCCCTGCCCGGTTCCGACGGCAGCGGTATCCAGCACAATCCAGCTTCTCAACCCGGCAGTCCACAACCGCTCAGCAAGATTCTCAACTGTGATCTCCCCCGCCTCCGAATTCTGATCAGCAATGCGCAGCCTGCCAGCATGCAGATCAACACTGCAAACCACATCCGCTGATGTCCCCGACAGCAGCCTCTCCAGCTCCTCGAATGACTCTGTTCCCACCACAGGCCGCACATTGGGTCCCAGCCGCACGGCGTCGATGTCCCCAACGCGCCGGGCCCCGGCGTCAATCAGCAGCCGCACCCCGGTGTCGGTCAGTCGCTGCAGCACTTTCCAGTCAGGTCGCCCGTCAATGATCCCGTCAAGATCAGCCACATAGAACGTGTCGAGGCCCGTGGTCGCCCGCAACTGCTGCAGCACCTCGAAGGGGTCAGTGCTGTCCGTCAGCAGACTTTTCAGCGGTCGATAGTCGCTGCGTCGACCCGCGATTGCATGGACAACCTCGCCGCCACGCAGATCGAGCACCGGAATCAGCAGCGTTTTCAATGGAAAAACTCCACGGCC
>JBEIEK010000576.1:0-2299 GCA_040382995.1 Planctomycetaceae bacterium
AGCAGCACTATACTTCAGGACAAGGAACCAGTCACGACCAGCATTCGACGGATCCTCATTTGAGTTGGCATAGACGTAGTGCCCCAATCCAAACATTTCAAGCCACCTGGCAATGCCTCCCGCAGCATGCGGCTCAAATTCGTCCCACAGCCCTACCCAGCAAAGTCGATCCTGCGGCAGCGGGGCTGAGCCAATCCCCAACGTTTGGTTATCCCGCAGAAAATTCTGCCACGATTCTGCAAGAGACTGCCTGACAAGGGACGGCACTCGCCCATGCTTTCCGGAAGCGAATTGCAACCATTTGTGGACGTCAAAGTCGTCGGCAATATTATTCAGAATGTCGCTTCGATCAGAGTTTGGCACCAATTCGTCCAACATCGCCCCGGATGATATTGATTCGAGAGGGAGTCTCTGTTTAAGCCAATCCTGAATGTTTTGGATGAACGCGGGGAAAAGCCACTGAATTGTCACCAGTTGCGTCCGATCTGACAACTGCGGCAAGTTCCCACCATTTGCACGATAGGCGATGTTGGAATGTGCTTTCAGACCAACAGCGCTGGATGGAGGTTGTTTGCGAAACGACAGCATCGCGTTTGCAAATGCATCCTGACCTCCATGCGAATCGAAATGCTCCAGAAACGCTTCGACGCGCTCCTGCGCAACGCGCTTCTCAAGGCCCAGATTTTCACTTAATGCCCTGTCGGAAATCTCGTTGCTGGCTGACATGCTGTCAAGTTGTGGGCAGATCGACGGGTGCCAGCGAGTACCCGCCAAATTCTTTCCAAGAAACATAGGCATTGTGGAACCTCCGCACACTGGCTGCATGGAAAACCACGAATGGGCGGAGTGTGACTAATTTCGGGAGTTTCGTCCAGTAATCGCCTGCCTTCGGGTAGGAGACGTGATGTGACGACGTCGTCCAACAGAAGCATGGTCAGCCCCTTCATAAGATTCGGCTGATTGACAGCATCTTTGCGTTGATGAATCCCCAACAGGCGATTCGTTCGAGCCGTCTGCCTGATTCAGTACGATCAAAACCACTCCCCTTCACAAAGCCGCCACGAACTCGGCGATCACTCCCACGTTTCCCTCATCCTCTGGCGTCAGGACAATCTCGGCAAACGCCGGATTCAATGGTTTCAGCCTCACCTGCACATGCCGCCATGTGCCGTCGCGATCGGTTGCTTTTTCACTTTCATAGCGTTTCACCGTGAAACGCTGGCCGGTTTCGGGGTCGGTTTCATTCAGCAGCTGCACCAGCAGGATTTTGCCCTGGCGGGTGCCCGTGACCGGGGCGGCGAAGATGCAGAAAGAGCCGTCGGGGATGCGGGGTTCCATGGATTTTCCGACCACCTGAGCCACGAACATGCCGCGGCGGAGTTTGCGGCCGATGTCAATGGAAATCCATTGGGACCATTCGGAATCGTCCGGAATGTGCTGCGGGTCGCCAAAGGCTCCGGCGGCTGCCCGGAGCGGGATCAGGGGCAGGCAGGTGACGTACCGTTCAGAAAGGGCAGGGTCGCTCAGGGTGGTGATGCCGGGTGGGCTGCTGCTCTGTAGTGGACGCGGGACTGGAGCGGCTGATGCGGCCGCGGCGGTGGCCACGGTCGCCTCGAACCAGCTCAGGTCGGAACGCAGGCGTTCGCGCAGGGATGTGTTGCCCAGATAGCCCGCCAGTTTGCGAAAATGCCGCATCATCGCGTCCCGGTCGAACAGCTCGCTGGCCGCGATTTCGATCACTTCATAGCCATTGTTCCGCAACCAGTCGCGGATGCGGCGGTCGTGTTCGGCTGTGGCGGGATTACCATGCAGGTGCTGGCTCAGGCCATCAAGATAGATGCACACACCCTCGTTTTCGTCGTGCTGCGCACCGCGGTAGATGACATCGGGCGTGGTGGTGCCAATCGCCCGATCGAGACGAATCTGTTCGCCCCGAATGCCCTCTCCGAAATCAGCACCCAGCAGCAGATGCCGCAGGCGGCGTTCGGCTTCGTTGACCGGATGCGTGCCCTCTGCTGGCGGCTGTGAGGGCTGCTTTGGTGGGATGGCGTGGGCAGGTTTCAGACGGTCGCCCCAGGCGTTCAGTTTTTCGGCTGCGAGTTTGCGGTCGAGGTGTGTGTGATAAAAGCCGTTGCGGAAGGTCTGCAGGCAGTCGATGCAGGAGGATTCACAGGCTGATGGACAGTCCTCGACGAGCGCCTTCGCAGCGGCAACCACTTCTGCAAACCGTCCACAGATCTGGTCCAGCAAGCTCGAAGCCACAGACCGCGTTTCCGAAGCGGAGCCCCTGTATCGTCGA
>JBEIEK010000577.1:0-2296 GCA_040382995.1 Planctomycetaceae bacterium
GGCAGTGGGAGTGCCAGCAGGCCTGCAGTGACGCGACCGGCAAAAATCAGAAAGGCAGCGAAGAAACCGAGGCGAACGAAGGAAAACCGCGGCCAGCGTCCCTGTTGCCGCCGCATGATGTAACCGGCCGCAAACGCAGACAGTGCGATCCAGCTCCAGAGAAACGCTTCGTAGGTGACAAACACGGGAATGCCACTGGCGGAGAAGCCAATATCGGCCACACTGAGAAACTTGGCGACGGCGGCAATTTCCACAAGACCAATCACGAATTTCACGTCGTTCATCCAGCCGCCGCTGCGGGGCATTTTCTGCAGCAGGCCGGGGAACAGGGCAAGGAAGAAGAACGGCGATGCGAAGGCTGTGGAGAAGCCGAGCATCCCAAGGATTGGCCAGAGGTAGTCACCCTGAGCAGCGATCACCAGCAGGGAGCCGACGAAGGCAAAGGTGCAGGTGAATGAAACGAGCGTGAAGGTGAGCGCCATAAAAATCACGCCGACAGTGCCGCCGGTGGATTCGCGCCGTGCGGTCCAGTTGAGCAGCCAGCTGGGGACGCGGAAGTCGATCAGTCCCAGCAGCATTACTGCAAAGACAAGGAACAGAACACTGAAAAAGATGTTCAGCCATGGGTTATTTGCAAGGCTGGTGAGACTGGTGCCGCCGAAGATTCGGGCCATTGCGAGGCCAAGAATGGTGAAGGCGAAGATAATGCTGAGGCAATAAACGATGGCCAGTCGCAGCGAGCTGCCAGCTTGTTTTTCTTCCTGTTTCAGGAAGAAGGCCACGGTGATCGGGATCATTGGGAACACGCAGGGTGTGGCCAGAGCGACGAAGCCGGCGGTGATGGCAGCCACCATGAAGGCAAAGAAGTTCTGACCGGCGGGAGTGGCGGATGTGGGGGCGGCGGGAGTTGCTGATCGGACCGGGCCGTCTTCCAGGGCGCCGTCGGTTGGCGGCATTTCTGTGGTGAGCAGCGGGTTGGTCGGAGTTTCGGAGGGACGCGAGTCTTGTGCGAGATCCGGAGCGGTGCTGGTTGGGAGAGCACCAATCGCAACCGCGAATTTTGCGGTGACTGGTGGCTTGCAGACTTTTTCACAGATCTGAAACCGAATGGAACCGGAGATTGCGGCGGCGGGATCGGTGACCTTATAGCGGCGGCTCCAGGTAATCTGACCGTAGTGCACGCGGTGGGTAATGTCGGCCAGCGGGGTCTCGATTTCCGGCTCGCTGGAGGGGCTGAATGCGGGATCAATGGCTTCCAGTCCGGAGGGTTCGACTTTGATTTCGGTAGGTAACCCTGCCATCTCGGGGTTTTGGTCGAGAGCGAAGATATGCCAGCCGTCTTCGACGGTGGTTTTGAGCTGCAGCAGGACTTCGTCGCCGGGTTTTGCCGTGGCCGGTGTCAGGCTGACGTCAATCGTCACCATCTCGGTGGTGGCCGTTTTGCCGAAGCCAATTTTTGGCCTGAGGGTCTGCAGATTTGCAGCGGTCGGGGTGGATTCTGTCTGGCTGGATGCTGCCGGGGCGGCGGCTTCGTCGCTGAGCAGTGCCGTGAACTTCGCCTTGACAATCGGGCGACAGTCGCGATCGGTGCAGTAGAGTCCGCTGAGTGTTCCGCTGACGGACAGACCGGGGGTGATCGGGCCCTGCAGAACGCGACTCCACGTGACCTTGTCGTGAAATTTCTCCAGCTGTTGCTTCAGGTCTTCGTCGAAGCTGGTTTTGGGGGCGCGGTCGGCCTGCCATTCACCGCTGGGCTGCAGGGGCGTGTCGGTGGCCAGCTTGATGGCGGTCGCAGAGCTGAAGGAGGGATTCATGGAGTAGATGTAGCTGCCTTCCGGGAGGGTCACAGTGACTTCGAGGCGGCAGCTGGAGTCGTCGATTTTTTTGAGCACGCCAGTGATGACCGGGGCTGAGGATTCTTCGGGGACCTGATCAAGGCTGAACGGCAGATCGAGGCTTCCCGGCTTGAAATCCTGGGCGGATAATGCCGGCGAGAAGACTGTGAGAACCATCAGGCATGCGGTGGCAATCGCAGCAGAAATCTGGCAGAACATGGCGGAAACCTGTGTTCGCGGAGGTGGCGGGAAGACGCGGCTGTTGGAATTTTAACTTTTCTGTCTGCCGCTGGCTATCTGTTTTCGGGCCCAGGTGCAGGTATCGTTCCAGATTACGGAATCGGCGGGTCAGCGGTCGCTTTTCCTTTACAGCAACGGATAGCATATGTGAGCAAAACAGCACGGCGATTACCGACCTTTATCCATCCAGCCAGTGGACATGCACCAATCTGATTACGGTA
>JBEIEK010000578.1:0-2292 GCA_040382995.1 Planctomycetaceae bacterium
CGGAGCGAAACGCGACTATGAGCAGGGGTCGCGTTTCTTCGCCATCCCAGCCTGCAGCGGCCGATTTCGGACGCTGCGTCGAGGCACTTCCCGGGACCACGCCTGCCATAAAAAAGGCCTCGCACGGCTTGTTACGGCTGTGTTTCCCTGTCCGCGCCCGGCAATCCGTTCGGGTAATCTGCCCCCTCAAGGCTGCGCCGTACCGATTGCTTCCAGTCGTTCAAAGCTGTCTGCATCTGCGTTACGCGGTCAGGCTGTTCCCCGGCCAGATTTGTGGTCTCCCGAGGATCGGATTCCACATTGAACAGCATCACCGGTTCGACGGCGGCATTGGACGCCTTTTTCTTACCGCGACCACCGCCGGCAGCAGGATCTGTGTGCAGTTTCCAGGGCCAGTCCAGCAGTGCGGCGTGGGAATTGGGCGTGTTGATCGCAGCCACAAAGGGGATGGCCTTTCCGCGGGTTGGCATATCGCCATCCAGCAGCGGCAGCAGACTGACACCATCCAGTGGTTCAATCGGCTTGCCTGCTGTCACGCCCACCGCAGCCAGCACCGTGGGGAAGATGTCGAGGGTTGAGCAGGGCAGGTCGCTTATTGCCGGAGTGCGAATGCGTGCGGGCCATTCGATGAGCCCCGGAACACGCAGGCCGCCTTCCCAGAGCGTTCCCTTGGCCCCTCGCAGATTACCCGTTGATCTCGGCCCGGCCGCTCCCCCGTTGTCGCTGCAGTACCAGAGCAGCGTGTTTTCGGCCAGCTGCAGTTCCCGCAGTGCGGCTCGCAGCTTCCCGACATTTCGATCGATCCCGTTGATCTCGCCGTAGTAATTCTGCAGGTCCTGCGTTAATGACGCATAGGGCTGTTTGTCTTCCGGTAGCGCTTCGTGGGGGACATGTGGATTTCCAAACCAGACCACCGCCAGAAACGGCTGCTGCTTTTCCGCCTGCCGACGAATGAATTTCAGGGCTTCGTCCATGGAAGCATCAGAGCCGTCTCCTGTGAACTTCTCCGGTACACCATTTCGTCCCAGCACCGGGTCGAGGTCGAAATAGTTATCGGCCGAAACCCATTCGTCGAAACCCAGACGTCCCGGTGACAGCGGATCACCAGCCAGCACCGCTCGGCCAGGCAGGGTCTTTGTATCCCGGTTACCGTTGCGACCGTTCAGATGCCACTTGCCAAAGTGTCCCGTGGCATAGCCGCTTTCCTGCAGCACCTGAGCAATCGTCAATTCCTGGACGCGGATCGGGCGTCCCGGCGCGAAGGTTCCCATGCGGTGCGGATGCCGCCCCGTCAGAATGCTGGCACGCGTCGGTGAACAGTTGAAGTGGGCCGTGTAGAACCGATTCAGCCGGAGCCCTGCAGCGGCCATGGCATCCATGTGCGGCGTCTTCAGCTGCGGGTGACCATTATAACCAGTGTCTCCCCAGCCCTGGTCGTCGGCCATCACCAGCACAATGTTTGGACGCGGAGAGTCTGCTGCTGGTGCAGCAAGGGCCGCTGTTGCCGGGAGGCTGCAGCAGACTGCCAGCAGAGCAATTGCGGAGGACAGGTGCCGCAGGCTGGTGAGTGCACAGGTCATGGGATTGGTTCCGTGAGCCATAGAGATTTTCAGGAAAATCGCGCATCGGCCATCGCCGGCTGCGAACGAATCCACAGATCGGGCTGGATGCTGCAGTTCAGCACGTGGTGAATATTGGGCAAATCGTTTCCGCAAAGCCAGCTCTGAGCATGTTCGAGGGTGAATCCGTGGGACTGGATTCTTTTCAGAAGTCGCTGCTGCAGCTCGTCGACGGGCACATCCAGGAATATGCGATAGTCAAACAGCTCGTGCAGACGCGTCCACGGAAGCTCATTCAGCAGCAGATAATTGCCCTCCACCAGCACGATGCGGGCAGCGGAATCGACCACGGCCGCCGCGGCCCGCGACAGCTCAAGGCTGCGGTCGAAAACGGGAATCGCCACGTCCGGTTCTCTGCTGCGTATTCGCTTCAGCAACACCTCAAACCCCGCACAGTCGAACGTGAATGCCGCCCCTTTGCGGGACCGCTGGCCTCGAGCAATCAGCACGCCGTCGTCGAAGTGGAAACCGTCCATCGGCACCACCACCGCAGCTGACTGCCGCCGCTGCAGCACCTTGAGAAGCGCCGCGGACAGCGTCGACTTGCCGGCTCCGGGTGGCCCCGCGATCGCCACCATGAATCGTGGTGAAGCCCCGGCCGCCCGCAGAATGCAGTCGGCCACCTGTTCTGTGTCAGCGGATGCAATCCACGGGATTTCGGACAACTCGATGC
>JBEIEK010000579.1:0-2288 GCA_040382995.1 Planctomycetaceae bacterium
GCTTCAATGGAGCCGTCCTCAGCTGAGGACGGAGACCCATTCACAATGGCAATACAATTGTGATTGGTGAGCTGCTTCAATGGAGCCGTCCTCAGCTGAGGACGGAGACCGCCCGCCTTCTAAGCCGTTGCCAGCCTTGAATTTGCGAGGCGATTTGCGAGAGGTTACCGAAAAAGGGGTTGGAAATGCAAGGGACAAACATGGTCGATTTTATAACGTGTTGCCAAAGAAGGACTTAGGCACTGCGAGCACTGCCGGGGGTTTTTGCGTCACCGGAGTGCTCGCAGGGACCGAAGTGTCAAAAAAATGAGCTTAAAGCACGATTGGACGCGTGGAATTGGGCAGTTCTCTGGGGGTGCCCCAATATTGGAGCGCATCGGCGCCGGTGCCGTCGCTGACGCCAAGGTTGGCCACCAGCAAGCGGTCCTCACGCAGATTCAACAATCCCCAAAGCCGCTCAATCAACGCCTGTCGCTCCTGCGCTGATAACTCACAGCGAAACACACTGTACTGCAGCGATTCCCCGGCGCCCAGCAGGCACTTGTACACCTTTCTTAACCGGGACGGTTCTGCCACATCATAACAAATCAGATAAACATGTTTCATCTGTCAGCTCCTGTGCTCAACGGGTGCAGAAAGGAATGTATTCGGGCAACTCACCCGTGATCACGCGCGCCAGCAGCCTGGCCTGAACCTCCAGCACCCGCCGATAGCTGATGCGGTACCCGAACAGCGGATGTGTCACTTCCTGAGCCAGCCGCCGTTCCCAGGCCGCGATCACCGCGCGGCGTCCCGCTTCGGTCAGCACCACAGCTCCCGCGCGTTCCAGGAAACTTCCGGCGTCCACTTCACCGTTATTGAACACCATCAGCACCGTCGAATCCGCCAGTAACGGCCGGTATTCCTCGGCACAGTCCAGTGCCAGCCCTGGCCTCGCAAATCGCGGGCGATGGAACACTCCCAGCAGCGGATCGAAGCCCACGGCCTGCAGCACGATGGTCAGCTCCTTAACCAGCAGCGAATACACAAACGACAGCACGGCATTCACCGGATCGCGGGGTGGTCGGCGGTTGCGTCCCGTCACGTCAAACTCGTGCCGGCCCCGCAACAGCTCAAAAAAGCCCTCGAAATAGGTCCTGGCCGCCATGCCTTCCAGCCCCAGCAGCGATTCGGCACTCTCGCACCGCAGCGCGCGGCGGCGGTATTCTGCCAGCGAATCGAGGATTCGCTGACGGCTGGTGACCTCGGGTGCTGGTTTGAGGTCTGCTGCCGGAGAGGAGGCTGGGGGGACGTTTCGCGGAGCGATAGGGGACTCTGCAGGCGACGTGGCAGTGGGGTCAGCCAGAGCTGATGGTGGATGCACGTTTCGCGGAGCGAAACGCGACTCTGGGGATGATTCGCGGAATTGCGTCATCTCAGCCTCCGCTACCTGCATGGGTTCCGACGCCGGGCTGGCATCCAGAACCTCCGCCCCGGAGTCTTCGGACACATCGGCCGCGGTCCCTGCGAGGTGTCGTCGGAGCATGGTGCGGGCGTTGCGGATCTTGCCGGCAATCAGCCAGCGGGCAATTTCCAGAGCCCGCTGCGGATTGGCCGCTGCTGCGAACTGGTCGATCCGCAGCTGGACATTGTTGTGCACCAGCCCTGTGGTGATGCCGTGAAACCAGCCGCCATACGTGAAATGACAGACCGGGATCCCACGGACTGTAAGCTCCCGCAGCACCTGCGCGGACATCATCACGTTCCCGAACAGACTCACCTGCGACACATCCATCAGACGTCGTTCCGCCAGCAGTTCATCCTTCTGTTTGACGGTGAGCCGATCACCGGATTTCCCCAGCATGGCACCCTGGGACTGGATGTACAGGGGCAGGGCATCGTCGGCAGCGGGAATCAGGCGGCGAATGCGGGGCGCGGCCGGGGAGGTGGCGGACCGGCGGTCGGATGACTCGTCCTGCTGGTCATCCGTGACATCCGGATCCGGCGCGTGTTCAGCGGCCTGACGCTGGAGCAGCTGGACTTCGTCGGGCAGGCAGATGCCGACCAGCGAGCAGCGGGGGCATTTGGGGCTGTCTTCCAGGGGCGGCGGAATCACGCCGGCTGCGGCGGCCGCGCGGAAGTCATCCCGCAGCTGCCGGGTCCGGGCGATCAGTTCCGGAGTGAATTCGATCGTCACACGTTTTTTGGACTCTCCGTCAAATACGGTGCGCCGTGTATTACTAGTGTTCAGACAGGGTATTTGAATTTCTCGTAGTGTAGTGCGAAGAGTGTGAGGATGAAGTCATACC
>JBEIEK010000580.1:0-2275 GCA_040382995.1 Planctomycetaceae bacterium
AAGCCCGTCACCATCACGAGCCTCCGCATCCGGAAAAGCCGCCTGCAGGGCCGCACAGGCCGCCGGCACAGCAGTCGCCGGACACGTCAGCTTGTCCTTGACAATGGTGTAGATCGGGAGCGAATCGGCCCAGCGTGCGAGAGTGCGACGTTTCTCCGCCATGCCTGCAAGCACCCAGGCCATGGAAACCAGGCTGTCACGGACGTAGCCTACCTGAGGATCAATCACACCGCCGTTGCCCTCCCCGCCAAACACCGCATTGACTGTTCGCATTTTCGCACACACATGCGCCTCGCCCACGTAGCTGCGATGAAACGCACAACCATGACGGGCCGCTATGTCCGCAATCACTCGGCTGGTGGAACCATTTACAACCACGGGACCTTTCCGGGTTTCCAGCACGTAATCGGCGGCCAGTGCCAGAGTCAGCTCTTCGCCGATATAGCGGCCCGTGTTGTCGACGATGGCCAGCCGATCAGCGTCGGGATCCTGAGCGAACCCGGCGTCGGCTTCGTGCCGCACGACAGCCCGACAAAGGTCGCTGAGATTCTTTTCCACCGGTTCCGGAATGTGCTCGAAACGTCCGTCTGGTTCACCACCCAGAACAATCACTTCACAGCCCAGCTCTTCCAGCAGACGCGGGCTGGCCACAGCACCTGAACCATGATTGCAGTCCAGCACAACGCGGTACCGACGCCGACGAATGGCTTCCGTATTGACCAGCGACAGCACCTTATCGAGATGAACGCGGGAAGGATCTTCCAGAGTTGTCACGCGACCGATGCCGGACCAGTCCTTCCACGCAATCGTGTCCTGTTCAAGAATCTGCAGCAGCTGCTGGCCCAGCTCCCGATTAAAGACGCTGCCGTCCGGAGCAAACGGCTTGATGCCATTCCATTCAATGGGATTGTGACTGGCCGTGATCTGCAGTCCGCCGGCAGCCCCGTGGTGCCGCACAAGGACTCCGCAGGTGGGAGTGGTACAGATGCCGGCGTCCAGAACTTCACAGCCGGTGGCCATCAGCCCTGAGAACACCGCGTGCTGGAGCATGCTGCCGGTGGAGCGACCGTCGCGCGCGACCACCACCCGGCCACCGCAGCACAACGTTCCAAGTGCCGCAGCAAATCGCGCAGCATAGACAGGGTCAAGGCCGTCGCCAATGATACCGCGAAGGCCGGAAATGCTGAGAATTCGAGTGGTCATGGGGGAGGCTCAGGGAAGATTCGGGGGATGCTCGGCCGAAATTCCGGACGATCTGACGGAATGCTAGCAAAACTGTGGAAACTGATGTCAGAGCAAACCAGCGGCTGTCAGCGGGAACCGGCGTTCCCTGTCAGTGGAAAACGCTCCGGAACAAGTAGCTCCATCGTCCGCAGCGCCAGCGCCCGCACACGGCACTCATCCACGGTCACTCCCAAACCCGGATTCGTCAGCCGCGGACCACGACCGCCATACCGAAACGTGATGTCAGGTTCCACCAGGGAATCACGCACCAGAAAGCGATCAAAACTTCCTTCCACATAACGCAAATCCGGAACATGGCAGGCGAAGTGTCGACCGGCGGCCGAAAGAATGCCCGTCTCGCCCACCTGACAGCCCAGCTGGCAGAACACACCGTGCTCCCGCGCCAGCCGCACAAGTTCCAGCGATCTTACAAGCCCGCCACATTTTGAAAGCCGGATGTTGAAGGCATCGCACCAGCCCCCGGCAATCGCCCGCTCAGCATCCGCACGGCAGCAGAGCGATTCATCAAGCATCACTGGGATCCCCAGCCGCCCGCGGATCGCCCCCAGTCCCGGTGTTTCCGCATGAGGCACAGGCTGCTCAAGACAGGACGGACGAAATGGCAGCAGCGGAGCCAGCCGGCTTTCCAGTTCTTCACACCGCCACGCCTCATTCGCATCCAGCCGCAAATCCACGGTACTGCCCACCACCCTCCGAATACGCCGCAGACAATCCGCGTCTGCAATCCCCGCAGCTCCCACTTTCACCTTCACCTGTCGAAACCCAAATAATCGCATTTTCAGGGCAGACAGCCACTGCTTCCGCGGTGATTCCGACGTAATGGCACCGCTGTAATACACCTGCTCACGCAAATCCGCAAACCCCGAACTTTGCGGCAGCTGACTGATCAGACGCCCCATTGGCATCCCGGCACAGCGACACACCGCATCCAGAATCGCCAGCTCCAGCGCACACCGCACTGCGTTCCCGAAACATTCCCGCGGCACAATCCCGGCGTCCGGAGAAACATCTGCCAGCACGAACGCATCAA
>JBEIEK010000581.1:0-2268 GCA_040382995.1 Planctomycetaceae bacterium
GTTCCCGACTCCCTGACGGTCGCGGCTCGGTTGTGAACGCAACAAGGCGAGCAGTGGATGTCAATCCCCCGGTAACAGTGCGTGCCCGCGTGGCCGCCGCCGCAACTGGAGCGCGCCAGGGCCGCACCGGCCGATTGACATCGACCGCTCGCCCCGTATGATCGGATCGAGGCGTTTCAACGGAGAGCGAGTCCTCCAAAACTGCAGAAACACCAGAAAGTCAACGCCACTGGACAGCCGTCCGGCGGCCTCGAACTTGCTTTCTTGCACTGCCGGGACTGAGAGGCGAAAAGCCAGGGGTCGGCTTGATCGGCGGAAAATTGCGGGCAGAATGGCGGGATCGGCATCCGCGGAACGGTGGGAGAGCCTGCGGGTTTTGTTGCGTTTTGGAATCAGTTCCACCACTTTCGGTCATTTTCAGGCAGATTCAATCACCCTCATGTCAGCATCCTGCATCTATGATTTTGACGTCGTCGTGGTTGGTGGCGGCCATGCCGGAGTCGAGGCGGCTCTGGCTGCTTCCCGCATGGGCGCGCACACCGCATTACTCACCATGAACTGCGACACTGTGGCTCAGATGAGCTGCAATCCGGCCATCGGCGGCGTGGCAAAGGGGCAGATTGTCCGCGAGATTGATGCTCTGGGCGGAGAGATGGGGCGGGTCATTGATGCTGCCGGCATTCACTTCCGCATGCTCAACGCCAGCAAAGGCGCTGCCATGCACAGTCCTCGCGCCCAGGCCGATAAAAAAGCCTACCAGTTCGAGATGAAGCATCGCATCGAACAGCAGCCGGGACTCACGCTCTGCCAGGAAACCGTTGAATCACTGGAAACCGATTCCGGAAAGGTCACAGGCATCCGTGTCGCCGGCAATGCGCTCTATCGCACGCGCGCTGTGATCCTCACCACCGGCACGTTTCTGAAGGCGGTGATGCACACGGGAGAACAGCAGGCTGAAGGTGGTCGGGCCGGTGATAAGGCGGCGCATGGCATGTCCGGATCGCTCCGCAGCCTCGGATTTGAATTGCGGCGGTTCAAAACGGGTACCCCCGCGCGGCTGAACGGTCGCACCATTGACTTCACTCGCTGCGAACCTCAACCCGGTGATCCCGACCCCGCACCATTCTCGTTTCTCACAGATCGCATCACCCAGCCCCAGATTCACTGTTATCTCACGTCCACAACCCCAGAGATCCACGAGATCATCCGGGCCAACCTGCACCGTGCCCCGATGTACTCCGGCCAGATCCAGTCGACCGGCCCGCGATACTGTCCGTCGATCGAGGACAAGGTGGTGCGCTTCGCCGAAAAGCAGACGCACCAGATCTTTCTGGAACCCGAAGGCCGCAATACTCAGGAAGTCTACTGCAATGGCATTTCCACCAGCCTCCCGCGGGACGTGCAGGATCAGATCATTCGCCTGATTCCGGGCTGCGAAAATGCTCACATCATGCGGTACGGTTACGCCGTCGAATACGACTTCGCGCCTCCCACACAGCTGCATCCCACCCTCGAAACCCGACTGGTGGAAGGTCTTTACTTTGCCGGGCAGATCAACGGCACCACCGGCTACGAAGAAGCGGCCGGCCAGGGGCTCATCGCCGGCATCAACGCAGCTCGCAAACTTCAGGGTCGGCCCGCTTTCGTCCTGGATCGCAGTCAGGCCTACCTCGGCGTGCTCATTGACGACCTCGTCACCAAAGGCGTCGATGAACCCTATCGCATGTTCACCTCGCGCGCGGAATACCGCCTGCTGCTGCGACACGACAACGCCGACCGTCGACTCACTCCCATCGGCATGGATCTGGGCATTGTCTCACCCGAACGCGCGGCTCGATTTAACGCGTACCAGCAGGAACTGGATCGAGGATTTCATGCGATGAAGACGCTGCGGGCTCAGGGTGCCAGCCTGGAAGAGTGGATGCGGCGGCTGCCTCCCTGGGAAGAACTCTTGTCCGTCTTTCCTGCTCTTGGTGAACTGAATCTGTCAGCTGCGGCACAGCAACAAATGCAGATTGAAGCTCAGTATGCGGGCTACGTGCGGCGTCAGGAAGCCGAAATCGCCCGACTGCAGAAAGTGGACTCGATCCGCATTCCGGAAACCTTCGACTATCGATCCGTGACTCAACTGCGCATGGAAGCCCGCGAAAAGCTGGGCCGACATCGCCCTGCAACCGTGGGTCAGGCCAGCCGTGTCAGTGGCATCACTCCGGCCGACATCGCCGTGCTCATGTTTTCCCTGAATCCTTCACGCTGAATTTCTGTCAA
>JBEIEK010000582.1:0-2259 GCA_040382995.1 Planctomycetaceae bacterium
ACCGTGAGGGAGTGGTATACACACTCATCCGACTCCCTCACGGTCGCGGCTCGAATTGTCACTGCCAGGTGCTGTTTACATCGGGGCGACATCGGAGGTTTTGGGCTCCGGCTCGGCCGGGGCAGGCTCGGTGGTTTCTTCTTTGGCTTCGGGCGAATTCTGAATCACGATCGTGACGTTGGTCCTGCCTTCGGCGGGTGCGTTGGCTGCGGGTGACTTCTCTGGGTCAGGTGTTGTGTCTGTGGTTGCTGCTGCTGTTTCCCCGCCGCGCTGTTCGTGAAGTTTCTTCAGGCGTTCCAGGCGTTCGTAGGACTGTGTGAGTCGGCTGGGGCGGGCATCGGAGGGCGGGACAGTATCGCGGCGGGCGGTATTGCGGGCTTCTTTTTCGCGGACCTGCTGTTCCATATCGGTGAGGTCTTTGGCCAGTTGCGCGGTGCTGGTGGTGCCCTCGCTGCCGGCGGCTGCAAGCAGGCTGAGCAGATCGCTTTCGGATTCGGCCTGTTCGCGACGAACTTTCAGCAGATCAAATTCGCTTTCGGCCTTCTGCAGCCGCGATTCCATTTCGCTGACGGCCAGCTGGCTTTCGTTGACGGAGGCCTGCAGGCGTTCAAGGGCTTCTGAGCGCACCTGGAGCTGCACTTCGTCGCGGTCCTGTTCGGAAAGCAGTCGATCGACCTCGGCCGAGAGGTCTGCAGGCTGCCACGTGGTGCCGGCGAAGGACACGAGCTGAGTGCGATCCGCAGCGGCCGCTTCCATGGCTGGCCAGGCATCCGCGAGGATGGTTTCGCGGCGGGCGATGGCGGATTTCAGCCGCGCGATTTCGTCGCTGAGGTCCTGAATCTGGCCAGCGGCGAGTGAGAGACTGACGCGGCGATCGATAAGTTCCCCGCGGGCATCTTCCAGCTGGTTGCGAACCTTCTGGTCGCGGACGGAATCGGGGAGGCTGGTTTCGAGCTCCGCGACGGTGGTATCGGCGGTGGCGCGAGCGTAGCCGAAGAGGTCACGCAGGGAACGGCTGGAGACGGCCACCAGCAGGACGAGGCCGGCGGAGACAGAGAGACTTCCGAGCAGCAGTTTTTTCATGGGAGGACTCCGGGAACATTTGCTGAATTCGATGCAGAGTCAATCCTGCCGACCCGTTGTCGGTGGATCGCCTTCTGCAGAACTCACGAACGAGTCCCGGGCATTCCGGAAAGAATCCGGAAGGAATCCCGGAAAAATCTGGAGCGATTCCGCGGATGGGGGCTGGTGTGGTGCGGTTGTCTGCCTGAAGCTGCATGGCAGCTGAACGCCGAAGGTGTTGGAGCAACTGGCTTTGCGGCGTTTGATGGCGACTGTATTTGCCGTGCCTGCAGCGGTCCGCGGCGGAGGCACTACAACCGGCATATTCGGCACCGGTCGGCCATTTTTCAATGGCATACCGTGTGAATTGTGTGGACATCGGACGTTCATCTCATCACTATTGCATGGCATGAATACTTACCACCCTATAAATCCACACGATCTTTTTTTTCGCCGCACGTTCGAGGTTGCCGGGCACGCAGGCTCACTGCTGACTTCTGCGCGACTGGGCAAAAAAGGACTCACAAAAAGAGGCTCTGAAAGATATCTTTCTCTACTTGTGCCAGGTATTCAACGCGCAAAGAATCAGCTGGTTCGACCACGCGGTCAGAACCGGACTGCAGATCGAATCGGAGACGCAAATGCCCACCATCTATGAAGTGCTGTTTGAACCACGACTGGAACAGGGGATCAGGGAAGGGATCGAAAAGGGCGAAGTGATCGGCCGGATTCGCGCTTTTCAGGAAGTCCTGCGGCAGCCAGTCGACTCGAAGGAACAGCTCCTGCTGCTGACTCACGACGAACTCCAGTCGCGTGCTCAGCAGTTGCAGCGAATGCTTGCCAGCGAGCCGCGCTGATCGATTGCAGTGACAGTTCCCGTATCACCGCAGATCAATTTCTCCTCGAGGGTATCAGTCCATGCAGTCAATCCGGGTTCGCTGTGGCTGCAGCGGTGCAGTGTCAAGGCACAACAACCGCTACATTCGGCACCGGGTGGCCATTTTCCGGAGGCACACCGCACGAATTCCCTCGACACAGGACGGTCGGATGCTCACCATTTCATGGGATGAACAATTACCACCCCCAAAATCCGCACGATCTTTTTTTTCGCCGCACGTTCGAGGTTGCCGGGCACGCGCGCTCACTGCTGACTTCTGCGCGACTGGGCAAAAAAGGACTCACAAAAAGAAGCTCTGA
>JBEIEK010000583.1:0-2249 GCA_040382995.1 Planctomycetaceae bacterium
AGCGGCGAATGTAGATGCGGTCGGTGCGGGCGTAGACCTGCCAGTCGATATCACGAGGATCATCGCCGGGTTCATAGCGGCGGTGTTCGCTGAATTCCACGCTGAAGCCCTGGAAGGGGCTGGCATGCAGTCCCGAAAGGAGCCCTTCCACGATGAACTTCGCGCGCAGATCCAGCCTGGCGATGCTTTGGATCACGGCCGGTTTGAGGTATTGTTCGGCGGAGCGCATGGCTGGGGACTTTGCGTCAGCTGGTGTGCAGTTGTTCGGCCATTTCGCCCGCGTGGTAGCTGCTGCGAACGAAGGGACCACTGGCGACCATGGAGAACCCCAGCTTGCGGGCCGTTTCGCCAATCTCGTCGAATTCCTCCGGGGGCAGATAGCGTTCGACCGGGAGATGTTCCGGAGATGGCTGGAGGTACTGGCCGAGCGTGAGCATGGAGCAGCCGACGCTGCGGAGATCGGCGAGAACTTCGAGGAGTTCGTCGAGGGTTTCGCCAAGCCCCAGCATCAGGCCGCTTTTGGTGGGGATGTGCGGGGCTTCGTCGTGGACCTGCTGGAGCAGATCGAGTGTCCGCTGATAGTCGGCATTGCGGCGGACGCGGTGATAGAGTCGGGGAACGGTTTCAGTGTTGTGGTTGAAGACGTCCGGGCGGGCTTCGATGACCCGGGTCACCGCGTCCCGGTTGCCACGGAAGTCCGGGGTGAGCACTTCGATCTGGGCACCGGTGCGTTCGCGGACGGCAAGGATGGTGCGGTACCAGTGATCGGCGCCGCCGTCCGGAAGGTCATCGCGGGTCACGGAGGTGATGACGACGTAACGCAGTCCCAGCCGCGCTGCAGCCTCTGCCACGCGTTCCGGTTCGTCGATTTCGAGCTCTTCCGTTTTGCCCTTGGGGACAGCGCAGAACCCACAGGGGCGGGTGCAGACATTACCGCCAATCATGAATGTGGCGGTTTTTGAGGACCAGCATTCGGAGCGATTGGGGCATTTGGCACTTTCGCAGACTGTCTCGAGGCGCAGGTCGGAAATGATGCCGCTGGTCCAGGCCATGCCGGGCTGAGGCAGGGGGCGTTTGAGCCAGCGTGGGAGTCGACGGACGGCAACTTCAGCCGCGGGGGCTGCGGGGTCGGCAGCGACGTCAGGAGACGTCAGCGTCAGGATTGGCAAAGCTGTCATGAATCAGCGTCCGGGTTCGGGTGAGAAATGGGTGGCTGGTGTGGAGATGATAGTCCGGGTAGCCGAGTTGTTCACAGAGATGGGAGGCAAGTGCGGAGCGAATCCGGGGCATGGGAGTGGGGCGGACACGTTCGGCGTTGAGCGATGAGACGCGTTGTTCGAGCAGTCCGCGGCCGATGAGTCGGGCTTCGTCGAGCCGCGGGCTGACATTCAGGAAGACTCCGAAACTGCTGATGCCACGGTCGACGTGAATCCCCACTTCGGCCACGACGCCGTGTCGCCCGTGCACCGCCGTTGGGTCCTGAGCGGAAACGGTCGCCCGCACATCCACGTCGCTGCACGCCAGAATCACAGCCTGCTGCAGACGACGACGAAACTCAGATTCGTCGATTCCGCATTCATCCAGCGACACAATCACGTAAGCCGCCAGCTGACCGGGCTGATGGAGAATCACATGACCATCGCGGCGGACGCGGTGGACCTGCAGAAGTTTTGACGAGAGATCGCGGGGGTCGAGGGGCAGTTCGAGCAGACTGGGGCCAAAACCCGCCGTTACCACCGGAGGATGCTCACAAAGCAGAATCGCCGCGTTGGTGCGACTTTGCAGACGGACTTCATGCACCATGAGCTTTTGCAGAGCCAGCACGGCGGAGAGTTCCACTGTGCCAAGCAATCGCACTTCGGCGTTAGCCGGGGTGTTGTCAGAAAAGTCGTCCCAGTTGATGCAGGGCATGGTGATGAAGATGCGGGCGAAGGGGGAAGAATCCTGATCCGAAATTCTATCTGCTGCCGTTCGAGGACGCACCGGGAAATCGTGGAATTCATGGGAAACACGCGTTTTTCGCTCTGAAACCTGATCTGGACACAAAAAACGAGTTCCTGCAGAATTTGCCGACTCAGTTGTCAGTTGTCAGTTGTCAGTTGTCAGTGGTCAGTGGTCAGTTGTTTCCTGCCTGTCTCTCCCGCCTTTCTCATTTCTCCTGCCTTTCCGAATCCTTTCATTGCCTCCATCGAGGTTTCATCATGCCGCGTTTGGCGATTGCCGTGTGTTGTTACGCCGGCATTTTTACG
>JBEIEK010000584.1:0-2205 GCA_040382995.1 Planctomycetaceae bacterium
CGCGAAACGTTTGCGGACACCGCACAAACCGCTCCAGCCGGAAAAAACCATGGCGATCCTCCAGCACCACGCGAAAACCCGGCAGCCGCAGACGCCCGGCACCACGCACTCGAGCCGTGTAACGGAAGATGCTGGATGTGAGCAGCGTGCGGAACCGGACGCGGTGGTCTGTCCCCGTCACCGCCATGTTCTCCGGCACACAGTCCTGCAGTCGCAGAATCCCGTGAAGCTGTCCGCGCGCTGCGGAGACGCTGACAATCACCTGCACCAGCCGCCCCGCCTGCACCACCCCCGATGACTCGCTGCTCCCGTTGATGCTCCGGGAAATCCGTAACTGCGGAAGCTCACAACGTACCCGCCAGACGAACCAGATCCATTCGGTGAAAATCCAGAGCACCACAGTCAGACCCAGACAGGCCGGAGCAGCCTGGCCACGCACCAGCCCCGTCAGCAGTCCCGCAAGGGCCACGAGCAGCGTGCAGCGGCCAAGCGCGGTCATCGGCCGCTTTCCTGGACAACAGGCACGCTGCGAATGAGCTGCTGAATGACCTGCTCGGCTGTGCGGCCGTCCAGTTCGGATTCAGGTCTGAGTATCAGGCGGTGGCCGAGCACCGGCAGACTGATGGACTGAACGTCCGCATGCGTGGCCCAGGCGCGGCCGCTGAGCAGTGCGTGGGCACGGGCGGCCTTGAGCAGACTGATGGCGGCTCGCGGGCTGGCACCCAGAGCCAGATCCGCATGCCGACGGCTTTGCCGAGCCAGGTCCACGATGTACTCCTGCAGCTCCCGCGAGACATACACACTGTCCAGCTCGCTCCGCAGACGCAGAATCTCATCCGGAGTTGTTACGGGGACCGTCTGCTCCGCAGGACGGCTGTGCAGCTGGAGCATCTCCACCTCCTGCTGACGCTCCGGATATCCCACCTGCACCCGAAACAGAAACCGGTCCAGCTGTGCTTCAGGGAGCCGATAAACACCCTCCTGCTCAATCGGGTTCTGAGTGGCCAGCACCATAAAGGGGTCCGGCAGCGGGAGCGTTCGGCCTTCGATCGTCACCTGCCGCTCCTGCATCGCCTCTAATAAGGCAGACTGCGTGCGAGCCGGGGCGCGGTTGAGTTCGTCAGCCAGCAGCAGCTGACAGAAAATGGGACCCCGGCGGAGGACGAATTCTGAAGTGGCGCGGTCCAGCACCTGAGTCCCCGTGACGTCGGAGGGGAGCAGGTCAGGAGTGAACTGGATGCGTTCGAAGTGGATGCCCAGGGCCGAGGCGAAGGTGCGGCACAGAGTGGTCTTGGCGGTGCCGGGAACACCTTCCAGCAGCACGTGACCTCCCGCCAGCAGAGCCATCAGGAGCTGATCCGTTACGGCCTGCAAACCCACCACCACACGCCCCGCAGCCTGCTGCACCTGTTCCCGCAGTCGCTGCACACGAAGGGCTCGTTCGGCTGTGTCCTGTCCTGTCACGATGCGGTCGTTTCCGTTGAAGCGCTGAGGGGAAGAATGGAAGAGGATGCCGGGGCAGAGTCTAGCAGGTGTGGAGAAAGGATCGAGCCTGCAGGTGGCTGGTGCGTCCAGGGGAAGGGCAAAAGTGGAAAGATCACGCGGTCGCAGCCGCCCCTCTTCCCTTCCACACCGCAACCGCCTATACTTCGCCCGTCAGCAATCCGCCACCGCGGATTGCTCCTGAACCGGGGGCGATCGGATTTGACTGGGTTGCCGCGATTCAGGGTGGCGTGTCGAGGTTGATCAGTTGGCCTCGTAAAAAGCTGATCACCAAACAACTGCCAAACCGCAGTTTTCTCTCGCAGCCTGATTCAGGCTGTGCCAGCCTAAGGATCCCCGCCTGAGGAGCCGACCGCTGGACGCAAATTCTGGCTGGCATCGGTTCACCGTCCGCTACGGCCGATGCAAGATTTCGTTGTGGACTGGCGCTGGATGGTCTTGTTCGTCGAACCTCTCCATCGCGACATAATCAACGAACTACACACGTAGAGGCTCTGGGTCAGGAACAACAGGACGGGGGTTCAATTCCCCCCGCCTCCACTAACACGGCCACCGCAAGGTGGCTCGAAGCAAAATGACCCGCTGGCTTACCCCAGCGGGTCTTTGCATTTCTACGCGGAAATTCGGGGCTTTTTCGTATCGCCAAACTTCGATGGCGTCGAAACCACGGGACGTGCTCGACACCCATCGCGACCCAAAAAG
>JBEIEK010000585.1:0-2202 GCA_040382995.1 Planctomycetaceae bacterium
CAGGACGCCGCACGCTACCTGCACCTGCTTGAAAAGTGGCACTTCCCCCCAGATATCCTCGCCTTCTGCCGCTTCATTTTTTTGCTGGCGGAGGGGTCTCTGGAATGCCTGCGTCAAAGTGGCCCCGGCAGCAAACTCAGTCGCGCCGCCGTGCAGCAGATCCTTGCCAGCGTGCGTGAGGGCCTGCCGAAATCCTCAGAGTCCTGACCAGAGTCGTGTTTCGCTCTGCCAACCGCTCTCTCAACGCCTTCTCAGCCACCGCCCCAAATCACCCCAACTGGAACTCAGGCAGAGTGCACAACGCATGCAGGCCTGTGGCGAGTGCGGTATCGGTGCCGGGCCGCAGGAGCGCTGCAATGCGTTCCATGGTGGCGGAGGCCGGAGGAATCGCAAACAGGAGCAGCTGGAGTTCTTCAAGGATCTGTTCAGGAGTTCGCAGGTCGTGGGTTGCGAGGTATTCGCGGAGTGTGCCGCGACCAAAGCGGGAGTTGGGTCCGGCAAGCAGGGCACGAACAAGATTGCTGCGGCCAACCAGGGTTGAGCTGTTGATCCATGTGCGTCCGCCGTCCCAGCCTTTGACGCTGGGCGGGTACAGCAGCCCCTGACCAAGCTGCTGCAGGGCTGTGGCCAGTTCCACCGTGTTGGCGGATCCATTCAGACATCGGAGCAGTCCGATGGCCAGTTCCACCGGAGACCGCACGTGCCGGCCACGGGATTGCGGCGAAAAGAACAGACGACTGGTCAGCATCGTTCGCAGCAGGGGGCGAATCTCAAGTCCCGAATCACGAAACTGGCGGGCCAGAGGTGCGCACAGGGCAGCAGCGTCAGCTGGTTCATCCATCACGAAGAATCGCAGCAGCTTCTCTGTGAGGAATTCCGGGGCGGACGGCTGGTCGAGAACAATTCTCACCGCGTCTTCACCGCCGAAGCTGCCGGTGCTGCCCAGAAACTGCTTTTCACCAGCATCATGCTGATAGCGGTTGAAGCGATATTCGCCGCGACGGACTTCCCAACCCGTGAAGCACCGCGCGATTTCGCGAATGTCCTGTTCGGTGTAGCGGCCTTCACCCAGGCAAAACAGTTACATCAGCTCCCGCGCGTAGTTTTCATTGGGGTGCGCTTTGCGGCTGGAGGCGGCATCGAGGTAGAGCAGCATGGCGGGGTCACGAGAGACTTCCTGCACCAGCTGTTCGAAACGGCCAAAGGCCAGTCTTCGCAGCAGCTGGTTCTGGGCCAGCATCAGCGCGGGATCGGTGACCTTATCCGCGCCGGTGGCGAAATGACCGTGCCAGAAGAGCGTCATTTTTTCGAGCAGTTGACAGGGGGTGGCGAGCAGACGGTAGACCCACCACGCCGAGAGCGGCTGGATGTTCCCGCCGGCCATCGCCGACAACGCCAGTGCATGCATTTCGGATTGGAATGCGTCCGGTTCGGCTGACGCCAGCAGTTGTTCGACAACGGCCACCGGTGTGGAGCTGACAGCGGCTTCCAGCTGCGCGCGGTCAGCACCGAAACCAGCGCGACGAAAGAGGTGCGCGGCAGCCGACAGATCCCACGCCCCGTCCCGACCGGGCTCAAAGGGCTCCCATGCTGTTTCCGGAGTGAATTCATTTCGCATCCGCAGAAGCTCCTGCAGGTGCGGCGGTCCGCAGGCTGAATTCCAGCTGCAGGGTGTCAGAGCCGGGAGTGAGACGGGCGGAGGCGTTCTGGAACCAGCTGAGCAGTTGCAGGAGCAGATCGAGCTCGGCGTCAGCTTCTTCGCGGGTTTGGCCTTTGCTGAGCATATTGCCGGAAACGATGGCGTCGCGATTGTCGCTGAACACCTGCTGCAGCATCGGAATGGAAACCTCGGCCGACATGTTTGCAGGGTCCGCGGCTGCGGTGGGGGCAGCGATCAGTGCCTCTGCGAGTGACCTGGATGAGGCGAGAATGAACCGGTTGCCCCTGAATGCAGCGGCAGGCGAGAAGTTGTAGATGATGGGAATCGGTGCTGCTGGCGACGAGTCTGTGGCGGCGTCCCTGGATTTCGCTCTCGGAGGAAGGTAGTGGGCGGAGATGATTTCTGCATCGCCCTGCTTCTGCATATCCAGTTCCAGCTGCGGCTGTCCCTGCTGAGCACCGACAATATTGCCGAACCCAATCACGCTCTGAAAAATCCGACGCAGCTCAGGACGCATGGTTTCCGGATCCTTCAACGTCAGC
>JBEIEK010000586.1:0-2178 GCA_040382995.1 Planctomycetaceae bacterium
CAGCTTGGCGTGTTTGCGCCGAGAGAGCCGGCGGTCGGTCCGAATTACATGCCGAAGTCCGTGATGGACGAGTTGAGAAAAGACGGACTGCATGAATCTAAAGTCCAGAACCGGAGAGCCTGATCCCCGGGTGCTGCAGGTCGCCTCCGAGAAAACGGGGTCAAAAACGGGGTGAGGGAACGATTTCCGATTGGGGTAGCCATTCTTTACGTCTGCGAACAACGGCTTCATGGGAGAGCGCAGGGGCGTTTGTATCCAACTCACGAATTGAGCAGGATTGCAACCTGCCATAGTCGGTGCCACGATACATACCATGAACAATGCCATTACTGATACCATGACTGATGCCATGATCACCATGGATGGAAGTGGCCGACTGGTGATCCCCAAGGAAATCCGCAGGCTGCTGCATCTCTCGTCTGGATCGGTCCTCCGTTTCGCTCTGGTGGGCAACCGGTTGGAGCTGACACCGGTGGAGCCGACCGGGCCGAAATTGCGGCGCAAATCCGGACTGATGGTAGTGCCACGCACCGGGCAAACCTTCGATGCCGTGGCTGCGATCGCGGCCACGAGGGAATCGCGGCCGTGAGGGACTTCTTCGACAGCTCCAGTCTTCTGGCTGCGATGATCGAGGATGAATCCGGCCATGAGAAGGCGTTGGCTGCGCTTTCCTCCACCCGGGATGGATACGCCTCGACCCATTCCTTGGCGGAATGTTTTGCCATCCTGACGGGCGGTCGAATCACTTCCCGCCTAACTCCTGCGATCGCGGCGGAGATGGTGGACGTCAATGTGGCCAAGCGGCTGACACTGGTGTCGTTGACCCCGACTGAGATTGCGGCCGCGCTCAAGACCGCCGCTTCCGTGGGAGCCAGAGGCGGAGCCATCTACGATGTCCTCTTGTTGGCAGCCGCCCGGAAATGCGGTGCGGACCGAATCCACACACTCAATTACCGGCATTTCGCGGCCTTTGCCCCCGACCTTCGTGATAGGCTCCACGACGGGCATACCTCTCGCTGATCCCTCTGGATCAAATCGCGAGATCCGTTCTTGGCAACAATTTCACGGCTTCCGTTGTTGAGGTTTCTTGGGCGTCTTGTCCATCGACGCCGGCCCACTGCGGTGCCGCATCGACTACCGAGGACGATGCCCAAATCCTGATGCGTATCGCAGGATCTGCGAGTCGGCGGAAAAAACCATGGAACAGTGGCCTCAGAGCTCCAGCCAAACCCGGAGCTGAGAATCGAGAGCGCACCGATCAACTTCGGATATCTGACCGATCACCTTGCGGACCTGGCTGTCATGCACTGTAGCCAGTTGCGCTTTCACCCCGCTCGGCACGTTGAGGCCGGATCGTTGCCATTCCTTGAGAGGAGCATCCCAGTTGAACGCTTGGGACGTGATCGGAACCACGAAGAGGTCGCCAGGAAACGAACCTAATCCCACAACGATGGCGGGCCTGACCTAGCTGCTGTTGAGGTCTGTGAATGGTATCGGCAGCAGGAAGACATCACTTCTTGAGCAGCGCATTGAAGACATCGTCAGCCGGGTTGTCCCACACCTGCATCAGCGAGCGCTCTGATTGGATGAGCCATTCTTGGCGTCCGCCGTCTTCAGCAGCCTCCGCCGTCAACGTCAACTGCACGCGGGAGTGCTCTGGCAGCAACAGGGGTTTCACTGGCTTGAGCCAACCCTGTTCGTATACGGCCTCCACGACGGTTGTCATGCAGGCAAGTTAACGAAATGCCGACCTTCGACAAACGGGAGCTTTGAAACGCCATGGGTGCAGATTCCAAGAATCTCGCATTCCCCGCGGCAGACTTGGAACCGGGCGGTTTACTCGCCAAGAACCGAAGCTGACACAAGAAATCGGAAAGCCCCTCGACCCATTGGGTTTCCTGCCGGTCCCGAGTTGGAGCGATGTCCCGTTGTTGAGTCGTTTCTTCCGATCTGAATCCTCCAGAATCCACCAGAACCGATTGTACGTCGCTCTCACCCTCGTGGAAGTCGACGGTGCCAGTCGAAGGAATTGAGAGCCCGGAGCAAGCTCGGCGACTGGGGTTGTCAGCGACGAGGGCTTGGACCCAGGGTGGGGCGGTGCGTGGGACTGTGGAGACATCGGGGGCTTCGGCCCGTTCTGGGGCGTTGGCCGCAGTGGGTTGCTACCTGCTGTGGGGC
>JBEIEK010000587.1:0-2163 GCA_040382995.1 Planctomycetaceae bacterium
AGCCGCACTTATCTCGACGAATCCGCCACGCGTGTCCGCATCGCCTGCCGACTTCCGCGACAGGCGGCCGGAGCAATCCCGCTGCAGGATGCTCAGGTTCGTTTTCCTGAAACCGCTGTCCACGCAATGTCCTGAGACGCATCCGTGACCCAGACCACCTCGCCCCCGTCGGCCATCCTGAACATTTCCTGCTACAAGTTCGTGTCGCTGGACGACCTGCCGGAACGCCGCGTTGCCATCCGCCGTCGCGCTGTGGAACTTGACCTCCGCGGCACTGTGCTGCTCAGCAGCGAAGGCATCAACATCTTCGTGGCGGGTGCTCCGGATTCCGTCCGCCTCTTCGTGGACTTCCTGCGCCACGACCCGCTCCTTGCAGACCTCGCCCCGAAGGAAAGCTTCAGCGACTACCAGCCCTTCAACCGGATGCTGGTCAAGCTGAAGAAGGAAATCATCTCCTTTGGCATGCCGGACGTTGCGCCTGCCGTCCACACCAGCCCCAAACTTGCGGCCCACGAACTGAAACGCTGGCTGGATGAAGGCCGCCCCCTGCACCTGCTGGATACCCGCAACGACTATGAAGTCGCCGTGGGCACCTTTCGCAACGCAATTCGGCTGGATATCGATCACTTCCGCGAATTCCCCGACGCCATCGCAAAGCTCCCCGAATCGCTCCGCGAAGAACCCATTGTGATGTTCTGCACGGGTGGGATCCGCTGTGAAAAGGCCGGGCCATTTATGGAGCAGGCGGGCTTCAGGAATGTCTATCAGCTGGACGGCGGCATTCTGAAATACTTCGAGGAGGTCGGGGGGGCGCATTACGACGGAGAATGTTTCGTTTTCGACCAGCGTGTGGCCGTCGACCCGCGGCTGTCAGAAACCGGCACCACGCAGTGTTACATTTGTCAGGCCGTGTTGACTTTGGAACAGCAACAGCTGCCGCAGTACGTCCCCGGCCGCAGCTGTCCCGCCTGCTACCGCAGCCCGGAAGAGCTCCATGCCGAACGCCTTGCCCGGCGGGCAGAACAGATTCGGCGCGCGGCAAATCCGCTGCCAGGCAGCAGCCCAGCCACCAATCGACGACCGCTCAACGTGCCCCAGCGCTGCGCCGGACTGTCGCTCATCGATTTTCTCTGCGAACTGCATCCGCAGATTGAACGTGCGGCATGGGAACACCGCATCGCTCAGAGCCTGATCGTCCCCGCAGAACCGCGCCGGGCCCGTCGCGGTCGCCGAGTGCGGCCCGCTGAATCGCTCCCGCTGAATCCCGCGCGAATCGTCCGCGAAGGCGAACGCTTTGATCAGCTGGAAACCCAGCAGATCGAACCCGAAGTCAATGCCGCCATCGAACTGCTCTTCGAAGACGACGAACTGATCGTGCTGAACAAACCCGCACCGCTCCCGGTGCATCCCTGCGGCCGGTTTAATCGCAACACGCTCAGACATATTCTCAATCTCGCGTGGTTCCCCGAACGCCCGCACATCGTGCACCGCCTCGACGCGTCCACTTCCGGCGTAATGCTGCTTTGCCGCCGCAAACGGACGGCCCGGCTGATCGCTGCCCAGTTTGAACGACGCGAAGTTCGCAAGACCTACCTTGCCCGCGTGCATGGCCATCCCACGTCGGAAACGTTCTCCTGCAACCTCCCGATCGCCCGCGACGTCTCTGCGGATGGCCTGCACCTGCCGGCTGCCGATGGACTTGAAGCCACCACCGAATTCCACACGCTGGCTCGATTCCCCGACGGCACTGCCCTGGTTCGCGCGTTCCCGCTCAGCGGTCGCACGCAGCAGATCCGCCTGCATCTCTGGAGTCTTGGGTTGCCAGTGGTGGGAGATCCGGTCTGGCTTCCGGAATTCCGCACGGCTCCCAACGTGACCCCGGACACAGCGGCAGGACCGCTGCAGCTGCATGCCGAGTCGCTGCAGTTGCAGGGCCCGTCCGGCACGCCGCTGGCATTCACCGCACCGCCGCCGGTGTGGGCTGGTGAATGGCAGGGTGGGTGAACCTGTGAGCCGCAGGACGGCAGTCCGCGGGCGAACGGCCCTGCAAACGCGACCGCAAACGGCCCCACGACAGCGTGCGCACCTGCGGGGCGAACTCGCAGCCGGGGGCTTCCGCCCAATGGCCCTGAAGTTCTCCCCATCCCAGCGAACAGCAGCCGG
>JBEIEK010000588.1:0-2131 GCA_040382995.1 Planctomycetaceae bacterium
CCCTCTGACTTCTCACTCTTTATGCATTCAGCCCCTTCTCATTAACAGCATCCAGCGTTCGGCTGAACAATGTCGGCAGGGCTGTTACCGGGAGATTGACATCCCCCGCACGCCCTACCATTTTCCATTTTTCTCCTCCCCCATTGCGTTCCCGAACCTGTCTGCAGCGCTCTTTGCCCGCGGACTGCCGTCCGGCGGCTCAGCATGACCCACCAACAAACAATCAGGAACCCCCATGCGATTCAGTCGCGTAAAATCCAAGCTTCGTCGCGGTGAGCCGGCATTGATTACGTGTTGCCACTTTACGGATGCCAGTGTGTATGAGCTGGTGAGTCTGCTGGGATTTGACGGGATCTGGCTGGATCTGGAGCATCATGCGACCAGTCTGGAGACGGCTGCCGGTCTGATGCGTGCGGCCCGTGTGGGCGTTTCCGACATCATTGCTCGTCCGGCACGCTGGGAATACATGCGGATGGGCCGGATTCTCGAAGCGGGTGCTCAGGGCATCATGTATCCGCGCTGCGAATCCGCTGACGAAGCGCGGGAAGTTGTTCGCTGGGCCAAGTTTGCTCCGCAGGGTCGGCGTGGCGTTGACGGAGCGAACGGTGACAATCCGTACTGTTCGATGCCAATGCCTGCCTACCTGAAGGCAGCCAACGAGCACACGCTGTTGATTGTGCAGCTGGAATCTCCTGAAGCGCTGGATGCGGCCGAAGAGATTGCTGCGGTGGACGGCGTCGACGTGCTGATGGTGGGACCGGGGGATCTGAGTGTGATTGCCGGAATTCCATATCAGTTTGATCATCCGTTGATTCAGGACGCCTACACACGAACTGCCGCAGCAGCGGAGCGTTCCGGCAAGTGGTGGGGCACGGTGAGCGGCCATCCGGATCACACGCGGAAGCTGCTGGATCTGGGGGCGCGGTTTGTCTGTCACGGGGCCGACATCATTCAGGTGAAGCTGGGGATGGAGGCGATTCAGGAGCGTTACGCGCCGCTCGGCTTCACCTTTGAAAACCGACTCAGCCAGATGGCTGAAGAGCTTAAGAAGTCCGGTTGAAACTCATGCTGACCGAGCTGTGGAATGAATTACCGCTTTCGCGGCTGATGCTGGGAACAGTGCAGCTGGGGATGCCGTACGGCATCGCCAATTCCACGGGCCAGCCGTCTGCGGACTCTGTGCGGCGAATCCTGGCGACGGCGATCGAGCACGGAGTGAACTGCTTCGACACGGCCGCAGCTTACGGGGACAGCGAGGAACTGCTGGGACGACTGCTGTCGGAAATCACTGGCCTGTCGACGTGGGAGCAGCTTCTGGTGGTCACGAAGGTGCAGCCGCTGACACCTGCGCAGCTGGCGGACCATCAGCTGGGCGAGCGGGCGGTGCGGGCTTCGGTGGATCGGTCAAGGCAGCGTCTGGGCCTCGACAGACTCCCGCTGGTGCTCTTTCATCGTGAAGAGGACGTAGTGTACGCGGGGGTGCTTGAAGAGCTTTGCGAGCGGGGCTGGCTGCGGCGCTGGGGTGTGTCCTGTGGCAATGCCCCGGACGGCCCGCTGGGGCTGGTGAATTCGGGGGGCCCTGCAGCGCTGCAGCTGCCGGCGAGTGTGCTGGATCAGCGGCATGTCAGGAGCGGTGTGTTTGGCCGTGCTGCAGCGCGGGGTATCGCGGTATTTGTCCGCAGCATTTTTCTGCAGGGACTCATGCTGCTGCCGGACGAACGCGTGCCATCAGCTTTGCAGTCCGTGGTGCCGGTGCTGCGGAGATTGCGGCATCTTGCGGCTGAATCCGGAATGACACTGCACAGCATGGCGTTGCGGTATCTGCTGGATGCTGAGGGCGTCACGAGTGTGCTGGTGGGAGCTGAGACGGCGGCGCAGGTGCAGGAGGCGGCAGAGGCGATCCGATGCGGACCACTGCCCGGGGATTTACGGCAGGCGGCAGAAGCCTGTGCTGGCGAACTGCCCCGGGAAGTGCTGACGCCATGGATGTGGAAAGGGCTGGGAGCAGGCTGAGCCGCCGGACGGGAGTCCGCGGGTGAAGAGTGCTGCCAAACGCAGCGTGGGACGGAAGCGAGTGAGAAGTGAGAAGTGAGAAGTGAGAAGTGAGAAGTGAGAAGTGAGAAGTGAGAAG
>JBEIEK010000589.1:0-2126 GCA_040382995.1 Planctomycetaceae bacterium
CCGTGCCCACCCGGCCAGCGCCGCACCAGGATCGCACCAGGGACGTTACCGGCCGATTGACATCGACCGCTCGCCTCGCATGGTCGGCGCGGCTCGGTTGTCAGCGCAACAGGGCGAGCGGGGGATGTCAATCCCCCGGTAACGGTACGTGCCGGCGCGGCGAGTACCGCATCCGGGCCGCACCGGCCGAGTCCTCCAACTGAGTTGTTTTTCCCGAATTTCGCGCAACGGGTCTCTCATGACGACACCTGTATAGGTGTCGGTGGCCAGCAGGGCTGGTGTCTTGTGATGAAACGAATTCTTACAGAGAGGGGTGATGTGATGCATAATGGTTCTTCGGAAGTGGGCCAGGTCTCCGTGGTGTGTCGCCACGATTCGGTTTCTGCTGGAGTCGCCGCTCGGACACGCCAGCCGAAAACGGTGGGACCCGGGGGAGACCGGAAGCCAGAAACGCCGCAGACAGCAACTGCGGAGCAGCGGCTGATTGAAACAGCCTGGGAAGACTATTATCAGTGCTGAAATCCGAAAGCTGGCGAGTCTGCTGTGCAATGCCGCGAGGCTGGGGCGAGGATGGCGGGAGCCCCCTGCCATTCCGTCCCTTCCGCGTGGCGGTCGCCAGCAGAGTTTCGTGTCAGCAGGGAATCGCATTCATGTCTGAATCCTCATGCGATACAACGTTTGGCCTCTTACTGAGATTCCTGCGTTCCAGCCGTTGGGCTGCCGCCATGCGGCTGGGCATTCAGCGGTTGGGCGGCAGCCCCCGGCTGTGCTTCCGCACCGCAGGTGCGTCCGCGGTCCACGTCCGTTCCCACGCGCGTCTGCAGCGTCCTTCGCCCGCAGGCTGCCGCCATGCGGCTGGGCATTCAGCGGTTGGGCGGCAGCCCCCGGCTGTGCTTCGCACCGAAGGTGCGCCCGCGGTTCACGTCCGTTCCCACGCGCGTCTGCAGCGTCCTTCGCCCGCAGGCTGCCGCCATGCGGCTGGGCACTGAAGGACACGCGGCACAAGTTCGCAACCACCCAAACCCGTGGTGGTCAGTTTCCATGACGGGGCATTGTTGCTAAAAATCTCGAATCAAAAACATTGATCCACCGCGAATCACCTCGAACAGGATTTGGAGCATGTCGGGTTTTGATGACGACCTCCACACACAGCGATCGCTGGGGCGCTGGCTGCCGGAGATTCCTGAGGTGCCGCTGGAACAGCGGTACGAAGTTGCCGGTGAGCTGATCGGCAAAGGCGGGTTTGGGGATGTGTATCGGGCCAAAAAGCGACTGCTGCCGCAATGGGTGGCGGTCAAGCGGCTGCGTTCTGACACCGGTGAGCACCCTCCGCTGGAAGAACAGCGGCGGTTTGTTCGGGAAGTCACGCTGGCCGCGTCGCTGGACCATCCGCATATCGTGCGGATCGAAGACTGGGGGCGGGATGCTCAGGGTTTATACGTCGTGATGGCGCTCATCGAAGGTGGTTCGCTGCTGCAGCAGGTCGATCAGCACGGAGCTGTGCCGCTGGGAAAGCTGCTGCAGTATGCACGTCAGATTTGCCTTGGCCTGCAGGCCGCCCACCAACAGGGCATCATTCATCGGGACCTGAAACCGGCCAATATGCTGCTGGACAAAACCGGCCGCGTGCTGCTGGCCGATTTCGGCCTTGCCCGCAGCTCTGCCGGCAGCCGCGAAGCACTGATCCACAGCAGCGGCAAACCGATGTATTCATTCGCCTACGCGTCACCCGAACAGCTGGCCGGTGAATCTCTGGACGCGCGGACAGACCTGTTCAGTCTGGGAGCAACGCTGTATCACCTCGCAGCCGGTCAGCCGGCGTATGATCGGGACTTTGATCTGGACGCCATTCCGGCGGAACTGCAGGCCCTGGTCAGCGGACTGCTGAAAAAGAAACGCGATCAGCGATTGGCCACCGTGGATGTGGTGCTGGACCAGCTGACTGAATTGCAGAAACGCCGTGTGTCAGGGACAACCCCGCCACAACCATCAGGATCCCAGGTGAATCGCGGAGCGGCGTCTCCGGCCGCGTCCGTAAAGCCCGCGGAAGAAGACCTCGCCAGCCTTGTCGAGACGGTCCTGGCGAGGGTCACAGCGCAGCAAGCGCAGGCGCGTGGTTTATTGTC
>JBEIEK010000590.1:0-2117 GCA_040382995.1 Planctomycetaceae bacterium
CTACGCCGCCAGGAATCCGGACGTCGCGCTGCAATTCGATGCCGAAGTTGCACACACATCGCGTTCGCCCGACTTTTGGCGTGGACGCTGATGAGGTTGTCCATGAACAAGTTGGAGCAGCTGTGGCGTGAGCGGATTGTTTGGGTGCAGCCGCCCGGCTGACCATTGCCGAGCCAGGCGCGGAGCCTGGCGTGCCGACGGCTTCCGTCCAATCGCGTTGACTTTCCGGCCGGAGACGAAGCCGGGAGGGCGAAGCTCCTGCTGAGCCGCATCCCTGCAACAAGCGCCGCACCGCCACCTGCAGCTCCACAAAATCGCACGCAACCGCTCACAACGCAGACCAGCGTTCGGTGGCTCGGCAGAAACCTCGCCCTTGGATGGTGAAACGGTGATAAAACGGACAAACCGGGATATTTCACCCCCCAGCTATCGTCAGGCCCCACTGCCCGAACGAATCACAAAAACGTCCCATGGCGAGCGGTCGATGTCAATCGGCCAGTAACACCCCCTGCCGCAGCGCACGTTCGCTAAACTCGCACGCACTTTCACCACCAATCCATTCGCCCATCCTGCTGAATTCACTGGGTTTCGCCCAAAATCTCTGTGTCCTCTGTGTCCTCTGTGTTTCAAAAAAACAATCCTCGCGGGCCGTTGTATCACCATCCCATGGCGAAGCCCCTGCTGAGCCGCATCCCTGTCGCGACCGCTGCACCGCCCCCTGCCGCTCCACAAAAACGCACGCAATCGCTCACAACGCAGACCAGCATTCGGTGGCGCGGCAAATCCTTCGCCCGCCTGCGTTCCCCTTCCTGCAATTCAGGCCTGTAAGGCCAGCTCTACCAGCCCGGGATAAAATCCCGGGAAACCAGCAAAAACACGCACTTCGCCCTGTTTCGTCCGGATGGCGATCCTTTTCGCTCATCTGCGTAAACCCTCTCTTCTGTTTTTGTTGCACTCAGAAAAATCTTCAACGCCTCGAAAAGCCTCGCCACAACCGCCTCACCCTGACGTATCCTCCAGTATCTCTTGGGAAGGCAGGGCTCTGCTGGGAAGCAACCCGAGCGCCTGAGAGATGCCGTCGACAGGTTCTCTGAACCCAACTGTGCCGGGCTCCGCCCGGCACAGTGGCTGCCTTTGGCAGCCACTTCTGCTTCCGTTCGCTCAAAGCCAGCCAGCCCATTCGGCAAAACCTGTTGATGGCCTCCCGGGGGTCTGGGGCTGGCCCCCAGCATCCCTCCAAAGAGCTCCCCAAAATCCCCGTCCGCTTTTCAAGATCGCCCAACAGGCCAAACTCTGCGTCCAGTCTGACCAGTACATCGCAATGAACATCGTGAAATCACCCGAATTCCCGAATCGATGATACAATGTTCCTCAGATTCAAAGTCCGACAACGCATAGGATCTTCAAGAGGAGACAAACCATGACCACCGTAGCCATTCTTCCGGTTCCGAAACAAACGGGCGGCCAGTCGTATCAGGCTGTGTCCGGTGAGTGCGTGGCCTCAGGCGAGACAGCCGGGCAGGCTTTGGATGCCTTTACCGAACAGTTCCCGGAAGTCGGGGCGGATTCATTGCTGATCGTGCAAAGGTTTCAGGCGGACCGGTTCTTTTCCGAGTCTCAGCAACGGCGAATGGCTGACTTGATGACCCGCTGGCGCGAAGCGAGAGATGCTGGTGGCAGCTTAGCCGCCGAAGAGCAGTGCGAGCTGGAATCTTTGGTCGAAGCGGAGTCAAAGGCCAGCGGGCAACGCGCTGAGGATGTGGCGAAAGGACTCGGCAAGTGAATCCCCGCTATGCTCTCGTCTCCGCTCGTGCGGGACATCGTTGTGAATACTGTCACGCTCCTGAGTCGATCGTCAGCGTCCGACAAATCCATTCTCGTCAGGGTCTGTAGCCTGAGGCCCGGTGCCCTCCGGCTTCCAGATGTCCCCTGATGCGGTTGTCCATAAACGAGTTGGAGCAGCTGTGGCGTAAGCGGATTGATGGCGTGCAGCCGCCCGGGCTGACCATTGCCGAGCCAAGCGCGGAGCCGGGAGGGCGAAGCTCCTGCTGAGCCGCATCCCTGCCACGAACGCCGCACCGCCCCCTGCCGCTCCACAAAAACGCCGACACTCGCTC
>JBEIEK010000591.1:0-2114 GCA_040382995.1 Planctomycetaceae bacterium
CCCCGAGGCAGCCATTCCAGCAGCAAAGCGGCCGTCACTGTACACGCCAGCAACAGCAGCAGACCGCGAATGGCCTGCACCCCGGAACCCAGCAGGCGATCCGCCAAACCCGCTGGAGCCGCTTCAGTCAACTCGTCGAAGCCCCCCTCACTCCCGGACACGCTTTCCACTGCCGCTCCAAACGCATCTCGAAAAATACTGCGAATGGAACGACTGGAGAGCTGCTGCAGGTCCCTCCGCTGACGAAAACCAAACATCACCACTGCTGACAGCAGGAGCGTCCAGGTGACCGCATCCGCCGTCTCGAACCGCCCCGCACGAGGGAACTCGCGGATCAGCAGATCCAGCAGTCCCGCCACCAGCAGCATCAGCCCCCCCCACAGCCGCAGCGACAGCAGCACCAGCGCCAGCAGCATCAGACGCGTGGAAAGGGGCAGCATCGGGAACAACTGCAGCATGCAGTACCCGGTGCACAGCAGCAGGAGCAGCTGACTGATCAGGGCGGCGGCCGATTCCGACTGCGAATGCCCAATCGCATCGTCATCAGGTTCCGGAAAATTCGCGTTCATTTTCGCCCCCCCGCCGTCCGGCCACTGCGAGCCAGCTCCAGCTCATTCAGCACCAGTCGCACCGCCTCTGGTTCACCCGTGAGCGCCGCAGGGATCGCGAAACGTCGCAGCTCCTGCTGCAGCATGGCCGTCAGCTCCTGAGTCCGCGTGTGCTCGGCGGCCAGCAGCAGCCCCTCCGTGCTCACGTCCGCGGGCGGTTCAAAGTCGCGGCCCGGACGGTGAAAGGCAGGCGTCGGACAGGCCACCGCCACCCGATGATGACGAGCCCTCGCAAGTCGCAGCGCAGGAAGCAGATGCGAGATGCTGTGGGCGTTTTCAAGCAGGTCACCCAGAATCAGAAAGACCTCATTGTCCCGAGCCCGCGCGGTCAATCCACGCAGGATGCCCGTGAGCATCTCCATTCGCGCGGCACCGTCGTGAAACCCCCGCGATCGCAGCGCAGTCACCGGCGTTAGCCACGCCAGACCACTCTGACTCAGAAAGTGCTGCGCGAACGCGGCCAGAAAGGCGTCGTCAGAGAGCAGCTGCACATGCCGGTCCGGCGACATGCTGTAGAGCTCCGCCAGCACTCCCGCCAGACGACAGCGGGCGTGATATCGCCGCCGTGACCACGGCAGTATCGGAAAGATGGTCCACGGAACCTGATTCACCTGACGCTCCAGCAGCTCCGGGTACTGCTCGCGGCACACTGCCAAAGCCGTCTGCTGCAGGAGCGGTGACAGGCGGTCCGGGAGCGGTGCCGGGTTCACCGCAAAGTCCGAGAGCATCTGCAGCACGCGATAAAAACCACGTTCCCCCGACACCGGCAATAAACGCTGCTCGCCACGCTCATCAAACACCACCACACCCACCGCGTCGCCACTCGAAATTGCCGCCCGAGCCGCACTGGCGGCCGTGTTCACCAGCTGATCCAGCAATCGCTGGCCAAAACCTCCATGACGCGTGCTCATCGATCCGTCCACAATCAGCTGCAGCCGGACCGGCACTTCGGATTCGTACTGCCGCGTCATCAGCCGGTCCCGCCGCGCGGAGGCTTTCCACGCAATCGATTTCGGCGGATCACCCGGAACGTACTCGCGCAGCTCCAGGAGTTCCGAACCGAGACCGGTCCGCTGCTGGCGGTGCACGCCGTGTCGCGGGATCGCGTTGAGCCGCTTGATGATCGGTCGAATGTCGCCACATTCCCGCCACGCCGGCAGCACGCGAAACGTTTGCGGACACCGCACAAACCGCTCCAGCCGGAAAAAACCATGGCGATCCTCCAGCACCACGCGAAAACCCGGCAGCCGCAGACGCCCGGCACCACGCACCCGAGCCGTGTAGCGGAAGATGCTGGATGTGAGCAGCGTACGGAACCGGACGCGGTGGTCGGTCCCCGTCACCGCCATGTTCTCCGGCACACAGTCCTGCAGTCGCAGAATCCCGTGAAGCTGTCCGCGCGCTGCGGACACGCTGACAATCACCTGCACCAGCCGCCCCGCCTGCACCACCCCCGATGACTCGCTGCTCCCGTTGATGCTCCGGGAAATCCGTAACTGCGGAAGC
>JBEIEK010000592.1:0-2110 GCA_040382995.1 Planctomycetaceae bacterium
CCTGCGTGTCGACACAGAAACTATTGAGCAGCTTGGCTTTACGGCGAGGAGTGTTCCCGACTCCCTCACGGTCACGGCTCGGTTGTGAACACGACCAGGCGAGCTGCGGGCTGCGATCTTCAGCGGGGAAACAGCCGGGGGGCACGTTTCGACGGAGCGAAACGCGACTATGGGGGGACGCTGCGGCGAAGGTGTGCCATGCTGTGGCTTATTTATTCGCTTTCCATTCACTCACCATCTGCTTTGCATCCGCCATCAGTTTCTTCCGCAGATCGGGGTTGCGATTGGGATCCACGCGAATGAGTTCGGTGAGGCGATTGATGGCGGCGAGGCATTTTTTGGAATTGCCCGTGGTGGCTCCGGCCCCCGTCATGGTTCTGATGTACTCGTTGAATTCCCTGTAGATCTCACCCTGAACGGTATCCAGCTCCACCTGAGACGCCTGTGGGGACAGCTTTTCCAGGACCGCGATGGATTCTTCCACTCGTCTGATGTACTTCGGCTCGTCGACGCTGATCAGGCGATTGACGTAGCCGTATCCGAACCAGCCGACCACCGCCAGCAGGATCACCCCGCCAATCAGGGGCACCTGCCCGGTCGGCAGTGAAAAACCGCCACCGGATGACCTGCTGCCGGAAGATCTGGCTTTCGCAGGTGCAGGTGATGAAAGCGACGGACGCGGGGCTGCGGCTGAGGCTCCTGACCAGCCTGAACCGGCGGCTGTGGCTGCGGGGTTCGGTGCGGAGGATGAGTTGCCGCCCATGGCGGCAGGGGGACGTGATTCGCTGGTGTTCGTCCCGCCCGCGGACGCGGATTGTTCTGCGGACCTGTTCGAGGATGTTTCGCGCGGTGCTGCGGGCTCAGCAAAGACTTCACTGAGAATGTTCTCAACGAGCTGTGCTTCGGACTTCTTGCCGCCACGGCGGCCAGGTGAACCGGTGGTGGTTGCCGATCGCGAAGTGGAGTCAGGGGCGGTTGGTTTGGGGGCTGTGGCTGACTGCGACCGCGCGGCGGCGGCTGCGGCCTCTGCAGCAGCAGCCGCAGCTCGTTTGGCATCTGCCTGGGCTTTCACTTTTTCAGCCTGAGCTGCAGCAGCGGCGAACAGGGATCTGCCTGAGCCCGCGGAAGCCTGCGGCCCTTTTGCAGTGACACCGCCGGTGCTGAGAATAAAGGCAGCGGCCAGTTCCGGCACATCCCCTGCCGGCTGCCATTCTCCCGTGACGCCACAGCGCACCGAATCTGCTTCGTTCAGATTGCCGGACTCTGCAAGCTGCACCAGTTCCGGCATTGAGATCGGTCCCAGCACCTGCCCGAAGAACTGATGAAACCACGTCGGTGCGGGCGCCGCTTCGGGGACTTCGACTACTGGCGGTGGCTGGACCGTTTTGCGCGGCCTGCGAGCCGATCTGTCGGTGGCTCCTGATTCTTCGAAGCGGAAGTTGAGCTCATCCAGATCGGTGAGTACGTCAGTGGTGTCGTCTGCTGCAGTCATCAGGTCTGTCTGATTCACGGGCCTCCATTCGGAGGAATCCGCGGGTCGCACGGGGTCGGTGGCGTCGAGCATTCCGTCGGCGATGAGCTGTTTGAGGCTGTCTTCGGAAACCGGCCCGAATTCTTCACCGAGCATCTGGTAGTACCACTGTGACATGACGACCTCGGGTTGCGAATGGCCAAAAAAATGGGCGACGGAGACAACGGGGAGGGACGATGACCGAATTTACAGAAAATTCATGATTCTGGGAATGAAATTGAGGGCTGGAGGCATGACAAACGACCGTTTCGAGCGGAAAATCCGGCTGCCGAAGCCGCCTGTGCCGATTGCATGGGCCAAACTCGCCCGCACCTCGGTTCTACTCTCCATCCCGAAACTATCCCGAAAGTCATTTCCCATGCTGGCAGCGGTTGTCGCCCGGTTTGCAACACGGCCACCCTTCGCACTGACGGCGTTGCTGTTCACGGCGGTCTGCTGGGTGATGTCCGGTCCGTCTGCTTCCGCTCAGGAATCCCCTGTCGGCACCAGCCTTGTCGGCAGCGATCGAGCTGGTGCTCCGACTGATTATTCGCCTTCCGGTTTCTACACCGGTCCCATAGAAATTCCCGACATCGCCCG
>JBEIEK010000593.1:0-2099 GCA_040382995.1 Planctomycetaceae bacterium
TTCGTTCAGGTCAGCGCCGGAGGCGGCCCCTTCGGCTGTCAGGCTGCGACGCTTGAATCCAGGACCGCTCCAGAACAGCTGCAGGCCCTTGCCGAACTGACCCTGGAAATATTCCAGCCGCAGTGGCACTCGGCCCTGCCTGAGCGTCACTTTTGCCGTCTTGGCGTCCCCGAGACCGTGGATGCCGTCGTATTCCAGCAGCTTGTTTCCGTCGAGGATCAGTCGTGAGCCGTCGTCGGAGTCCAGCGTGAATTCGTATTCGCCATCAGCCGGAACAATCAGCGTGCCCGTGAAGACAAAGCCAAAATCATCCGGGCGGGTTGCCGGAGCGATGCTGATTACCGGCGGATCCAGCTTTGCCGTGGTTTCAGCCTTGAGCGAATCGAAGTCGGGAAGCGAACGGAAGGTATCGCGGTAGAAGCGGTATTCGAGGTCATCGAGGTCGCGGGAGGAGGCCTGTGCGGAGGCTGCTTCGGCGAACTGGCGTTTGAGATCGTTTTCGATTCCGGTGAGTCGCATCTGCAGGGCATCGCTGCGTTCGCGAATCTCTTTTTCGGCCGCAGCCAGTGCCGCCCGGTCGGCTTCGCTGGCGATCAGCGGGCGTTCAACCTGAGGACCGTAGCCGTTGGGGGTCAGATTGCGAAAGAAGGCCAGCGTGCTGTAGTAGTCGGCAGCAGGAATGGGGTCGATCTTGTGATCATGACAGCGAGCGCAATTGATGGTCAGTCCCAGCACTCCCTGGCCGACTGTGGTGAGGATATCATCGAAGCCTTCGTAAACGGCCAGCTTGCGGTCGGCCGGTTCGTCGTCCCAGATCCCAAGGCGGTAGAAGCCGGTGGCCACAAGCGAGTCGCGGGTGACTTCGGGGAGTTCATCGCCGGCCAGCTGTTCCAGCAGAAACTGGTCGTAGGGCTTGTCTTCGTTGAAGGCCCGAATGACGTAGTCTCTGTAGCGCCAGGCGTTGGGCTTGGCACCATCTCTTTCGAAGCTGTTGGTTTCTGCGTAACGAACGACGTCCAGCCAGTGCCGGGCCCAGCGTTCGCCGTAGTGTGGTGAAGCCAGCAGGGAGTCGATTTCCTGGCGCCAGGCGGCGTCAAAGTCGGCAGTGGCACGCTGCAGAAAATCGGTGACCTGCGCGGGTGTTGGGGGCAGGCCGATCAGGTCGAAATAGAGCCTTCGCAGGAGCACCAGTGGTTCAGCACGGGGGCTGCGTTTGAGTCCCCTGGCGGACAGTGATGCGTCGATGAAGGCGTCAATGGGGTTGGAACTGCCGGCCCCATCGCCGCCTGCGGTGGTGGCAGGCACTTCCGGGCGTTTGATCGGTTCGAAGGCCCAGTGTTCGTTCCATTCGCCACCCTGAGCGATCCAGGTGCGGAGCAGGGCCTGTTCGGCTGCGGTGAGTGCGGCGCCTTCGGGAGGCATGCGTTCGTGTTCTTCGGTGGAGGCAACCCGCCGCAGCAGTTCGCTGGCATCGGCGTTGCCAGGCACGATGGCCGCGTGGCCGGATTCCAGCACCTTCGTGGCGGCCTCAAGCGAATTCAGACGCAAACCGGCTTCGGCCTTGTCAGGACCGTGACAGGCGAAACATCGTCGCGCCAGCAGCGGCTTGATCTGACGCGAAAAATTGACCTCGGGCTGTTGCGCTGTGACCGGTGCGGATGCACACAGCCACACGACAGAAGACACACACAGCAGAACGTCCTGCAGACGGACCATGGTCGGAATTTCCAGAGGCTGGAGCTGGGTGGGATGTCGATGCGGGAGGATGGTGCAGAAGATCGGTGCGGGAGGGGGGTGAAATCGATCGGACGAGTCATTATGCAGGCCTGCGCCTCACAAAGCACCCGAAAAATCGCTTTCCCCACACTCCGATTACCGAGTTTCGGAATTCCTCACCAGTTATCGGAACCGAAGGGGCAGGATAACGAAAAAAGCGGGCAGGGAAAACTCAGGGCGATGGGTGGGGGCGATACCTCGACACCCTGAGCGCCAACCTGAGGGCGAGCGGGGGATGTTAATCCCCCGGTAACGGTGCGTGCCCGCGCGGCGACGGATGCGCTCAAGGTGCATGGCACCCTGAGCATCATTTTGAAACAGAA
>JBEIEK010000594.1:0-2090 GCA_040382995.1 Planctomycetaceae bacterium
AGCTGCGATTACTGAGCAGCCAAAGACCGGCCCCGCAAATACTCAACAGGGGAATCACGGGAATCCAGAATCGGTCGATCCGGTGCGTGAACGCCCACCACGTAAACAAGCCCCAACTCGTAAATGCAAGAATGCAGCCGAATTCACGCGAACGCCGTGGCAGCAGCAGTGCAGCCGGGATTGCGAGGCCAAACAGCAGGGAACTGGTCCACGTGTTCCGGAGCGCCGCGTCAAGCAGGTGACGAGGAATCAACAACACCGAATGTTCCGGTGCGCTGTGGGCTGCTTTCCAGCGGACGTCGAGCGGTGGATTCCAGTCATTCGATGGAAAAATCGACGTTGCCAGCGGGTAGACCGGGTTGCCGGTGTCATACAGATTCCGCAGCAGCCATGGACCAACGGATAGGCTGGTGCCGATGACGAAGAACACAGCGCCAACAAGCACCGCGCGGACCTGCAGCTGCAGGTCCTCTCGACGCATCTGTCGCTGCTGCCAGACCCAGAAAGCGGCGATCGGCAGCACGACAAGCACAAGGCCTGTGTACTTGCAGGCCATCGCACAGCCCGCGAGAAAACCGGAAAGCAATTGCGGCCCCGCACGGAACGCTGCAGTGCCATGGCTGCGGAGCAGCAGCGCCAGCATGACGGAGACTGTGAGATAAAATGTGAGTGCCCCTTCTGCATAGGCAATCAGCGAAATCCGAAGCGTCCACGGGGCCGTCAGATGAATCAGCAGCGCCAGCCACGCGGGAACATTTCCCAGCCAGCGGCGAGCAATCGCAAAGACGCTGGCTGCGGAAAGCAGCTGGAAGACGGCCAGCACCAGCTGACCGGTGAGTGCACCGCTCCGCCAGTCGCCGGCAAGAGTCATACCGGCCAGGCAAAACATTTCTGAAAAGAACGGGAAAGATGTGTACACGTTGTGCTTCAAACAGGATATGCGGCCCTGCTGGAACCACTCCTTCGGCCCCTGCAGATGGTACTCACGCACGTCAAAGTCCGTCTGCGGCGTCATCGCGCCCCAGACCAGGTAAAGAGCAGCAGGCAGGGCCACCAGCAGTACCAGAGGACGAATCCAGCGGATCGCACGAAGATCGCCTGCGGCAATTGACGCAGATAATTTTGCACCGCTGCCGATCTGCGTCTGTTTCGACGAGTCCCCAGCCGCTGAAGATTTTCGTGGCAGAAAGTTCAGCGGAAGCGAAATGGCGAGCGGCAATGCGAGAGCTGATGGAGCGATCCAGCCCGCCAAACCTGCCAGAAGCATGCTCATCGACACGACTGCGAGTCCGATGGCCATGGTCAGCACACGACGTTCGAGTGCGGTGATATCAAGTGCTGGCAGAGTGAAGCGAATGCAGGCACGGCCGTGAATCCACGCGGCCACGAGAAGTACGGTCGCACGAAAAATGTGCGGGAATCGCTGTGTGATGAATTCAGGCCCCGAGGGTACTGCAGCCTCGGCTATCGCCGGAGACTCGACGCCCAAAACGCGATCCATCAACTCCAGCCACAGATCTGCACGGGTGAAATCGGTTGATTCCAGAGGCTGCCTGTAGAACTCCATCTGAAATCCAATAATCACGGCTGCCGCCACAAGCAGCAGCCAGGGCGACGTGCCTGGCGTCTGTGCTGCGCGGTGACTGGGCTGACGGGATTCCATGGCGTGAGTCTGCTTCAGAAACGAGCGATGAAGAATTCCTGGAGGAAATACCATGCTGTCAGCACAACACCGATGCTGATCACAATTCGTCGCACGATACGGCGATCGAGTTTTCGGGCCCAGACAGCACCGAGCCAGCCGCCGAACATGGCAGAGGCGATCATTGGCACGCCAAGCGGCCAGTACACTTTGTCGTTGGCAATAAAGACCACCACGGACACTCCGTTGATCAATCCGGCGAGAATGGTTTTCAGGCCATTCACCTGGTGAATATTTCCGAGATTCAGCAGCGACAGTTGGGGTCGTGGGCTGCAATAATATCACTGGCTGCGACATTGGCGAATATGTCAGGGAATCTTTGTCCGGCCATTGTTAGAGCTTGGAACATACTCATAGCTTTTACCCAAACACCTTGCGAACTGCCCTC
>JBEIEK010000595.1:0-2089 GCA_040382995.1 Planctomycetaceae bacterium
CAGGCGACTGCCCCGAAACAAATGCGAACTGGCCATCACAAAAAACGGCTGCCCGGCTGCGGCAGAAAGAGACTGCAGCACCACTGCATCGGACATCCGGCAGTGGTTCGGAGCCAGCAGGACCCCTGCACCAGACTGCTGCAGTCGCCGGATCACTTCCGCCCCGCGCACCTGCACATCCACAACTCCAAACTTCCGTCGCAGATACCACGGTGCCAGCGCCCGAAACACCCTCGGCCAGACAGTCCCCCGATGCGGCGGAACAAACTCGTAACGTGAATCCACATGAATCAATCCCGACATCGATCCCGCTCCCGCAAACGCCTCTGAAACACAGCCACCCCAACGGCAGCTCACCTGAATCCTCTACAGAGCAGGTCATGTTCCATTTTTTCAACACGCGTTTTAAGTCCAATCCAAAATTCACTTTACAATCAATCCGGCGGACCCTTCCACGCCCTGCCTCCACTCTCCGCAAGCATGTATTGCACAGAGCATGTACATTTCTCGCCAGTCGTGCAGTGACAGCCAAACGTCGTGCTGCACGCACCTGCGTCGCTCCGTCAGCGGCACACTTGCGGTGGCGGTTTCGGCTTCCCTGCGAATGAGCCGTCGGACCTTTCCGCGGGGTTGAATGCACTGCCGCACACTTTCAGTCAGTCACCAGGGAACTCATTCACCCACGAGGCACCGCCCGCCTGCCTGCGGGCTTGAAACCATCGCCTCGGGGGCCACAGTGCGGGGAATCCCTGTCAAGAACAACCGCATTTCTGATCTACAAGCCGCCTCGCTCGTTGACGAGCAGACGGCTGTGGTGGAGAGTGAAGCAGGTCTTCCCGCAGCAGTCGAGGTTGTCCCGTTCCGTGCATCGCAGGAGTTCATTTATGCAGGCAGCGTTCGAATACAACCAGCAATCCTCCGGCCGAGAATGTTCCGATGCGGTGATTGCAGACTGCAATCGCCTGACTTCAGAATCCCTCGCCTGGTGCCTCCAATCCTACGGCGGTTTCCGCAATATCATTTCTGTGTCGTCCGCTGCAGAACTGATGTCCACGATTCGCACTCAACGACCGGCTGTGGTTCTTGCCGGGGAGCGAATCGTGGTGCGGGCGCTGCGCGAAATTTTTGCGGAACTTGCCGTGCGACTGGGTGAAACACGAGTGGCGGTGTTTGCCGACGGTCTGACCGATCGACAACTGGACCTTGTCGCGCACAACCGCGTCACCGGACTGCTGTCGCGGGAAGAAACCATGCGTCGTCTCAGCGAACAGCTGACTCAGGTGGCTGCTGGTCAGTCAGTGCTTTCCGAACATCTGGCCGGTCGCATTGAAACGGCGGCCGACGGTCGATTTCACTGCCTGGCCAGTACCCACATGGAAAAGCTCACGGACCGTCAGTGGGATGTGCTGCTGCGGATTGCCGAGGGACGTCGTGTCGCCGAGGTCGCTCAGGCACTGGCCATTTCAGAAAAGGCGGTAGAGAGCCACAAGCATCGCATCATGCGAGTCCTGGGTGCTGTGGACCGCGTGGATCTCTGCCGCTGGGCCATTCGGGAAGGACTGATTGAAGCCTGACACGCGGCAGTGCCGTGAGGTCCCTGAACCTGAAGACTATGCGGGGGGCCAGTGGCGTTGAAGTTCTCTGGAATCCTGTAAACAGATGGGTGAAGACTCGGGAGGGCGAGGCTCCTGCCGAGCCGTCGAACTCTGGTGCGTGCTGTGAGCAATCGTGCTCGTGAAACAGATGCGGCTCAGCCGGAGCTTCGCCCTCCCGGCCCCACTTCCAGCATGCATCTTCACTGCTTCTTCACGGCTTCCGGCGGCCACCAGTCCTCGACCCCCAGCAGCTGCAGCATTTGTGTTCGCAGCTGCTGCATGGTTGGGTCGCCATCTCTGGAACGGCGACCGACTTCGACGGGAATTGCGGGACCGATGCGAAATTCAACCTTCCATTCCGGTCGCAGTGTGATGCGGTCGGTCAGGTCTTCTTCAAGCCGATGCACGGTTTCGGCGATGCGTTCGGGCGTGACTGTGCCGTGGGTACCGTCATCGTCAAGGTAGTGTTCGGGATAGAGAGAGAGAGTCTGGAG
>JBEIEK010000596.1:0-2083 GCA_040382995.1 Planctomycetaceae bacterium
CGGCAGTCCGCGGGCAAACGGCACTGTGAACGCAACTCCAAACGCCCTCGGCAGCGCGCGCACCTTCGGTGCGAATCGCAGCCGGGGGCTTCCGCCCATCCGCTGAACAACCGCTGAGCCACTGGACGGCAGTCCGCGGGTGCGGGGCCGACAAGACCCGGGAAGTGCCCGGAGCCAGCAGTGGCACTCCCGGAGCGATCCTCGATTCCAATCGCGCATGCTGATCGATACAGTTTTCAATCCACTGATGCCACAGCGGCGCGCGACTCCTGAAGCTTTCGATTTCCAGCAAAGACTCAACACATCATGCCCGCAAAGAATTCCGTCGTTTTCCCATCGGCAGCCTTCCTGTTGCTTCTGGTCTTCCAGCTGATTCCTCCTGCGAAGGCGACCCTCGCGGATGACCTGCTGGTCTTCAACACCACTGTTCCTGCCAATGACCTGAGAGGCGACTTTGCCGCTCAGGTCATGTTTGCCCAAAGTCAGATTTTGCCTGCACATCCTCGTAAAGACGACAACCAGCCGCATCTGACCGGGAATCGCAGGTGCCTGCTGCTGGTGCGGCCGCTGAAAAACGACGGGGCTTCACCACTGCAGGTCATCGCTCTGGACAAAACAGGCAAACGGCTCGGCACCTTTCGCCTCGACCCGCCTGACAAGCTGCCCAAAACGGCCTACTTTGCCAATGGGATCCCGGAAGGCCCAATCTCGTTCACACCGCTGGCTGGCCCGACAGTCGTCGTCAGCGAAAAGCAGGAGCTCGGGAAGCTCAGCGACGCGAACGCAGGCTTTCTGCTTGGGCGACTGCGGCAACACGCGGTCGTTGAGATTCAGACGGCTGACGGTCAGTGGGTCCGCGATATTTATCTGCCAGCAAACGCTGATCTCGCGGGGAAAATTGTCCGAGTTCGCTCTGAGGCCGGCTATTCATCGACCCTGCACTACGGCGGTCGCATGACCGGCATTACCCGCGGTCAGACGCTGGAGTTCAAGTTTGTCGGCGGCCAGTGGCTGCTGGAGAGTGACCTTGCAAATCAGGGACTCACATACGCCACAGACGCGTGGAGCGGCGTCCTGCCTGCCGAGTGGATCGTGCCTGGGCTGAAACTGCAGTTCCGTCAGGGAGCACTCATCGGGGAACTCAGCGACATCAGCATCGGCGCCCCAACTCAGCTGCTGCTGCACACCATTGATATCGGGATGCTTGTCCCGCCGCGCGATCGCTTCGAATTTGCGAGGGATCCCACGGCGCACCGCGAGTACTTCCAGACTGTGCCGACGAGTCGCATGATCGTCAGTCAGTATGAGCCGCTGTATCTGCGTGAAGTGCTGCTTCCGAACGGGACGACCATTGTCGACCAGGATCCCGGCAAAGGGGACTGGCATAACGGCACGCTTCGCCAGCGGATTGGCAAGGAGTTGATTTCGCACGGTATCGACAACGCCAACTACGGCATCAACAGCACAGCCGGAGAGGGTGAAGACAGCCATCCCTACATTGCCGCTCAGATGGTCGCCCACAGCAGTTCCGGCATGTACTCCAACGGAATCGTCGTGCACGGAGGTTCGGGCGGTGGCGGCATCGTGACGCTGGATAACACGCTGGGAAACGAATTCAGCCATGAAGTCGGGCACAACTACGGTCTGGGCCATTATGTGGGCGGATTCAAAGGTTCGGTTCACCGCAGCGCGGATCAGATGAATTCCACCTGGGGCTGGGACGCCGACAAAAACCGCTTTCTCCCGAATTTCTCGCCAATCCCCGGCGGCAGGGACACCTGTCTCGATGATCAGTGTCAAAGCCCGTTCGCCGGTCGCTCGTTTGGACTCGACGCAATGGCTGGTGGTGCTCCGCAGTCCGGCTTCAATCGCTTCACACTCTACACACCCAATTCCGCGGCCATCATTCAGCAGTTCCTTGAGAGTAAAGCGGTGTTTGACGCCCAGTCACCAACCGGCTGTCGCAAATGGAACGTGGACAGTGGCGAAATGGAGCCGTACCATCATCTGATTGAAATCGGCACACAGATCACCGCCGCAGTGAAAGATCTTGACGAGGCACAGCTGGCAAAACTGCTCGCCG
>JBEIEK010000597.1:0-2042 GCA_040382995.1 Planctomycetaceae bacterium
GCTCTGGTAGTCTGCAGGGGCGACGAAGGTCCGCTGGCATAGAAGTTCTCTGCAGTCGGTTGCGGCCGGGGGGTCTGTTTGTGATGAAAAAGGAGCCTGCCTGTGACAACTCAGCAGATTCTGCCCGCGTTAATACTGTTTTGCCTCCCGTGGTGTCCCTGTGCTGCGGACGAGGACTATTTTGAGCAGCACGTACGACCGATCCTGACCAACCACTGCCTCAAGTGCCATGGCGGTGTGAAGTCCGCCGGCGGTTTATCGCTGGATTCCGCGAAGGGCTGGAGGGAGGGTGGCGAGAGTGGCCCGGCGATTATTCCCGGGGATGCGGACGGCAGTCTGCTGATCCAGGCGGTTGAAGGCCGTGGATTGGAAATGCCTCCCGAGGATGCCGGTGGGCACCTTTCCAGCGCAGAAGTCGCGGTGCTGCGAAAGTGGGTGTCGCTGGGCGCACCGGATCCGCGGACTGGAACGGATCGGCTTGCCGGCATGACGCTTCAGCAGGCTCAGGGCTGGTGGTCATTCCAGTCCCTGCCGCACGTGAAACCGCTTGATGTGGCCGCCGCTGCCGCGGAGGTGGATCGTCTGCTGGAAGTTGCCCGGGCCCGGGAAGGCCTGGCGTCCGCCCCCGCAGCGGATCGTCGACAACTGCTGCGGCGGTTGTCTTACGATTTAACGGGGCTGCCGCCGACGATGGCTGACCTGCGTGCCTTTCTGGCAGACGAATCTCCGGACGCTGTCAGCTCCGTTGTGGAACGGCTTCTGAGTTCACCGCAGTACGGCGTTCACTGGGGCCGGCGGTGGCTGGATGTGGTGCGGTATGCGGACACCGCCGGGGAGAACACCGATCGGCCGCTGCCGCATGCATGGCGATATCGCAACTGGGTGATCGACGCGTTCAGCCGGGACATGCCGTACGACGAGTTTGTGCGGCTGCAGCTGGCCGGGGATCTGTTGCGGCTGGAGTCTGCCGGTGCAGCGCGAACGGAGGGAATCATCGCGACGGGCTACCTTGCGATTGCTCGTCGCTTTGGCCATGACATCGACAAGGATATGTACCTCACGCACGAAGACGTGATTGACAATCTTGGCAAGAACTTTCTGGGACTGACTCTGGGCTGTGCCCGCTGTCACGACCACAAATACGACCCGGTTTCGGCGGCCGACTACTATGCCCTGTACGGCATCTTCGAGAGCACTCGATTTGCATTTCCGGGGTGTGAGCCGAAAGGGCAGCCGCGAGATCTGGTGCCGCTGGTTGACTCGCAGGAAGCTCAGGCCCTTGAAGCGGAGTATCAGCAGCGAATGACCGTGTATCGTCAGCGTCAGGCCACGGCCGCCGCTGAGCGACAACGGCTGAAGTCTCTGGCCGGCGACAGCTTCCGACTGCTTCAGGAAGCAGACGTTGCAGAGGGTCAGTCCGTGGCGATTGCGGCTGCGACATCCACTGCGAACGCCCCATCTTCAGCCATCACAATGCGTCGGGGTGAAGTGCTGCAGCTGGCGGTTCTGCCGCAGGGCAATCACGGCGCCGACAGCACTCGTGTGGAACTCAGAATCACCGCTGCAGCGGCCAGTGGCACTGTCGGCAAGGTCTGGTCTCCGGCAGGGATACTCGACAGATTCATCGATTCCGGACCGGCCATTGAGCAGGACGGAGCTGTTTGGTGCCTGCTGGATGTCACGGACGGTCCGACCTTTCTGCCGACGAAGAAGCGGTCGGTGGATGGTCGTGAGGGTTTGAATGCCTGGGCCGACGGTGACACACCGTCAGCATTTGTGAACACCCAGCCCGTCGCTCTGGACGTCTGGACAAAGCTGCCACCGCGTTCGTTTTTTGTGCATCCCGGTCAGGGCCGGAATGTGGCGGTGGCATGGATCTGCCCGGAGGACGGCGAGTATCGCGTGGAGGGTTTCGTCGCGGACGCACACCCTGCGGCGCTCGACGGTGTGCGCTTCCGTCTGGAGCACTTTGCCTCGGCGGACTTCGGCTCGGGACTTGCGGCACTCGGGCAGCAGTCCGCAGGTTCCGCCCCTGCCGCGCC
>JBEIEK010000598.1:0-2026 GCA_040382995.1 Planctomycetaceae bacterium
CCAGAGTCTGCCGGAAGCGGCTCCTGCGGACACCGGGGCAGCTGAGGTTTCGGAACAGGCTGAGCGGTCGGCGGCAGCTCCACGACGTGACCATCGTCAGGTCTGGAATCAGCCTGTAATCTGGCGGGAAATGCGAACGCGGGCGTACGGTCGGCGGATGATCTGGATCAAGCTGGCTTATGTGCTGCTGACGTTGCTGATTGCTTTCTCTGCCTGGCAGAAATCGCTCGCACCGGACGCCTCCAGCCTTGTGCTGGGGATGGTTTCAGGCCCGTCGTTTGCGTTGCTGGGTGTGGGCATCCTCAGTCTGCTGCTTGCAAATGCTCAGGCGGTGACTTCGATCACCAACGAACGGGACGGCAAAACGCTGGAGATTCTGCTGGTGACGGATCTGCGTCCGCACGAATTTATGCTGGGCAAGATCGGCGGGGCCCTCTGGAATGCCCGGGAAATGCTGGTGCTGCCATTGCTGATGACGGTTGTGTTCAGCATTGCGGGAGTGATTCCGGCGCTGACGGTCGAGAATGCTGTGTACGTGGCGACGGCCTTTATTGTGCTGACGCTGTTTGCTGTGGCGCTGGGCTTGCATGCCGGGCTCAGCTACGAAAACTCCCGTCAGGCCATCGCTCACAGCCTTGGCACCATGTTCTTTCTGTGTGTTGGGATTTTTGTGTTCATGCTGCTGCTGGTGGAAGCGCGTTCGTCATTCGCGATTCAGCTGCAGAGCTTTATTCTGTTCATTGGTTTTGGCAGTCTCGGACTGTATTCGTCACTGACTTGGCGCAATCCCTCCAGTGCACTCACCCTGGCTGCGCTGCTGCTGCCGTTCCTGACCTTCTACGCCATCACAGAATTCCTGCTGGGTGGCAATCTGGGCGTGAGTTTCTGGGTTTGCATGGCTTATGGATTTGCGGCGATCGCGATGATGGTGCCCGCGATGACCGACTTTGACATCGCGCTGGGACGAAACGCCCCTGAGGGTGGATGACTGGTTCGTGGACAACACACGGGCTGGAGTTTGCAACGGATTGCCGGCCGTCGTAGGATTTGCGGTGGCCGCTTTGTGCCCATTCCTGCCGCTTATCCCCCCCTGTGACACTCCACCATGCAAACTCGCCTCCTTCGCATGCTTCCAGCGCTGCTTGCTGTCGTCATCTGCACAGCGTCAGCCATGGCGCAGGACTCAGCACAGAAGCTCGCCTTCTTCGAAAGCCGCATTCGGCCGCTGCTGGTGGAACGCTGCTATTCCTGCCACGGAGCAGAGACCGCGGAAGCTGGTCTGAGACTGGACGTGCGGAGTGGCTGGGAGCGAGGTGGTCAGCGGGGACCCGCGATTGTTCCCGGGGATCCGTCTGTGAGTTTGCTGATGCGGATGGTGCAGGGAAAGATCGACGGTTTGGAAATGCCACCTGCTGAAGCGGGGGGGAAGCTCAGCGACGGCCACCTGCAGGATCTGGCGCGCTGGATCCGCGAGGGCGCCGTCGATCCTCGCAGTGGTGAACGCGTTGTGACTCCGATCGAGGCCAGCGCCCGGAGTCACTGGGCGTTCCAGCCGCTCGCTCCGCCTGAAATTCCTGCTGGCCAGCACCCGATCGACTTCCTTGTCCAGCGTCGTCTGGCTGCGGCGGGCATGCAGTCTGTGGAGCCGGCTGAAACGGCGGTGCTGATTCGCCGGGCTGCCATGGATCTGACCGGACTGCCACCCTCCCCGGAACAACTGGCGCTGCCCCGCGAGCAGTTTCCGGAGCTCGTTCGCGGTCTGCTGGCCTCACCCCGATACGCCGAACGCTGGGCTCGACACTGGCTGGACGTGGCTCGTTATTCCGACGCGCGGGACGGAGTGCTGATGTACGGCGATGCCCGGATTCGTCCGTTTGCATGGACCTATCGCGACTACGTGATTCAGGCCTTCGAACAGGACAAGCCATTTGATCGATTCATTCTGGAACAATTGGCCGCAGATCAGCTTGACCTGCCCGCCGACTCCCCTGACCTGGCAGCCCTTGGCCTGCTGACGCTCGGGCGG
>JBEIEK010000599.1:0-2011 GCA_040382995.1 Planctomycetaceae bacterium
ACCGGCCAACACCTCGGGGTACCCCCTATCCCAAATCAACCGGCTGGCCCGTTCGCAATCCAGGAGGGCGGTGGCGGCCTCCGCCAGTGGGGGGTGGCCGCTGACCAGATCGGGTAACGCGATCAGTTCGGTGGACACCCGGAGGATTTCCCGCAGCCGTCGCAAATGCTCGGCATCATGCCGCCGTCGATCCAGGATTCGTAGGGCGGTTCGCCACGCCGCCAGCCGCATCGAGAGATCATCAACGGGAATTTCGGTGGCGGTTCCGGGGACCAAGACCAGCAGCAGCCAGTCCGAGACGGAATCGTCCCCGGATTCGGCCTGCCCCACGAGCCAGAGTGTCTGCGCGGCCCCTTTCCATTGCAGCCCGCAGCGGGCCACGCCGGGGTGGTTTCTCAGTGATTCCCACAGCCCCTCCAGACCAGCCTCCGGCGGACGTCGGCCCCATTCCGCCAGCGCTGTCCAGCCGGTCTGCCACCGCCAAATCCCTGTCCAGTTGGCGGCAGCCTCCGCAGCCAGATCGAGCAGTCCCTGCCGCAGCAGTTCGGCCGGATCGGGGAGCTCACTCCCTGTGCACCGCACGACCCATTCGTGCCAAAACGCGTGCGTCCCCGGGGAGTGCCGGTCGGAATCCGCAGCCGCAACCCAAACCGGATCCGCGAGAATCAGCAAATTCGATCCCATCGATCGATTGAGTTCATTCCCCACCATCGACTCCCAGACTGCTGACCCGCGACACATTTTTGCCACACATCGACACACAACTGATATCAAATTCACAACAGAAGTCAAATCAATTTATCGACAAGTCTCACCAATGCAATTCCACGGTCCTGGCTGGGGGTTGAAACGCCTTCAACCATGGCACCACAGCTCACAAAACAAGCATCACAGTCCCCCCGACCCTCCCAAAAAGGGCGGCAAAAACCAGGCTGAATTTCCCTGTTTTGGCCGAATCCAGTCAGTCCGGAGGGACCAGCCAAACGGAACTTCCGCACAAAATTTGCAGCGAGGCTGTCAGAAGGCCTGCCAAGCTCCCAAAAATCGTCGTGAAAATCAAATTTTTCTGGAAGTTTTCACGACTTATGCGTACAAATTTTGCTTATGGGCGGTGGGGGCGTCAGGGTTTTGATGGGCTGCTCTTTGTTTCCGAGATGTTTCACTCTCGGTTTTCTCTGTTGCGTTTTGTTCGTCTTTGTTTCAGGAGTTTCCACATGCGGATTGTCCGACAACAACCGCGGAATCATGGAGCCGTGCGAAGCTCCGGGTCTCGCGCAGGCTTCACGTTGATCGAATTGCTGGTGGTGATTGCGATCATTGGCATTCTGGTGGCATTGCTCTTGCCTGCCGTTCAGCAGGCACGTGAAGCCGCCCGTCGCACCCAGTGCAAAAACAACCTCAAGCAGATTGTTCTTGCCACCCACAACTTCCACGACACCTACCGGCAATTTCCCCCCGGCGCGGTGGCGATGGACGCCAATTGCTCGCACAACATGTATGGCGGCTACTCGGGCGTTGGCCTGATGACGTTCATTCTGCCGTTTATGGACAACAGCCCACTTTACCAGCGAATCGACGCCTGGAAGGGTCTGGACCCAGATGTCCCCTCACCCGGTCCCTGCACCAGCACCCGGCCCATCTGGTGGAATTACGACAGCACCTGGGACATGTCGCAAGCAAAGATCCCGGGCTTCCTCTGCCCTTCCGATCCCCAGCTCGGCACGGAAGGGTTGTCGGAATTCTTCGTGCTCCATGGGTTCTGCAATGATTCTTCCACCGAAGGAGCCCGCTGCAATCCCTCCGGCGGAGCAGGCACTCTTGGTGGGTACACAACCATCAAAGACTACGGCATCGGCCGGACCAACTACCTGGGCGTCGCGGGCGGGGTGGGGATCCTGAAGAATAACTGGCGCAAGTGGAATGGGATCTTCGGCGGCTTGTCGAAGACCACGTTTGGAGACATTCAGGACGGTTCGAGCAACACGTTTGCCTTCGGCGAAACCTCTGGCGG
>JBEIEK010000600.1:0-1996 GCA_040382995.1 Planctomycetaceae bacterium
AAGAACTCCAGCTGCTCCTGTTTGCGATTCCTCCGGCCTCCGCCACCATGGAACGCATTGCAGCGCTCCTGCGGCCCGGCACCGATACCGCACTCGCCACAGGCCTGCATGCGTTGTGCACTACACCCGAGTTCCAGCTGGGATGACGCAGGGCGGTGGAGGAGAAGGCGTTAGAGAACGTTCGCAGAGCGAAACACGACTCTGGTCAGGACGCTCACAATTTCGGCAGGCCCTCACGCACGCTGGCAAGGATCTGCTGCACAGCGGCGCGACTGAGTTTACTGCCTGGGCCACTTTGCCGCAGGCATTCCAATGACCCTTCCGCCAGCAGAAAAATGAAGCGGCAGAAGGCGAGGATATCTGGGGGGAAGTGCCACTTTTCAAGCAGGTGCAGGTAGCGTGCGGCGTCCTGATGGCTGCGCAGGGCGATTTCGGTGACGGCCTGTCGCGTGGCTCCGGAGGGAATAAAGACGCGACCGTCTGAAAGGTCTCCGTCGGAGTCCTTAAGGATGTTGATGAGCTGCAGAAACTCGCCGAATGCGACGGCCAGTTCGCGCAGATCGTGGGCGACTTCTGTGGGGCAGGAGTGTTCGAGAACGAAGAGATCGGTGAGCAGTTCGCCGACGATGCCGGCCACGGAGTAACAGTAGAGGCGGAGATCGGAAATGGATTCGATGCTGATCTGGCGATCCGTTCCGGCGCTGCCGGAGAGGAATGCCTTCATGCCCTGCAGTGTGCCACACAGTGAGCGGCGAATGGCGGCGGCGTGGGCAGTGGGAAGTTCATGAAAGAGCCGCAGCAGCCGTGGTGTGGCCCGCATCAGTTGTTCCACGGCGGTGTCGGCAGGCCAGAGACCGCTGAATTGATCAGATTCGGGCACCCGGGCGGCGATTTCGAGAGCCGATTCCAGTGTGGAGAGCAGTTCGATTTTGCGTGAGCAGGGGACGTCAGCGGCGTCTTCAATGCTGTCGGCTACGCGAAAGAGCAGATAGGTGAGTCCCACGCGGAAGCGACGCGCGGGCAGAAGCAGCGGGATGGCGAGCGCGAAGGTGCGGCTGGTGCCGTCGAGCGACTGCTGGAGAAATTCGGCGTCGCCGGGAGGGCACTGCCAGAGATCGGTTTGAGCCAAAAGGACCATTTCGTGTGGCCTGGGCTTGTGGTGGACGAAGGACTTGCGGTGGGATGGTATTTTTCGGCTGTGACTCTGACAAGTGTGGCGATGTCCGGCGATGGGAGTGGACTGACAAAATACAAACCCGCCGCAGGGCGAAAAAAAAGACCCGTTTCCTGATGGAAACGGGTCGCGAGTTGAGTGACCAATCTGAGGCCGGATCAGTCTTAGTTGAGAATCTTGGCGGTGTCTTTCACGATTTTGGCAATGGCTTCGTCGGTGAGTTTGCCGGCTTCGAGGGCGTGGTTGACCTTTACGTTGGAATCGACCCACATCATGACGGTAACGTCAGCTTCGGCGGCAATATTGTACTTGGCAGGGCCGACATTGTTTTCGAAGACGGTCAGCGGAGTGTGAGCGATCTTCTGATCGTCAGCGATTTTCTTGAGGGAAGCTTCCTGGGCGTCCGGATCACTGGTGAGCACGGTGACGAAGGCACGCATCTGCTTATCGGAGTTTTTGGCGACTACGGCGTCGAGTTCCTTGACGAGCCTGGTGGTCTTTTCGTCCATCTTGCGGACGAAGAGGCTGACAACCGGCTTTGCACCGTACTGGCAGCGGTAGCACAGCTTGGTGGAAGCTGCGGGGCCGGTGATATCGGTCACGTAGAACGCTGCCGGAAAGGCGCCTTCCTGCAGTCCGGACTTCAGGTCGCCGGCATTGACGGACTGCAGACCGGACAGAACGAGTCCGAGTGCACAGAGAGCGATCAACTTCCTCATAGAGCATTACTCCACAGACAAAACAACCTGAACTGGGGACCACCGTGACACCGGACGATCCGGTGGAACAACCACGGGGCCTGACTACTTTGAGTATTATTGT
>JBEIEK010000601.1:0-1990 GCA_040382995.1 Planctomycetaceae bacterium
CACTCATCCCGCAAACGCTGCCGCTCGCAGTACCGTTGTGCCGGCCTACCGCTGCCCCAGCGACACCGCTCCGGACCGCATCAGCGTCTGGCCGGCGGCCATTGGCATCACGGACCTTGCTGCCTGCAGCTACGTCGGTTCTCTCGGTGGCGGCAACCCTGCGGATGCTCCGCGCTACACGGCGATGTACGAAGAGCCGCAGTTCAACGGTATGTTCCACCGCAATTCGGCCATCCGCACGCGTGACATCACGGACGGGACGTCGAATACATTTGGGCTCGGAGAACGCCAAAGCGCGTTTGCTCCGAACGGCTGGGCTGGAGTGATCCCAGGGGCGCGGACCGTGTTTTCTCAGCAGGTCGCAGCCCGCCGCGGAGTTGCCTTTGATTCCAGTCCGCGACCTGCGATCACCATGGCGGTGGTGCACGTTCGCAGCGGTGGCCCCAATGCTCCAACCGGCAGCCCTGGTGGTTACAATTCGCCCCACACCGGAGGTGCTCAGTTTCTGCAGATGGATGGCAGTGTGCGAATGGTCAGTGAGAACGTGGATCTCAATCTGTTCCGCTGGCTGGCAGCCCGCAACGACGGTCGCGTGATCGACGCGGGCGCATCGTTCTGATTAAAAGTAGACGACGTCCTGAGGCTTCACAGGCTTGCCGGTTTCGCCGCAGCGGTACAGCACTTCGCGGACATCAAAACCCATTCGCAGGTACAACCGCACGGCCGTTTCGTTTTCGGCGGTGACTTCCAGTGCCGCAGTGTCCATCCCGCAGCGTAAAAAACCGTTGATCGCCTGTTGCAGCAGACACTGCCCCAATCCCTGACCTCGGTGCTCCGGCACAACACCGACGTTCTGCACCGCACCCACTCCACCAGTCCTGAGAATTCCCTGAATCGTTCCCACGTCAGCCGGGGGCCAGTCGGGTTCGGGCTGGTAGACCACCAGCCAGGTCGCTTCCGGGCAGAATGTCTTCTGTGACGCGATCTCGCGCATCAGGGAGGCGCAGCCTTCGGACTGGCTGAGACAGCGGAACACACGACCGTCAAGGTCATCCCGAAAGGACCGCCATTTCACCTGAGCGTGGCGGTCGATAAGCAGCGAGCGCCAGGGAACCCAGTGGTAGCCCGCAGGCAGCCGGACAGGAGCGCCGCCGCGATGGCGGAGATCCAGTTGCATGCGAAGGCGCTTCCAGGTGGTGGCTGGCATGGGGGTGGGCGGGTTTCAGTTTTCGGTGGTCAGTTTTCAGTGGTTCAGTGGTTCAGTGGTCAGTGGTCAGTGGGGCTGACTTGATTGCCATTCCACGTTCGATCGGCAGTCGAATCCCACGTTTGCCGCGGCAGGGGAACCTGGGGTGGCTGGCGAATGCATGAGGGCGGATATTCGAGCGGTGTTGTGATTGCTGCGGAGTGGAGGCGACTTCGTCCTGACGGGATATTTGGGACGAGGAGCCCGGCGGTTCAAAAAGAGAGCAATTGCCCGCTGGCCCCTCACCCCCGACCCCTCTCCCCGTGGGGGAGAGGGGGGAGGGATGCTTTACTTCACGGGTTCACCCTGAGCGCCTTCGCGGATGGCGAAGACACGATTGCGATTGGCGATGAACAGCGTGTCGCTGGCGATAACTGGGGTCGTGTAGACAGAAGACCCCATGTTGATTTCGCTGACCATTTCCATTTCGGGAGCCAGTTTGAAGATGGAAATGTCACCGTCTTCGTCGCCGATGTAGACCTTGTCTTCGACGATGAGCGGTGAGGCCCAGCTGGCGGCGAACATGTCGTAGGTCCAGTGGGGTTTGCCGGATTTGGCATCGAGGCAGTGCACGAGACCGCTGAAGTCGGCGATGAACAGCAGATCATTCTTAATGGCCACGGTACCGCAGGTGCGGTGCATGGTGGTTTCGAAGGTTTCCGGATCAGCACCGACATAATGCCAGACGGCGGCGGAATTTGGATTTTCGCGTTCAAAGTCGCCTTCCTTATCCACGAGGGCCTG
>JBEIEK010000602.1:0-1986 GCA_040382995.1 Planctomycetaceae bacterium
ACTGGCCCCAGCCCGACTCGGACCGGAGACTGGCCCCGGCCGGTGGGACAGCCGGCGGCTCGGGCCTGTCGCCGCGTCACGTCTGTGGCTGGTTGCAGCCTGCTGAAGTATTCGGCCAGCAGTGCGTGGGCTGGTCGGCAGGCGGGATTCAGGTCCAGCACGGCCTGCAGGGCCACGACGCCATCCTGAGGATCTCGATAACGCAGCATCAGTTCACCGCTGCGGAGCCGCGTGGCTTCGTCGTTCGGAGTTGCGGCGATTTGATCTTCCAGTTGTCTAAGTTCTGCGAGAGCCCCCCGGAATTCCTCGACTTTTGCGAAGGTTGCGGCTGCCTGTTCCTCCTGTCCCAGTTGTCGCTGGCATTGTGCCAGAGTGAACAGGGCGTCATCGGCCCACGGCCGGATGTCCAGCGCTTTCTGCAGCGATTCTGCGGCCTCGGCCATACGGCCTTCTTCAAAATCCATGCGTCCGAGGGCAATCAGCAGCAGGGCGTCATTTTCTGCCAATGGTCGAGTCTCGGTCAGCACGGTTCGCGCGCGTGCAGGATCACCGATGGCTTTCAGGCATTCGGAGAGACCAACGGCTGCGCGTCCCGCCATCGCTGGTGTTCGCAATGCCTGCTCAAACAGCGGAATGGCTTCGCGTTGCCGATGCGTTTCTGCGTAAAGTTCTGCAAGGCTGATCACGGGTTCCACCCAGTCCGGGCTGCGTCGAATCGCTTCCAGAAAATCCGCTTCGGCGTTGGGGAGTAATTGCTGCAACGCTGAAACTCGCCCACGCACATACCACGGAAACGGGTCATTCGGGGCATCCTTCATCAGGGCATCCACCAGCGTGCCGGCTTCCCGGTAGCGTTGGTTGCGGAGGTAGCCAATCACGTACGACGCACAGACATCCAGATTATCTCCCGTGGTGTCTCTGAGCAGTCGCGAGAGGTGTGGTCCGGCGGCAGCCATTTCGCCGCTTTGTGCCTGAAACAGGATTTGCTCGCGTTCGATCAATCTCGGCTCGGCACCTCGGGCTGCGGCGTCGGCGATCGCCGCCTGAATCTGTTCCGGGACTCCCTGGCGTCGGCTGGCCTGACATCTGAGGAGCGCGGTGTCGATTCGCCTTGCGCCCAGCCATTCAGCAACCTGCAGCCACTGCAGGGCTGTGGCCGGTTGCTGGGCTGCGAGGCTGTGGCGGGCCATGGCATGAAAGACTGGTGGCCACCAGGAGTGCCGAGTGACAATCGCGACAACACAGGCCACAAGCAGCCATCTGGTGCGGCGTGAGAGCCGGCGTGGCCTTCCGGAGATTTCTGAACGCTGGAAACGCGGTGAGTCGGGGGAAGAATTTGGCCTGATGCCGTTCTGCGGTCCCGGATTTCCCGTTTCTCTCTCTGCTTCTGTCACGGTATTATATTCCTGTCAGGAAAACAGAGATGAATGATCTGAAGACTGTGCAGCAAGTCTCTGGTACGCTCAGCCCCGGCTGAAACATCTGCACGGGTTGCCGCTGCGGTCCTGGGCGTGTCGGGGTGACCTGCTGTGCCCGGGATCGGCCTGTGGGCGCCGCAGGAAACCCAGCTTGTGAGACTGTGTCCGTCAGCGTGTTGCTGCTGCGTCCTCCGGGATGCGGATTGCCCGGGCCCAGCCACTGAGTTATTCGGACGACGTGTCGGGGACCGGTTCTACACTCTAACAGGGACGCTGCCTCATGGTCAACAGGCTGCAGAATCAACAAGGCAGGACTCTGATTCGTGCCGGACTGCCGGTCCTGGCGGGTATACTTGCGATGGTCCTGGTGCTGGCAGGTGGCGGCTGCGATTCGGCCGGGTCATCCTCGGCTCGGCCGCCCGTCAGTTCTGCCCCAGTTGCGAATGATCAGGCCGTCACTGCTGCGGTGAACTCCTTCTGCGGCGCCTGCCATGCCGTCCCATCGCCGGACAGTTTTCCGCGCGATGACTGGTATGAGGAGGTTCAGCGGGGATTTGATTTCTATTAC
>JBEIEK010000603.1:0-1976 GCA_040382995.1 Planctomycetaceae bacterium
CCGAAGCCCCGCCTAAAGCTCGAACAACGCTCCCTGCCCCAGCACGCAGCAGGCTGCGTTGTAACCTGGAATCCCACTCACCGCACCGCCGCGGTGAGCCGATGAACCACAACGCAGAATTCCCTCGTATTCCGTTTCCACACCCCACTGCCCGGGGGCCGTTCCCTCCGCACAGTCAGCGTCAGCCGGATCACTTCCGAAAAACCATGAGAGCTGGTTGTGGAAAATATTTCCCTGATCCAGATCCAGCTCCCGCTCCAGATCGACCGGCGACTTAATCTCCACGCACGGGCTGCCATCGGCCGCTGTCGCCAGACACTCCTCAATCGGCTCTGCACACAGACGATTCAGCCCTGCCAGATACTTCGCCAGCACCTGCTGCTTCCGCGCTGCGTGCAGTTCCGGATCAGCAAACAGCCGCCAGGGCATATCGAGGCCGAACAGTGTGAGCGTATGCCAGCCGGCTGACTGCAGTTCCGGTGAGAGAATCGAGGGGTCGGTGAGCGTATGGCAGTAGACTTCGCCCGGCGGAGTTTCCGGCACGTTGCCAGCCGCCGCTTCGCGCCAGGACTGCAGCATCTGTGCATACCCTTCGTCGATGTGAAACGTGCCACCAAACGCCTCTTCCGCTGAAACGCCTGCCGCCCGCACCTGCGGCAACCGCTTCAGCAGCAGATTGATCTTGATAACAGACCCTTCATCGCCTGCCAGTGGCAGCCACGATTTGCCCAGCAGTCGGGCCTGCGTGCGCGGACCGGCGTTGAGCAGCACGTGCCGCGCAAGCACTCGTCGCTGGCGGCCGTCCTGCGGATCAGAGAACGTCACGGACTGCAGGTTGCGGCCCGGTTCGACGTGCAGCGCCGGAGCGTTTGCGAGGAGCGTCACTCCCAGTTCCACACAGCGGTTCAGCAGCGCGTTGACGAGCGACCGCATGCCGCCTGCCGGGACTCGCCATTCCCCACTGCCGTTACCGATCACATGGTACAGGAAACAGCGGTTCTGCAGCAGCGAGGCATCGTGCGGCTCCGTGAAGACGCCAATCTTGCCATCAGTCATCACGAGCCCTCGCAGAGCATCGCTGGCAAAGACGTCCTCAATCACCTCCCCCAGCGGCCGTTCGACAAACGCCCTCCACGCACTTCGCTGCAGGTCCGTAGCCAGCTGCTTTTCAAACTCGCGGCGGGGCCGCAGTGGCTGTGTGAGTGTGGGCCAGACAAATTGGGCAATCGCAGCCTGCAGTTCCGCGAACTTCTGCCAGCTGTCCACGGCGGCCGTGCCTCCGAGCTCCTCCAGCGACGTTCGCGATCGCTCCGCGTCCGCATTGGAAATCACAAGTCCCCGTGCTCCACCGCTGCTGTCCGTCCAGGGTGTGAAGGATGCTGTTTTTCGCTGCAGTGTCCGCAGGTTCAGCTGCAGCCGTTCCAGCAGCTGAGCGGGGAACAGGGAGACGAGGTACGAATAGCGGCTGAGCCATGCATCGTGATCCGGAAAGACCCGCTGCGATGTCGTCGCGCCGCCGAATTCGGTCTGCCGCTCCAGCACCAGCACCCGCTGGCCTGCACCAGCCAGACAGCAGGCGGCCGTCAAACCATTGTGCCCGCTGCCAATGATCACCACGTCGTAACCTGAAGAAATCTGCGTCATGCCGTCGATACCTGGGAAAAAGTTCAGCTCGCAATCCGCTCACCCGGCGCTCGCCCATCATACCTCTCGGATCACGTCCGCAGAAACCCGAAAAAACTTGACAATCCTGCTCCCAGCCGTCAAAACGCTGCGATCGGTTCATCGAACAGACCTTCCGGAGCTTTCCATGCCCCTCCCGCCTTTCTCCCGCCGCGACTGGCTTGCATCCACCGGTACCGGCATCGGTCTGCTCGCCCTCCCCACGCTGCTCGCAGACAACTCCTCAGCCACCGATTCCCTGCAGGCGGACGCACTCCGCAATCCGCTCTCCCCCCCCGCCAGCCACACTTCAC
>JBEIEK010000604.1:0-1953 GCA_040382995.1 Planctomycetaceae bacterium
CCCGAACTTTCTCCCGAACTTTCTCCCGAACTTTCTCCCGAACTTTCTCCCGAACTTTTGCGCGAATCCCCAGCCGTTTCCCTGCCAGGGCGAGCAATGCTGAGCACGAACCCGTCACGGTAGGAAAATGTGGGTTCCGGCAGTCCGGCCTTCCGGCACAGGCGGATCATATCGCCGGTTCCGGTCCCCATCCGTTCGATATACTGGGTCAGATACATCGGCTCAGCGATGAGAGGATTGCGAGGCACAGACGAGTGCGAATGTCGCAGAGACTCGAACGTCAAACTATCCGGAAGCCGACCTGGATTGGTGATCTCAAGCCGATCCATGAACAGCATGACCTGCACGCTGGCGTTGCTGGCATAGTCGCGATGTGCCACCGCGTTGACGATCCCTTCAGCAATCACATCCCGTGGGATCTCATAGGTCACCGGTGCCCGAGCGCTGTCGGAACGTGTTCCCACCCGAGCAGCAATCTTCGACATCACGAAATTGATGGCCTGATCAACCAGCTGGAACACGGTCCCCTTGTAGGTCTGATACGACGGGATTGGCTTGGCAACCTCGGTCCCGTGAAAATGAGCGCACTTGATTTCCGAAGTCGGAAAGAACTTCTGCGGCTTCTTCCCGAACAGCAACACGGCAGCATTGGTGATACGGCCTGCATCGAGCAGGTCCAGATGCGACAGCAGGTCAGCTGGCGGAGTGGATTCGGGCAATGGAAAACTGCGAGCATACCGGGCCTGACGAATAAAGGCCTGCATGGCATCGCTGTCCAGATCCGTCAATTTCGCTGGCAGGCAGGGAGCAGCATCCCACGGGCCGCTGCTGATCAGTTGGTGTTCGACCAGATAATCGACCAGCGAGGCATACACAGCGGTCCTTAGTGCAGCGATATCTTCAAAGCGGCGGCGGATCAGCTCGTTTCCGGCGCGGCCAATGAGCGCACGCATCTTCGGATGTTTTTTCCTGTCGTTGGCTCCTTTGACATAAATCAAGCGTGTCCTTCCCGCTTCCGTGGCCGCTTGAAATTCGCGCTCGGTTGCCGACCGGCCCCTGGAATCTTCCCAGCCGTACTCGTTTCCGAACAGGCCGAGATAGACATCGCAGGCCTGAACCTCCTTTAAGTACACATCTTTGGCCCGACGGTCGGCGGCTGGCAGGTCTTCGAAGAGAAAGACCTCGAAGAATTGTTTCAACAGCGGATCGGCGGCAAGGTACTCACGCAGGGCAAGCCGTTCGGCCGCAAACTCTTGTTGCACACTGCTGATGAAGATTCGTTTCATGGCGAATGGGGCATAGCGAATGAGGAATGGCTGAGAAACGCGGTTTTGGGATGGAACCGGGAGGAGTTGACGATTGAGATCAGGAGCCGCGAAGGCTCCTCGAGATCGGTGTCGGCCCACTGGAATTCTGCGTCAATCAGGTTATCAGGCTGATGGAACCGGTCGATCGAGGAATCGGCTTCCCGGACGGCGATCGCCTTTTCGCCCCTCAGAAACTGTCCTGCAAACACGGCCTCTTTCCTTTGCTGGTACTTTGCCAAATTCCCACCCCGCCGTGCGAATGAAAACGACTGCTCCCTCACCACATTCCGGTTCAACGCCAAATAGGGTGCACGGGATGGGAAAAAGAGACTTGGAGGGTTTACAGACAGTGGTCAGCTCGGTCCGATAGAGGTGTGGTTACCAGAACACACAACGTCAGGGGGCCAGGATGTCCTCGGAAGAATTCTACCGCGCGTTTGCCTGTTCGCACTACTCACCGGTTGACTGCCACCAGGAGGATGGAGTTTTTGTCCTGGAAATGGCATGTCCCCCCGAGAAGGACCGCTGCTCTGGTTGTCGTAGCCGGGATGTGATTCGCCGTGGGCGTCACAGCGGCAGGTGGTTGCTCCACCGCTGGCGCTGCAGACGACAAAGCTGTTGATCAACGTTCCCCGTCTGGAGTGTC
>JBEIEK010000605.1:0-1941 GCA_040382995.1 Planctomycetaceae bacterium
CCGCCCTCGCCGCCACAGAAGTCCTTCTCACCGCCGTTTCCGCCCAGCAACCTGGTTCAAAACCAACCGCGAACCCCACCTGCAGGCGCTCACGCGCCAACTCACCGTTCTCCGGGCTACGCCGCTGCGGCTGGTCTTTTTTATCGACTTTCCGGACCCTGCAGCGCCGCCCGAAAGTCGCCGTGGACGCGTCCGTCTGATGGAGGTTCGTCTCGCTGAAAGCGCGGAGGACACACCGTGAACGTGCATGAAATCCGCGATCTGCTGCGGTCCATCGAATCGGTGCTCCTGCGTCCCGCGGCCGCTTCCGAAGCCGAACTCATGGGTCTCGCTGAACAGCACGAAGCAGTCATCAGCCAGGTCTCCACACGGCTCGAACAGGTCGACCAGCTGCTCCAGAAGGGACTTCGTACCGAAGCCATTGAACTGGCCGAACGCGAACCCAACCTCAACGATCTGCTCACTCTGCTCGACTTCCCGGAGCTCATCGCATGGAACGAACTGCTGCAGCAGAAAGGCATTCAGCCTGTGCAGGGCATCCCTGTGGAAGCCGCCGCAGAGCTCAACGATGCCTACCACGCTGCCGGTTCCATCGAACGTCTGCTCCAGCATTACCGCACCGTCTCGCTGCTTCGCGCTCCCCTCGACCGCCGCATTGCCGTGCTCAGACAACTCGCTGCCAAAGACGCCGCCAATCCAATCTGGCAGGCCGATTTGAAGCTCTTCGAACAGCACCGACTCCGCGAACTGCGTCAGGAGATCGACAAAGCCGCGGCCGCTGCTGACCTCCCGGCTCTCGCAGCACTCGATGCCGAAGTCACCGGCGGCCACTGGTCCACGGAAGTCCCGGCGACCCTCCGCGAACATGCAAGCTCCACCCACGACAGCATCCGTCGCCGCCACGCCCGCGAAGAGCTCAAAACCATCAGCCATCAGCTCTCCGACGCCTATTCCGCCTTCGATCGTCCGCTGGCCGAGCGACTTGAAAAACGCCTGCTGGTGCTGCAGGCCATTCTTGGCATCACGCCCGGAAACGCTCTTCTCGATATCGCCGCACCCGCTCTCAACTGGCTGGCTGACGAACGTCGGAAGGAACAGGCCGAACAGGAGCATCACTCGGCGGTTCACGAACTCGAATCCCAGCTTGACGGTCGCACCACCCTGCAGACCCTGGAACGGCTCTACCACCAGGCGACGCGTTCCGGATATCTGCTTCCGCCCGCCCTGCAGGCTCGACTCGTCGAACGCCGCGATCAGCTTCTTCGCGACCTCCGCTGGAAGCGTTCACTGGCAGCCACCGCAGTCATCCTGGCACTGCTGCTGCTGGCCGCCGGCATCGGCTGGATGATTCATCTTGCCAATCGTAATCGCACGGTCGCCCGGCACGCTGAACAGCTCGGCCACCTGCTCACAGCAGCCTCCACGTCCGGTGAACTTGCCCCGACGGAATCCTACATCACCGATCTCCGCACCAGCAGTCCTGACCTGCTGCAAACCCCCCAACTGCGTGCTCGTATCTCCGAGTTTGAATCGCTGCTGGCCAGCGAACGTGGCCGCCAGCAGCGGCTGGCGCAACTTGGTCAATCCATTACCGACATCCTTGAAGCCCAGCCCGACCTGCAGCAGCTCGCCACCGCCGAAACTACCGCCACAGAAATTCGCAGCCTCCTGCGCTCCGAATCCGAACGCGCCGAACACGCCCGCCTCCTGCGGCTCATCAGCGCCCGTCGGGTCACCATCCAGACCACCGTGGATGATGCCTTCAACGCCGAACTCCAGCGGCTGTCCGCCAGAATCGAACAACTCCCCGCTGACAATCTCGCTGAATACGACACCGCCATCTCTGCCCTGACAGCACTCAACAATCGCCCCGACGTCTCACAGAATCTCAAAGCCCTGTCCAACACGCTCCTGCAGAAAGTTCAGGGTGATCGTCGACTC
>JBEIEK010000606.1:0-1932 GCA_040382995.1 Planctomycetaceae bacterium
CGGCTGGTCCTGAACTCGGACGAGACGAAAGCCCAGGTAGTAGTTGCTGCGCCGGGGCGAGTACAGGTAGCGATAGGCGCAACGCACGTACCTGGCGTAGTTGCCCCAGCCCCCGCCACGAATGGCCCGCGACTCGATTGACGCGCCAACAGGATCGACCACCGATTCTTCCCCATAGACCCGCATCGAATCTGCGCACCATTCCCAGACATTCCCGTGCACATCATACAGCCCCCACGCGTTGGGCAGCTTGCCACCGACGGGATGCAGTTCGCCACCACTGTTCTCAGCGTACCAGGCGTATTCTCCGAGCTGACTTTCATCATCACCAAAACAATACTCCTGCTCGCTCCCCGCGCGGCAGGCGTATTCCCATTCGGCCTCGGTGGGCAGCCGTCCCCCCGCCCACTTGCAGTAGGCCATGGCATCGTCCCAGCTCACCCCAACCACCGGCTGCGTCGGCTGATTGAACCTGCGGTCATCCCAAAACCTGGGCGGCTTCACAACACCACGCTGAGCGTCAAGAAACCTTCCGTATTCCTCGTTCGTCACCACATACCGTCCGATCCAGAAGCCCCGCGTCAGCACCACCGTATGCACCGGCTGCTCGTCGTCAAATCCGCGATTCGATCCCATCCGAAACTCGCCCGGCGGCACCCACACCATCGCCACCCCGGTCCGCTCATCCACACGGACGTCCCCGGCCTGCCGTTCTCCGCCGACGTCGCCACGCAGCGACTGTGCCGTCCGGCCGAAACGCACCAGAATCTCCCCCGCCGATTCCCGCAATGCCCGATCAGTGCCACCATCCGCAAGGATCCCGTCACACAACTCCTCCAGCTCCGGCAGTTCCCGGTGCTTGTCCACCACCAGCCGCAGCACCGCAGCCCGCCGCGCTGCCGGTGTCGCCGGATCCTTCAGCACATCCACAAACACCTGCCCGGGAAACGACAGGGATTCATGCAAACACCGCTGCACCAGCTCTCCCCGCGTTTCCGCCAGTCCCGCCGCCAGCAGCTCCCGAAAGAACTGTTTACAAAACGGCACGGATTTTCGCAGTGATAACAGCGCCGCTTCCTGCCACCAGCTTTCGCCGATCCGCGTCGCCAGCTGAGCAGCAAAGCCCTGCTGCACCGCATAACTCGCCGCCAGATATTCCTGAAAACTCAAATGCAGAAACCCACACGTCCGACTCCCATCACCCCCCATCGCCAGAATCCCGGAATCCTCCCGCATCTTCAGAATAAACGCCCTGCCATCCCGCCCCAGCCCCGCCGACTCGGACAGCTCCTTCAGCTCTCGAGCAGCCTCCTGCTCCAGCTCCTCCAGCGGCGCCGTGCTCCGCTGGTCCTCCTGATGCATCCACCACGCCAGTCGTGCCAGAACCGCCTGAGCCGCATCGCTGTTGAACGGAACCGGCGGCGCCGCAGAATGCTCGAACTTCGACCGCCGCCAGAAATCCAGCAGCACCCGCACACAGTGTTCATAAAGCTCCGCCCGCCCCGTCGGCAGATTGTGCTCCTCGTGAAACACCACACACAGAATCGTCAACAGCAGCGGATTGGTCACCAGCTCACGCATACTGGGTGCCTGGTACGGTGCGGTCTCCAAAACCTTCGACAACAGTGTCGTGTCCGCAGCGGCCTTCTGCAAAGCCGCCTGACCTGGCCCTTCCACACGCCGATGCGCCGCCTCAAACCAGCGTTCAATAAACATCCGCACCTGCGGATTCGATAATCCATGAACGTGAAATTCCAGAAAGTTCGCCCCCAGCAGCACCTTGTCTGACTTGTAACCCTGAAATCGACTGGTCACCACAAACCAGTCACTCGGCCGTGCTGGCACAGCCGCCCGAATCCAGCCGGCAACGGTCTCCCGCAGCGACAGCTCCACAACTTCATCCAGACCGTCCAGAATCCACAGCAGCCCCCG
>JBEIEK010000607.1:0-1924 GCA_040382995.1 Planctomycetaceae bacterium
CAGCCAACACATTCGGCAAAGCCTGTTGATGGCCCAAAGCGATAAATCCCGGGGGCTTGGGGGCTGGCCCCCAGCATCCCTCCAAAGATCTCCCGAAAATCTGTATCCGTTTTTCAGGATGAACGGTTGAAAATGTGAACCTTCCGCCCTGTTTCATGCCGAGGGCTGCTCAGTCCACACACAACGGACACGACTCCGCTGCAGCCACACTGCCGTTCTGAACCGCAAAAGTGACTCCCCGCACCGTCGTCAGGCAGCCCGTGAGCAGTACGCTGATCGCAGCCAGCTTCAACAGTCGTTGCCTCAGTCCCAGCGTGGCATACGATAATCCGGCTCCAGTGAGCACCATCACCGGAATGGTACCCAGCCCGAAACAAAACATCAGCAGCAGCCCGTAACCCGGATGCCCCGTACCGGCCGCCAGCAGCAGGCAACCGTAGACCAGTCCACAGGGCAGAAAACCGGTGAACAGCCCCGCCGCGAAGGCACCACTCAGCGATCCACCGCTGAAGAACTGCCGAAACAGGAATCCCGCCGAACAACCGCCAGTTCCGATTCGCCGAACACGCCGTGTCATCCAGCCAGCAGCCGTCAACCCCTGAATGCACAGCAGCAGCCCGGAAACAATCGCAAACAGCGACTGCAGCCAGACCGCATGGCTCCCGACTCCCAGCACTTTCGCACCCACCGCCCCGGCAGTGACGCCCAGAAAACTGTAGGTCGCAATCCGCCCGCCGCTCCATGCCAGCTGCCGCAGGATCGCTCCGCGAACGCCATTGGTCCCCAGACTCATCGCAGCTGCAATGGCTCCACACATGCCAATGCAGTGCGCCGAGCCCAGCAGACCGCTGCCTGTAATCAGCACCAGCTGCCAGAGACTCGGCGTCATGCTGCATCCCTCAGCAACGTCAGGGAATTCGAAATCACCACGAGGCTGCTCACAATCATTAAGGCCGCAGCAACCGCGGGGTTCAGCCAGCCGCACGCGGCGACTGCCACACCCAGCGTGTTGTAACCGAAGGCCCAGAACAGATTTCTGCGAATCACACGCGTCGTCCTCCGAGCATGCCTGACGGCCCACGGCACACAGTTCGGATCGTTCGACAACAGACATACATCCGCGGTATTGCGTGAGATGTCTGCACCACAGCCGAGCGCGATTCCAACATCGCAGGCGGCCAGAGCCGGGGCGTCGTTGATGCCGTCCCCAACCATCGCGGTTTTTTCGCCAGCAGACTGCAGACGCCGCAGCTCCCGCACCTTGTCCTCAGGCCGCAGGTCGCAGAGGACCGTCAGATGTTCACTGCCGTCTGCCGCCAACTGCTGCGCCACGTGCCTGCCCCGAGCGGCACGATCACCCGTCAGCACGCAGACCCTCAGACCGGCATGCAGGCAGCCAGCCACAGCCGAAGAGGATTCCGCTCGAAGCGATTCACGGAACTGAAATAACAGCACCGGCTGGCCGTCTGCCGATGCCACTGTCAGCAACCCGGCCGTCTCCTCGCCCACCCGCCCGAGCCCTGCGGCAGCGTCCGGACCAGCAAAGGCGGGGCTCCCCAGCCGCAGCAGTTGGCCTGTGGAATTCAATGCCTCGATGCCGCCTCCCGGTACCGCTCGGATTGCTGTCAGTTGCTCCCGAGGTACGTGCGGCTCAGCTGGAGCTTCGCCCTCCCGCCAGGACGTTGGGTTTTTCTCGAAGAACCCAGCGATCGCCACCGAACAGGGATGTGTAGAGTGCGATGCCAGCTGTGTGATTTGAGGCAGATACCGCGAACATCCCTCTTCCACAAGCGGGGTCACTTCCTGAATGTCCGGATGACCGGTCGTCAGCGTTCCCGTCTTGTCAAAACAGACCGTCGTCACTGCCGCGAGACGTTCAATGGAATCGCCACTGCGAAAGAGCACCTGACGGCGTGCCGCTGTA
>JBEIEK010000608.1:0-1919 GCA_040382995.1 Planctomycetaceae bacterium
CCTTCGAGAGATTTTCGTAGCCCGCAGTGGTGCGGCAGTAACACATATCGGTGGCGTAGCCGGTCAGGAGCACATGTCGAACACCGTGCTGTCGCAGGAAGTCACGCAGTGGCGGATAGCCTTCATCGTCGAAGATCACCACATCGTTTGGCTGAACGGAGACAGAATCGCTGACGGGAATCGGCAACTTCCAGAATCCTTCGCCGTTGAATCGGGCCCCGGCGTCGAGTCCCGGGAACTGGCGGAAGTAGTCAGCCACGGGCAGCCGCGTGTTCAGGGTGAGCTCTGCGGGCAGGGGCTGGCCAGCGTAATTGAACTCGGCAAGCACCTTTCGGAGTTGCTTTTCGCCGGTCGCACGTTCTTCCGCGGTGGGCGTTTTTTTGAAGGACCGATAGACCTGCGTGCGGATGGGGTCAGCACTTCCGGGAAGGCTGTACATGACAAATGCAACCTGATCCCGCAACCGTTTCAGGAAGGGGTCGATGACCTGTTTGGTGTGCCGGGCGGCGAGCGCATTTTTTTCGGGAGTGCAGAAGTCGGCAACGCCGGCGGGCTGTGGCGACTTCCAGCCCCAGCTGTCATCGATGGCCCAGGGATGCACCATGATGATGGCGGTATCGCGAGCCAGCAGATGATTGGGCATTTCGATGATGCCACGGGCGTTATAGGAGAACCGCCATGAGCGGACGTGCAGGTCTGCACCTTGGTCGGCCACGACGGCTGGCGCTTCGAAGTGTGCCTGTTCGATGATTGGCTGGAAGAATTCGGGGAAATCCGCGAGCAGGGGTTTGGGATTGGTGATCCGCTGCAGCCGGTTTTCGTAGGTTCGCGCGGGGGGTGTGGTGGTGTCCTGGGCGTGGGCGGGAATGCGGACTGCAGCGAGACTGGTGATAATCACCAGACAGGCAACAAGGCGGCTGCCGAAGGCATGGAGCTGTCGCATGGCGAAACCCTCTGAGAAGCGTGGGCGCTGGTGGTCGGTCACTCGATCGGTCGGTCGGATAGTTCAGTAAATCGTGAAGGAAAAGGCAACCGACTGAGGGCAATTCGCGGGGCTGCTGTCAATCGGCCGGTGAGTACGTGCCGGACACCGCAGATCAGAGGCGTCTGAGCGCGGTTTACTACCGCTGCGCGAGGCTCGTGCAATTGGAAATCGAGCCCCGACCGTGAGGGAGGCGGACGCAGCCGATTTTTGCAAAGCCAATCAGCAAAACACTTTCAGCTTTAAGATGCCATGCACCTTTGAACGCTTTCGATTGAGTTGCCAGGATGAGAATTGGGTGGTTTTCTCACTCCCTGACGGTCGCGGCTCGGTTGGGCTGTTTGCGCGGTGTGGCGAAGCAGGTCGGCTTAGTGACTGAGATCCCTGAATGCCAGTTCTGCGGCGGCCAGCGTGGCGGCGATGTCTGCGTCGCTGTGGACGGCAGAGATGAACATCGCTTCAAACTGGCTGCAGGGCAGGTAGACACCGCGGTTGAGCAGTCCGTGGAACCAGCGGGAGAATTTGCCGGTATCGGAAGCGGACGCGGTGGCAAGATCGTGCACGGGCTGTCCGGTGAGGAACACGGTGAGCATGCTGCCGACGCGGTTGATCCAGATGGGCTGTTTTGCGGTGGCTGCAGCGCTGCGGAAACCGTCTTCGAGCATGGCTCCCAGCTGTTCGAGGCGGGGATAGGGATCGTAGCGGCGAATGAGATCCAGCATGGCGATGCCCGCAGCCATGGCCATGGGGTTGCCGCTGAGTGTACCGGCCTGATAGACCCGGCCTACGGGTGAAACGTGCTGCATGATGTCGGCGCGGCCACCATAGGCGCCCACCGGGAGACCGGCACCGAGAATCTTGCCGAGTGTGGTCATGTCGGGGCGAATACCGAAGAGTTGTTGGGCGCCGCCGGCGGAGAGGCGGAAGCCAGTCATCA
>JBEIEK010000609.1:0-1896 GCA_040382995.1 Planctomycetaceae bacterium
GATGGCAGGCTGATGGCCATCAGCGTGAGCACCGGGATCAGACTTGAAAGAAACTTTTCCAGAATCAATCGGGACGCAGAGATGCGGGAAATCAGCAGCAGCGGCAGTGTCTGACGTTCGCGTTCTGAGGCAATGGCCGCACAGGCGGTGAGCGGCAGCAGCAGGTAGACGGCAATCAGATTGCAGATGTTGAGCACATCAGCGATCTCCTGCCCGCCACCGAATGCCCCGAATCCGTCTTCAGCCTGGGTGAGATCGTCGTAGTTGCCGACCACAAACCCCATTTGCAGAAACGCGATCACTCCGCGGATGATCCAGAGCCACCGTCGTCGAGTGGTTTCCAGAAGCTCGCGACGCAGCAGTGGCAGGTCGAACCAGGTTGAAGCTGTACTGATCATCGTTTGCTTTCCGCGAACTTCCTGTCCTTTGAACTATTCTCTCTGAAGCCATTTGGGGGCCATCCGCTGAACAAACTTCCTCAGGAGGATCAGGAGTGCACCAAAAATCATGGTAGTCAGAGCGATCAGGGATGTGCCGAGCATTTCATCGGAGGCCCATGGGGGCAAATCGTTGAAAACGATCGACATCCAGGCGGTCAGTGGCAGGCCCGTAAGCAGGATGCTCAGGGACAACATGTTGCGGAATTCGATGAAAATTATGAAAAGAAGGTGCAGCAGGCAGTAACCGAACAGTGTGGCCAGGGTCCCCACCGCCGCTCGCAGTGTTGTGCGGGAGAACATGGACCATGCAGCGGAAACCCAGATTACCAGCGTCAGATGTTCCCAGATCAGTATCAGGCCGAGCGGTTCAAAGAAGGCTCGTGGCATTCGATTGTCTCGGTTCAGATTGCTGAGGAATGGATCGCTGATGCGAATCACGGCCAGTACGAGAAAGCCGGTCATGAACAGCAATCGTGCTCGACTGGCTGCAGTCAGCTTCTGCATCAGGATCTCGTGAGTGGACTGCGGGGTGGTCAGCAGCACGGCCAGAGTTTGCCTGTCGCGTTCGAGTCCGAAGGAGCGAGCGCCGACGCTGAGAACGACGAGCACTCCTGTAATCATCAGAATGAACGTCAGCACGATGCAGGCCACTTCCGGATGAAAGTTCAGGTTGGATTGCGTGAGCATCCAGAGTGCCGAGGGGACAAACAGGATCAGCAGGATAAACAATCGGGGACCGTAGGCTGCCGAGGTGCTGCATTCGCGCCAGGCGAGCGGGCGTTCGGCAGGGACTCGCATCGGCGGAATCGGTTCTGACACGCCCTGAGGCTGACCGGCGGAACCGATCGCAGCCGGCCTTTTCCGCAGCCAGGTAAACAGGCCGCGCAGAATCCAAAGTGGCTGTGGCAGCCGCGACAGTGGCGGATCACAGCGATATTTTCTGAGCACGGCCGCAGCCCCGACCAGCAGGACGGAACCGGCGATCAGGGGCGGCAGGCAAAGTTGGACTGGAATCTCGAGCGGGAGCTGCCGGGGCAGTTTCCAGAAACCGATGAACAATGACGAAATATCGACGGACAATCCGAAAATGCGGCCCTGCAGACGGTCACCCAGAATCAATCCCAGCATCCCTGGGCCCAGCAGATAGACCAGCAGCGTGAACAGCGTAGCCCAGAAGGCCTGCTGTGAGGTGCGGAAGGCGGCCGACCAGAAAATGGCGGCGGTGGTGACCTGCACGGCAGCCAGCAGCATGGCAGCAGCGCTGCCGGCTAATTGTTGCGGCGACAGTCCCCCCAGCGAGTACGCCAGTGTCAGTGATGGCAGGCTGATGGCCATCAGCGTGAGCACCGGGATCAGACTTGAAAGAAACTTTTCCAGAATCAATCGGGACGCAGAGATGCGGGAAATCAGCAGCAGCGGCAGTGTCTGACGTTCGCGTTCTGAGGCAATGGCCGCA
>JBEIEK010000610.1:0-1841 GCA_040382995.1 Planctomycetaceae bacterium
TCACCCCCTACCCCTCTCCCCGGTCCGGGGAGAGGGGAGCCAGATGCGGTTTCCGCAAGCAAGTCAACGCCATGGCCGTCAGCCCAATGGCAGTCACTTTGTCGCCTTTCGCTCTGCGAAAGGACATTCACTGCCGTTCTTTCGCGGAGCGAAAGACGACTATCGCAGCCCCCGGATGGCGAAAGTGACTGCCATTGGCCGTCAGCCCATTGATGGCACGGCATGTGCCCTCGCTGCCCTCGCCGCACCTGCCCTCGCTGCAGCGAACAGGAAAATCACACAAACATCGCCCTCACACCCCACACCCCCACAATTTCCGCAAAATTTCCGGGCCTTTTTTCCACCCTGCCCGTTGTTGTTTCAGAGGCGGCCCATTCTCACTTGCCAACCGCATTCGCCAGCCAGAGAATTCCCACTCTGCGATTGGCCGTTTTCCACCCTCAGCCGCAAAGGACTCCCCCAATGCAACGCCTGCCACTGCTGCTGCTGCTTCTGTTCGTCGGTCTGCTGCTTCGTCCGTGCGCGGCTGCAGATAAATACGCATTGCTGATCGGCGTCACAAAGTACCAGAAATCGCAGATGAACGAAGCCAAAATCGACTATCCCGAAGCCGATGCGGTGGCTGTGGGCAAGGTCCTGGAAGCCAGTGGCTATACGGTGGTCACGCTGCTGGGGCAGCAGGCCACCAAAACGGCGATCGACACCGCCCTGCAGGATTTGGAAAAACAGGGCGCCGCAGGCGGCGTCGTGCTGATCGGCCTGTTCGGGCACGGTGTGCAGTACAACGAAGACGCCTGGTTCTGTCCGTGGGACACCACAATCAGAAAGGTCCGGGACAGCAATAACAATATCCTCAGGGACAAAAACGGTGAGGAGATGCTGGAACCGGATCCGGTGTCGCTGATCTCCATGAAGCAACTGCTGGATGCGCTCAACGCCTGTGGCGCGGACAACCGGGTGATCTTCGCCGACTGCTGCCGCGAAGATCCCTCCTCGGCCCGCTCGGCGCTGTTGGGGCACCGGGCGTTCGGTTCCCGAGTGCGGACCGCGGATTTGAAGGAAGGCACGGCCGCGCTGTTTTCGTGTTCCAAAGGCGAACGCGCCTTTGAACATGCCGAATGGGGCCATGGAGCGCTGACAAAAGCCTTTCTGGATTACTATGACGCCCTGCCCGCCGACGGCGACACGCTCGTTTCCACAATGACCGGGCCCCTGTTTCGCCGAGTGAACACGCTGGTGCAAGGCAAAGACCCCAAAGCCACTCAGAAAGTCAACCCCATCACGAATGGCATCGTCGATTTGCAGCTGAAGCCCAGGACATTCCGGTTGTTCTCTGAATCGCTGAAAATGCGGTTCGTCACGATCCCCGCCGGGACGTTCCGGATGGGCTCGCCGGATGATGAAGCAGGCCGCTTCAGCGACGAAGGGCCGCAGCACACCGTTCGCATCAGCCGTGATTTCCGCATGGCTGTTCATGAAGTGACACGTGGCCAGTTCGCGGCCTTTGTACGCGAGACCGGCTATCAGACCGAAGCGGAAAAAGGCGGTGGCAGTAATTATGGGTTCAATACAGCCACGGGAAAGTTTGAGGCGGATCCAGAATACAACTGGCGGAATCCCGGCTACCCGCAGACCGACGACCACCCGGTGGTGCTGGTGACCTGGAACGACGCCAAAGCCTTCTGTGAATGGCTCAGTCGCAAGGATATTTATAGGCAATCGCCCATTTAGGTGCGCGGGATGTAAAACCTAACTTCTTCTGCTCAGAAATCTGATCTACCTTGATTACTACGCCATCAATTTCATGTTCCACATCGTGGCGATGCAGGTTGTAATTTTCA
>JBEIEK010000611.1:0-1835 GCA_040382995.1 Planctomycetaceae bacterium
ATAGGATTTCAGGCGTCCGTCGACGATCAGGCCATCTTCATCGTTGTTGGAAAAGACTGGCAGCGTGACGGAGACGGGCCCTTTGGCGGCCACAGCGACGGGATTGAGGGCGCCGTCGAACATCTGATTGGCCCAGTCGGAGGCGACATCCGCGATCCAGGTGATGTTTTCGAAGACATCAGCGATCAGCGAATCCATCAGCTGCAGGCGTCCGGGAGTGATCCAGCGGGTGAGCAGCAGGTCACGATCGTTGACGATAGGGAATGCGGTTTCGGCATTGCCATCGGTGATGAGTGTCAATGCGTCGAGGGAGACCGTCATGGTCCCGCCGGTGGTGTTCAGGCCACGAGCGCGGACGGCGAAGCGGCCACCGGTGGCGGTGGTGCCGCCGGGCAGATTGACGATGCCGTCCGGCACTGACAGCTGAGCTGCCTGGCCAAAGACCAGCGGCCGGGTAATTGTCAATTCTGCATCATCACCGACGACGCGAGCATCCAGCGTATTCAGCTGCAGTGCGTGGGCGAGCGTCAGTGAGTCACGAACGACAATATCCAGTCCGTCGGCGGAGATGTCGACGGGCAGATCGAAGCTGGCGGCGACCACACCCAGGTTCATCCCGGGCAGCTCGATGGCTGCGGTTTCCGTGGCCCCGGTCACGGTGATGTTTGCGGTGGGGTCACGCAGCACAACAAATTCGATGCCGGTGTACAGCAGCGTTTGTCCGGCAGTTTCCAGAGAGCCGGTGGTGACACGGGCTAAGGAACCGAGCAATCCGACGACGGTGAGCCGATCGAAGCCACCGGCATCGAACAGCGGCAGTGCGGGGATATCGGCGGCGAAGGTGATCAGGTCGTTGCCTTTCCCGGAGCGGAACAGTTCGGGCAGGAAATCCGCAGTGACTTCGGGTCGAACGGCGGCCCAGGGAATGGAGATGGAGAACCAGTCTGCGTCGACGCGCTGGACATCGAAGGTGCCGTTGTAGCCGCGGTTGCTGCTGGTGAAGCTCCAGGTGCCGGGGTTCAGAGTCGAAGTATCCCCATGGAAGTAGGCGGTCTCAAGGCCATCGTGAATGAAGAATACGCCGCGATCGCCGAAGCCGGCGGCGGCGTTCAAGACTACCTCCTGGCCCATATACAGGGTACGTGTGGGCACAATCGAGAAGGTATTTTCAGAGACGGTATGAATCTGGAATGCGCGGTTGAATTCCGGGGTTTCCGGAGCATGGATATCAACGGTGTCGCCGGCTTTGAAGTTGTGGCCGGGGAACAGTACGGTGATCTCGTTGATGCCGCGTGGCAGCAGCTTGACGGGGACTCCGTTGATGGAGCCCAGTGCGAGTGCTCTCTGGAAGTCGCGAATGCCGGTGATGCTGGCGTTGAGCGTGGTCACGCGGGCGTCGATGGGTTCGTTGACGCGCGAGAAATCCAGTTCCGCGGTGCCGCCCAGCTTTGTGACAGTGTCATAGCCGAAGTCATCCTGAAACTGGAAGACGTTGGCTCCGGAACCACCCTGCAGAGTGTCATCGCCGGAACCGCCATCAATCACGGCCGCCGCACTGCCGTTGTACTTCACGACGTCATTGCCCGCGCCAGCGAAGATCTTCACTGGTGCCAAATGCGTCCCCTCGATCACAATGTCGTCCTGTTCGGTTCCGCCATGGATTTCTACGTCCGAACGGACAGAATCGCTGATACGGACATAGGTCGGTCCCTGATTACCTGCAAAGTAGACAACTCCGCTGCCGTTCTGGTTGAGGTAGTCATAACCACTTCCGCCGGTAACCGTCAGGGGAGCCTCGATGCCGGCGCCAATCTCCAGGTAATTGTGTCCGAATC
>JBEIEK010000612.1:0-1783 GCA_040382995.1 Planctomycetaceae bacterium
CGCCGGCTGGCTGGCCCCCATCGCTCTGGAACCTCCCCGCAGCCATTCCCGCGATCGCCACACCACCCGCCGACTTTCCAACCGCGGCTGTCTGTTCCTGACGCTGGATCAATACCTGCAACTGGTCGACTGGACCGGCCGTCAGCTGCGGCTGGACAAACCCGGCCAGATCCCACCACACCTTGAACCCATCCTCACACGGCTCGACTGCAGCCCCGAAACCTGGCTGGACCTTGTCAAGAACTTCCGGCGGCGTTTTCTGACCGAAGCTGGCCGACCGGAGACTCTGCAAACCGTCTCACAACTCCGCCGAGCCTGCCGCCGATCCAATCAGCGACCATAGCTGGCTGCCGAGTGTTCCCTCGTGGCCTGAAGGTCCTTCTCAGCCTCCTTCGCCAGTCGCTCTCCCTGTTCCCGAAAGCCCTCTGCCGCCGCGTTGATGCCTCGCAAAAGTGGTAACAGCGTCTGCGGAGCCTGTCCGGAAGCCAGCAGACTGTCCGTGAGGCTGCTGAAGTTGGCCTGGTCAGCTGGCCCGAAGCAGCCATAGCAGCCCCGGTTAAAGGACGGGCAGATCGCTCCGCACCCGGTTTGAGTAATCGGACCCAGACACGGCACGCCCTGCGCCACTTCGATGCACACGTTGCCTTTGCGTTTGCATTCAAGGCATACGCTGTGCATCGGAATCCGCGGACGACGACCAGCCACCAGCGCTGTCAGCAGCTCAAGCAGCTGCCCACGATCGATCGGGCAGCCACGCAATTCGTAATCCACCTTCACGTGTGCCGCAATCGCCGTTGAAGTTGCCAGCGACGCGATGTACTCGGGCCGCGCGTAGACAGCCTGCAGGTAATCCGTATGGCTGGCCCAGTTCCGCAGTGACTGAATGCCTCCTGCCGTGGCACAGGCTCCTATTGTCACCAGCACCCGCGACTGCTGTCGCACTTCCTGAATTCGCTGCACATCATGCGGCGTGGTGATGGAACCTTCCACCAGAGTCACATCCCAGGGACCAGGCTCCATCCGACTGGAAGCCTCTGGAAACATCGCAATTTGTACCATCTCGGCCACCTGCAGCAACTGGTCTTCGCAGTCGAGCAGGGAGAGCTGGCAGCCGTCGCAGGAAGCAAATTTGAAGACGGCCAGTCGTGGCCGCAACTGCCTGGCTTCCACCGTCTCAAGCGTTGTTGTCATCGGGGCAGTCGTCCTTCCGGCAGCGTCAGAGATTCTCAATCCGCAGCAAGCGCTGCACGCGTTCAAAGCTGAGAACAGGCCCTTCCCGGCACAGAAAATACGGGCCGAACTGACAGTGTCCGCAGAGGGCCACCGCACAGTTCATATTGCGTTCCAGTGAAAGATACAGCTGCTCAGCAGGGACCCCGCGGGTCACGGCTGTCCGCATCACGTACCACATCATCACTTCGGGACCGCAGGTGAGCACCATAGTTTTCGCGGAATCGCGCATCCAGAGCCGATCCAGAATCGACGTGACCACGCCAACACTGCCACGCCAACTGCTGTCTGGACGATCCACGGTCGTCAGCACATTCATTCCGGCAGCACGCCACGCATCATATTCGCCGGGATACAGCAGCAACTGCGGTTCGCGAGCCCCCACAATCAGCGTCAATTCACCAAACTCCGCACGATTCCCCAGCAGCTGATAAATCGCGGGGCGCAGCGGTGCCAGCCCAATACCGCCAGCCACGAGCACCACGTCGTGGCCAGCCGCGCGTTCCAGCGGCCAGCTGGAACCAAATGGTCCCCGCAGCCCCAGCACATCACC
>JBEIEK010000613.1:0-1780 GCA_040382995.1 Planctomycetaceae bacterium
CGGAATCAGACGCCTTTTTGGCCGCCTCTTCGCCCTTCTTCCAGGACTCACTGCGGTAGTCCGTCTGGTAGAAGCCGGAACCTCGAAAAATTATTCCCCCACCGGCACTGATGACGCGCTCGGCCTTGAGCTTTTTGCAGGAGGGACATTTGCGCGAAGGATTCGCCTTGATGGACTGGAACTCGTCCCACTTATGACCACAGGCGTTGCAGCGATATTCGTATGTTGGCATGTAGACACCGTTTGCTCAAAAAGACTGTCTGGTATTTCTGAACGTTGCTGATGCAGACCGGTCAGCCCGCCGGAGGGCCGGACGAAACGATCACTCGCGCCGGTCGCACGACCCTGTCGTGCATCCGATAACCCATTTCGACAACCTGTACCACCGTCATCGGCGGATGTTCGGCAGACGGCATCTGCGTGAGCGCTTCGTGAAGATTGGGATTGAATGGCTGCCCAAGCGCCTCAATCGGTTCGGCGGCGTGCCCCCGCAGAACGTCGCGGAATTGCTGAGCGACCATGCGGATGCCGCTCAGCAGTGTCTGCGGGTCCCCTGTCTGCTCCCCACTGGAGATCGCACGGTTCAGCCCGTCCAGAGCCGGCAGCAGGTCCCGGACCAGCCGCAAAGACTCAAATCGCCGCGATTCCTCCAACTCCCGCTGAGCCCTGCGGCGGTAGTTTTCCATGTCTGCCAGGGTCCGTACAAGCCGCGACTGGAGGTCGTCAAGTTTTGCCTGCAGCACGGCATTTTCGGCCGTCTGACTGGCCGCTGCCGCTGCCGCCGGATCGTGCTCCGCCGCCTGAGCGGCCGCTGCCGCCGCGGCGGCCACACCATCAGACTCTTCGGCCTGGCTCGCATTCTGCTGATTTGCCGACGTCATTTTTCCACCCCTTGTTATGCTTCTGTTTCACTATCACCCGAGAAAAATGCCTTCACCTGATCGAAGAACGATTTTCTCTGCGGCATCACGTGCTTGTGGTCGAGCTCTGCAAGCTTTCGCAGGAGATCTTCCTGTTCGCTCGTGAGCTTACGCGGGACTTCAACCTGAATACGCACCACCAGATCCCCCACACGAGTTGACCGGCCGCTGGGGTCCGGCATCCCAAACCCCCGCAGCCGCGCGGATTCGCCGGACTGAGTCCCCGGGCGGATCTTCAATGTCTCACGGCCCCGCAGTGTGGGGATTTCAATTTCCGATCCCAAAGCCGCCTGGGCAAAGGTAATGGGAAGAGTAAAGAGCAGGTCCTGACCATCGCGGTCGAACAGCGAGTGCGGTCGCACTTCGATGTGCAGATACAGATCTCCGCGTGCCCCTCCGTTAGGACCCGCGTCGCCTTCACCGCGGCGAGGCATCTGCATTTCGTTGTCCACCCCGGCCGGCACCTGCACCTTCAGCACCACTTCCTTCCGTCGCCGCCCCTGACCACTGCACTCCTCGCAGGCATCGCGCACAATCGTCCCCCGACCCCGACAGGTCGGACAGGCCGTCTGCATCCGAAAAAAGCCCTGCTGCTGCACCACCTGACCATGCCCCTTGCAGGTGGAGCATCGAACGGGGGACGTGCCCGCACGACAGCCGGAACCCTGGCAGCGGTCGCAGGGCTCCAGCCGAGCCACACGCACATCCTTATTGCAGCCATTAAACGCTTCCGGCAGATCCAGCACCAGTTTCATGTGGATGTCATTGCCGTGGCTCCTTGACTTGCCGCCTCGCCCCGCGGACTGAAATCCGAAACCCTCGAACAAATCGCCAAATGCACTGAAGATGTCACCAATATC
>JBEIEK010000614.1:0-1758 GCA_040382995.1 Planctomycetaceae bacterium
CAAACTCTGAGTCCCGTCTGACCAGTACACCCGCCGACCACTTCTGGTGTTCAGCGTTTTATTCGGGAGTATTGGCATCGTGAAGGTCGTTCGGAGCCACAGTGGGCAGGCGGACAGCAATCGCGGGTCGAACGACTGCTTTGGGAAACCGTAGCTTGACGTGTCGCGCCCGTTCCGCCGTGAAATTGGTGCCAGTGAGGAGTAACGACTTTAGTCGTGGCAATTCCAGCACCGCGTCCGGTATCGTTCCAATCTGGGTGGATCCGAAATTCAAGTGTCTCAGGTCCCTCAATTCCGCCAATTCGTCCGGCACGCTGAAGCAATCATTGGCGAGAATAGAAATCTTTCCCCGCTGCCAAATCCTGCTCGGCTGCCACCGAGATCAGAACCTTCATTTGCGAACACCGCGAAGGCGCTCGGCCACTTCCTCAAGCGGTGAAAATTGAACTTGTCCGTCACGCAACGCCTGCAGGCGTTCGCCGAGCACTTGTTCGTGCCAGTCCGGAGGCGTAAAGGTTTCTTCCGCCTGCAGTGAATTCCAAAGACGTTCCATCACCAGGAGCTTCTCTGCGATTGTCATCTTTTCAACAGCAATGTCCATTACAATCCCCCCACAGATTCCGATGATGAAATCTAGCACGAAGCTGATCGAATTTCCAGTATTTTCGGTCAGGACGACCACCAGTCAGGTAAACGGACGATTGTTTTCGACTGAGCACGCCGGGCGTCCGGTCGTTCTGCTGGTTTGCCTGGCTTCCATGTCCGCAAGCACCTGAGCAATCGCCTCGCCCCGGGGTTATCATCCGTCCGGACCTCTAAGCAGTTTCAGCAAAAACGAGATCCGACTGCGGGGTGATGGTGGTGTGAGAGTGGTGAAACAGGATTCAAAAGGGCCGAGCAGGCCAGTTCGATTGACCGACAATCGGCGAATGGGCGATACTTGCCGAGCGACGTGGTCGTTTGCGTTTTGCACAGTGCTGCTTGAATCGGAAAGCTGATGATGCGGATCTTCTCGCTGCTGCTGTCTGTTGCTCTGACGGTTGGTTGTGGCGGCACTGTTGTGACGCGGCAGGATGAAACGCAGCCTCTTGCGCCTGCCAAAGAACAGACTCCGGCAGCGGTAACTGAGGGCCAGCCAAAAGAGGTGGTCAATAGGATCGGGATGAAACTGCTGCTGATCCCGGCCGGCAATTTTCAGATGGGGTCACCGCAAGGTGAGTCGGGCCGTGACAACGACGAAGGCCCGCAGCACCGTGTGGAAATTACAAAAGCGTTCTACATGGGCCGCACGGAGGTGACGCAGGGGCAGTGGCGGGGGGTGATGGGAACGGAACCGTGGAAGGGCGAGAGCAGGGTGCAGGAAGGCGAACAAAATGCCGCGAGTTACATCAGCTGGGATGACGCAACGGAGTTTTGTCGTCGGTTGAGTCAGCGGGAGGGCAAGACGTATCGGCTGCCGACGGAGGCGGAATGGGAATACGCGTGCCGAGCCGGTACGACGACGCGTTTTCATTTTGGGGATGACGAGAGTCGGTTGGGGGAGTATGCGTGGTTTGATGGGAATGCAGACTCGATCGGTGAAGACTACGCGCACCGCGTGGGTCAGAAGAAGCCGAACCCGTTTGGTTTGTACGATATGCACGGCAATGTTTGGGAATTGTGTGGGGACTGGTACGACAGAGAGTACTACGCATCGTCGCCGCTCAGGGACCCTCGAGGTCCGACCTCTGGGTCTTCCCGTGTTTTGCGGGGCGGCTC
>JBEIEK010000615.1:0-1724 GCA_040382995.1 Planctomycetaceae bacterium
CTTCTGCCCTGGCTTGACTGTACTGTCAGTCAGTCTTGCCACAAAATCGGCTGGCAGAAATCCGCCGTCAATGAACCGCTGCGGAACGGGCACTTCCTGAGCGACGCCAGTCAGATTGGCGACCATGCGGAACGTGCCGGTCAGTTCTGCAAGACTGGGCACGCCACCGGAAGCCGTGACCGCCAGATCCGCGGCAATGCCGTCGTTGGTGAATGCCAGCACGCCGAGTGCGTGCATGTCAAACACTTTCAGTCCGCGTGGGCCCAGTTCCAGGTCGCCCTCTGCAAAGATCGTGACGCGTTCGGTGCTGGTGTCCAGCGAAAAGACACCGTTGATTCGTGCCAGTTCGGTCGAAGTGCCGGGGATCCGAATCGCCAACAGACCTTCGGCCTTGATGTCCAGCGTCTTCGCCGGCACAGTGATGGGTTCCAGCAGCAGATGATCGGTCAGCGGCTGGATCACTCGTTCCGTGTCCGTCGTATTGATCTGCAGTTCGGCAGCCGCTGTCAGATCCACTCCCAGGGCACGCAGCGCAGGTACATCCAGTTCCAGGGACATGGCCGTGACCAGGCCGGCCGACGTGATTTCCAGATAGCCACGGGCATTCGCTCGCCCCAGATCTTTCAGCATCAGGCCACCTTCCGCCTGCACATACAGCCCGCTGACGCTGACTTCGATGCGGAAGGCAGCTTCCAGGGCGAACAGGTCCAGCAGATACATCTGGCCTTCACCCTGCAGGACGGCGTAGGGGCCCGCGGGACCGAAGCCACCACCCCATTTGGGTGCGCCAGCCGGTACGACATAGGCCATCTGCTCCGGGTCATCATCCGGATTGGCGGTGGGCTGCAGTTGGTCAATGAAGTCCTGAGGCAGGTAGTTGCCATCGATAAATCGCTGCAGCACCCGGACTTCCTGATCGACACTGCTGACGTTGGTGACAAATCGGAAACTTCCATCCATAGCCACGATGCCATCGACGCCCTGATGGGCCGTGATCACCAGGTCCGTGGCGAAGCCAGACGAGTTGATCACCATCACGCCGACGGCACTCAAGTCAAACAGCTGCAGGTCCGGAGGGCCAATTTGCATGCTGGCCTGAGCCAGCATTTCCAGTCCGTGGGCGTTGATCTGCAACGAGAACACACCGCTCAGCCGGAACAATTCCAGGCCGAACGTGTCGTCGTCGTTGAAGTCCGGAACATGGAAGATCAGCTTGCCAGCGACGGCGATCAGGAACGACATTGGCTGAATATCATAGCGCTGCGTCAGATCAGCACCGCTTTCGCCCATGCCTGCCAGAGTCAACGTCTCCGTTTGCACGACATTCGTGGTATTGAACTGCAGGTGTGCAAATGCTGCTGCCTCGATGCCGAATGGATTCAACGCTTTGAGCCCCGCCTGCAGTTCGGCCACACCCCACAGGTTCAGCCCCATTTCTCCGGCTTCAACCACCATACGCGCAGCCGCGGCACCGACAGGCCCCAGCCAGAGTACGGACATGGATCCGCCAGCATCCAACGTTGTCCGCACGCCGGTAATGGATCGCTCACCCGTCACCGGATCAGCCTCGCCCTGGATGGCCTGCGAACTCATCCCAAGAAAACCTCTGATGGTTAGCATGGGATCGGCAATGAACGGTTCAATGTAATCCAGCGCAGTGCTCAGTCCGGTGAGGGCCACCTTAAGCGCTTCCAGCACGGTCTCAACGTCGTCTCCCAGCGGCC
>JBEIEK010000616.1:0-1717 GCA_040382995.1 Planctomycetaceae bacterium
ATCCCTGTTGACCAACGCTGGCTGACCAATCTACTTCAGCTCACGAATCCGCAGCTTGCGCCAGCTGACATCGAATGGCCCGGTACCGGCCGCGATTCCATGAACCTGCAGTCCAATATGGCCGCGCGGATGCGTCTTGTAAATTTCCTCGTGGGTCAGATCAGCCACCGCCGAACCGTTGATAAAGGTCTGAATCCGCGGCCCCTTCGCGACGATGCGAAACTGGTTCCATTCGCCACTCTTCATCAACTCGTGCGGCTTCCCCCCCGACTTTGGTTCCGGTGACAGCCAGCCATACTGCGTCGCCTCCCCGTAAACAAACCCGGCGAATCCCGGCGATCGCTCGATTTCAACCTGAGGACCATGGAACCGACCGAGCCCCCCCTCGCCCTGGGGACGCCGTCCCGTGCGTTTTTCTTCCGCATCGACATCAGCCGCCGTTTTTCCACGAGAACGAATCTGGCAGCCGGAATTCAGACTGTCGTGAACCCGCACCTCGAACTCCAGTTCGAAGTCGCCGTATTCCCGCTCGGACATCAGAAATGAATTCGGACTGCCCTCCACAGTCACACCGTGGATTGCGCCGTCAACCACTTCATACTTCGCCTTCCCGTGCTCGGCCATCTTCCAGCCAGCCAGAGTTTTGCCGTCAAACAACGACATCCACGGCTCTTCAGCGGCACAAATTCCGATGACGCCTGGCCCCAGCAACGCAAACACCCCCAAAAACACGCAACGCCTCAAACCGAACCCGAAGTTCATCTGCCGACACTCCTGACGATACGTTCTCAGAAAAGACTCCCCAGGCATCCACGCAGTCTAGCGACTAACGCCGAACGGGGGAGACCGAATCGCGTTTTTTCGCGCGCTTGTCCTCAGCCTTCTTTTCCGCTTTCTGCTCTGCTTTCTTTTCTGCCTCCTCGGCTTTCCTCACTTCGAATTCACGCACCCCGGCATCCTCCGGCACCGACGTCGGTGGCAGGCGCGAAAGTCGAGTCAGCGATTTTTCAACTTCAGGCAGATCAGAGGCAATCTCCCGGATCCTCACCCATTCATCGTATGCCTCGGAATTTCGCCCAGCCTGCTCCAGCACCAGTGCGCGGCGCAAAAGCAGGTCCAGATTCCCCGGCCTCAGCAGCAGCTGTTCCTGCAGAAAGTCAACCGCTTCGTCAGCACGCCCCTGCAGCCGCAAATGCTCAGCACGCGTCAGGCACAAGGGCACAGTGAGCCGAAAATCACCTGCCTCCCAGTACCGCTCCGCATCCTCAAGCAGCGCCTGCCGCAATTCGCCATTCGGCAACCGCTCCGCCGCCAGGGCCGCAGACTCAAATGTCGTCGGAGCAAACATCTCCAGAGCCGCACCAACCCCGTAAATGTTCGCCGCAGCCGTCAGGATTCCGGGGCGAAATCGCTCTGAAACGTTCAGAGAATGGCCCCAGACTTCCAAACCCCGCTCCGCATCTCCTGTCAACACGAGATACTCCCCCAGCGCTGCCAGTCGATCAGCGGAGTTCGGTTCCGCGAATAATACGTGATTCACGAGCTGCTTTGAGTCCCCCTGCAAAGGCTCAAAAACACTGGTTGCGAGCAAGTCCACAGCCACCTCGGAAACCAGCGGAGAGTCCTGCAGCAGCAGCCACGCCTCCTCCGTCCATCGATACTTCTTCAGGGCCCTCCCCGCTGCCTCCGCAAACAGCCGTCGATCCTCCGCCGACTC
>JBEIEK010000617.1:0-1683 GCA_040382995.1 Planctomycetaceae bacterium
CGGATTTCGTGTGGTGTTGGAGTAGTGGGTTTGTATTCGAGTTATTCCTCAGCGATTCGGCCTCTGGAATCTCTGACCCTCTGGACTCTGAAGCTCTGTTCTCTGCCCCTCAGATGCGATTCCTGCGATTGTGCGATTTGTGCGTCCTGCAATCGTGGACGACCGCGACACGCGCAGCGTGGCGCGCGAGTTTGAAAAATGAAACGGTGGCTGCGCGGCTCAGGCGCGTTTCCGTCGCCCCTTTGTTTGACGCGGCTGCGATTGCGGCCTTACAGGCCGGAATCGCAGAGTCAGCCCCGCGGGGCGAATTACAGGACGCCGGATCATTCGCAGTTGTCTGTTTGACAGTGGTCCCGTCAGGTGTGACGTGAGAAAAGGGCTGGCCCAAAGGAAAACATCCCACATGCAGATTTTAACAATGTTTCGCGATGGGAGGGCGAAGCTCCTGCTGAGCCGCATCCCTGCCGCGAGAATTGCGGCGATCCCCGCGGCTCGGCAAAAAAACTGGCAATGGCCTGGAGTGTGAACCAGCGTTCGATGGCTCGGCAGGAGCCTCGCCCTCCCGAGTCGTGATCGGTCACTGCACAGGATTGCAACGCACGTCAGCGTGCCTGGTCTCGTGTCGAATTGCCCGGTTTCTGGGGTGACTGTAAATACTGTGCCGCATAATCCACGATGGCGTCTGCCAGTTCCATTGCGCGCTGTTCGCGAACGTCCTCGCGGCGGTAGTCCGCTCCCAGTTCCAGCTGGATGGCATCGATGCCATCCGGCTGATGGCTGCCGTAGGTTTTTACAATGTAGCCGCCGGTGAACCCGGACTGTTCCTGGCCCGTGAACGGATCCGGATGGACCTGCCAGCCGCGTTTCTGCAGCAGTCCTGTCAGGCTCAGCGGGCCGGTATGGGCTCGATCCGTGAACTGTTCGCGGAGGGCCTTCACGGTGAGTCCGTTGCTGGTGCCGCGAAACGCGGTGCTGGCGGATGATCCCTGCCCGTGGATGTCCACCAGCAGTCCGCGTCCGTGCTGAGTTCGAACGCGGCGAACGGCGGTGCGGAGTGCTTCGTGATAAGAATCGTGGACCACTCGCGCTGCCTGATGCTCGACACCGATTTCGGGGGGCCGATTGAAGTCCACGTATCGCCGGTGCACGCGGGAGATGACGCAGGAGACGCGACCGGAGAGTTTTTCGTCGAGCAGTTCGGTGACGCGCAGAGCCAGTTCTTCCGTGCCTGTGTCACGCCCGGTGAAAAAACCAGCGGGACCTTTTTTGAGCCCCTCACCCTTCCGCACCGGAGCTCCCGGCACTTCCAGTCGTCCTCCATGCGGAGCCGAAATCACCAGCGGCAGTTCACCGTCGCGGAGAATGAGCAGCGGTTCGTCTGCCGCTGCTGACGACAGCAGCGGGAGGGCGGCAAACAGCAAGCGCCAGAATGCGGTGAGCAGTTGTCTGCGAGTTGCCAGAATGGACATGCTTGCGTTCCTCGGTTGTTGCTTCCAGCGTCGAAACCGCAGGCTACCAAAACCGAACGTGGCGGGCCATCTTCTGCGCGGGCGTCGCTCGGGTGCGCTGGGGGCTCGGCAGTTACACGTGCGGCGGGAGGAGGTTATATAGGGGAACTTTGGGGAGTTTTGTCAGGGGGCGTTTGACCCCTCACCCCCGGCCCCTCTCCCCTGGGAGGGGAGA
>JBEIEK010000618.1:0-1657 GCA_040382995.1 Planctomycetaceae bacterium
CAAGGCGAGCGGTCGATGTCAATCGGCCGGTAACGTCCCTGGTGCGTTCCTGCTGCATCGCTGGCTGGGCGGGCACGTACCGTTACCGGGGGATTGACATCCACTGCTCGCCTTGACCGCTTTTTTGCGGTGATGTTGAGAACTTCAACGCCATTGGGCTTCCGCCCATCCGCTGTGGTGGTTGCCTCGCCTGCCCAGCTGGTGGGCAGTGCTGCCTTGAAATCCATCCGGATTTACGGTCGGATCTTCAACTCCGCAGCATTCAGCATTGAAAATCGCCGTGAAAAAACGCCGTTTTCGCAGGCTGGCCACAGTCTTTTGTCTCTCAAAAACTCCTTTGGCACGCTGCTTGCTACGATCCATCTCCGGAGGCGGTTGTCTGCGTGGTGGGACCGGACATCCGCGTTAACTCTGCAGGAGTCAAAGGAGGGGAAGGTCAGGAAAACTCGCCTGTTCCCGCTCACATGGGTGCGTGGCCCGAGCGGGAAGCTCCTGCCGACCCACTGCTTCGGCACGTGGTTCGGTGGAAAGGGGAAAGGCCTTGTGCCTTTCCCCTTTCTTTTTGCGCTGCCGTCACGATTGCGGCTCTCCCCCGAATCTGCTGGGATGCGGGCAATTCAAGGTGCCTGTCTCGGTGATTGTCAGGAGCAAGTGATGCAGTTGATGGAAACAGCCCACGCCGCAGCGCGAGAGGCTGGTCGGTTGTTGCAGGAATACTTCCGCAGCGGAGTGGAAGTCCGTTCGAAGGCTCCTGCAGATCTGGTCACTACGGCCGATCTGGCTGCAGAGCGACGCATCGCAGAAGTGATTCGCGAGCGATTTCCAGAGCATGCGATTCTGGGGGAAGAAGAGCATGCGGGTGACATCAACGCCGAATACCTCTGGGTCGTCGATCCCCTCGATGGCACCACCAACTTTGCCCACGGGCTGCCCCATTTCGCCGTATCGATTGCCTGTCTGCACCATGGGCAGGCGGAAGTCGGCGTGGTTTGGAACCCCATCCGGGATGACTGGTACGAAGCTGCCCGCGGCCAGGGTGCCTTTCACAATGGCCAGCGATTGCAGGTGGGGGCGCAGACGGAACTGAACGAAGTGCTGATTGGAACCGGGTTCTATTACGATCGCGGAGCCATGATGGAAGCGACTCTGGCGTCCATTGGCGACCTGTTCCGTCAGAACATTCACGGGATCCGCCGCTTTGGCACCGCTTCACTCGATCTGGCTCAGGTCGCCGCCGGTCAGTTTGGCGGCTTTTTTGAATACCAGCTGTCGCCCTGGGATTTCGCCGCCGGAGGACTGCTGGTGCAGGAGGCAGGCGGGCAGATCAGCACCTGTCAGGGTGGCCCGCTGCCCATTTCAAAAACCAGCCTGCTGGCGGCCAACACAGCACTGCACCCAAAGATCCTGCAGATTGTCAGCCGACACTGGAAAAGCTGAAGTCCGTCGCACAACCGAGCCGCGACCGTGAGGGAGCGGGTAAACACCCACACACGCCCTGAAATCAAAGCCTCCCCCACAGCGTTAAGAAACGTCCCAGGGCGAGCGGTCGATGTCAATCGGCCGGTAACGTCCCTGGTGCGTTCCTGATGCGGTTCTGGCCACGCGAGCACGCGCCGTTACCGGGGGATTAACATCCACTGCTCGCCTTGTCACGTGG
>JBEIEK010000619.1:0-1619 GCA_040382995.1 Planctomycetaceae bacterium
GTCCCCAGCCCGAACGAATCACAAAAAACGTCCCAGGGCGAGCGGTCGATGTCAATCGGCCGGTAACGTCCCTGGTGCGTTCCTGATGCGGTTCTGGCCACGCGAGCACGCACCGTTACCGGGGGATTAACATCCCCCGCACGCCTTGTCACGGTGGGGCGGAGTCCGAAGGACGACTTCCGGTGTTCTTATCACCGTTTCACCATCCCAGCTTCGCCCTGCCGACCGCCCATTCCCCACCGCGAACCTCGGCGGAAATACCAATCTTGCACCTTTTCAGCGTGGACGCATCCCGGATTCCGTCGGTAGACTGCCCAAATCCCTCCTCTGTCCGCCCCTCCCTGCCTCGCGGTGTCCTCGATGCCACATCATCCCGCCTGCCCTCAGCTGTCCGGACTCCTGCTGTCACTCTGGACCCTGCTGGCTGCCACAGCGCCCGCCGCTCAGGACGCAGCACCGGTGGCTGCACAGCCTGCCGGCAGCTCGGTCAGCTTTGTCAACGATGTCGTCCCGCTGCTCACCCGGCACGGGTGCAACGCGGGAGCCTGCCACGCGAAGGCGGGCAACGGCCAGAACGGTTTCCAGTTGTCATTGCTGGGTTTTGAGCCGGCTGAGGATTACGAGCATCTGGTTAAGGAAGCCCGGGGGCGACGTCTGTTTGCGGCGGTCCCCGAAAACAGTCTGCTGCTGCTGAAGGCTGCCGGCAAGGTTCCGCACGGTGGTGGCCGCCGCATCCCGGAAGACTCTTCCGCATGGACCACCATCCGCGACTGGATTCACCAGGGCGCCGCGTGGGACGGTGGTTCCGCTCCGACCCTGCAGTCACTGGAAGTTCAGCCACCCCGCGGTATCGTGCAGCGTCATGCTCAACAGCCACTGCAGGTGTTTGCCGTCTACAGCGATGGATCCCGCCGCGACGTCACCCGCCGGGCACTCTTCGAAAGCAACGATCGAGCGCTGGCCGAAGTCAGCGAAGAGGGACTGGTGACTGCGTCCACCATTCCGGGCCGCGCCAGTGTGATGGTGCGATACCAGGGACTTGTAACGGTCTTTCAGGCAGTAATTCCACTGGGTGCTCCGGTGGAATCAGTCCCGCAGTCCCGCAACTTTATTGATGACCTTGTGTTTGCCAATCTTCGGGAGTTGGGAATTCCGCCTTCCCCGGTTTGTGACGACGCCACTTTTCTGCGGCGTGTTTCGCTGGACATCGCGGGGCGACTGCCCACCTTAGAGGAAACAACGGCTTTCCTCGCCAGCACTGCACCGGACCGCCGCGAGCAGGCGATCGAAGCGTTGCTGGCCAGTCCGGACTACGCAGATTTCTTCGCTGGCAAATGGACGGCACTGCTGAAAAACCGACGTGACGACGCCAGCGACATTACGTCCAACTTCGCCTTTCATGCGTGGGTCCGCGACAGCTTCCTGGCCAACAAACCCTACAACCAGTTCGTCCGCGAACTGCTGGCTGCCACAGGCACAGTCATCGCCAATCCACCTGTGGCCTGGTACAAACGTGTCCGCGAACCCAAACAGCAGCAGGAGGATGTGGCACAGCTGTTCCTTGGGGTGCGGATGCAGTGTGCCCAGTGCCACCATCACCCGTTTGAACGCTGGAGTCA
>JBEIEK010000620.1:0-1599 GCA_040382995.1 Planctomycetaceae bacterium
ACGTGGGGACTGGCCATGGAAGCCATCGGTCTGATGCTTCCCGCCAGCAGCTCCATTCCGGCTGTGGATCCACTGAAGAAAGAGGAGTGTCGGCAGGTCGGAGCGGCCATGGTCAATCTGCTGCAGCTCAATCTGCGCCCACGAGACATCCTCACCAAAGCCGCATTTCGCAACGCGGCCGTGACGATTGCGGCTGCAGGCGGTTCCACAAACGGTGTCCTGCACATCCTCGCACTGGCCCGCGAAGCCGGCGTCGACTTCACGCTGCGGGACCTGCAGGAAATCTTCCGCACAACTCCGGTGCTCTGCAGCTTCGCCCCCCGTGGCCCCCGCACCATGGTTGACCTGCACCGCATCGGCGGCACCCCGGTCCTTCTGAAGCACTTCCTCGATGCCGGACTGCTCGACGGTTCCTGCATGACGGTCACCGGTCGCACGCTCGCCGAAAACCTCCGCGATGTGCCCCCACCACCGGCCGGACAGGATCTGCTGGTGACCAAAGACAACTGTTACAAGCCCTTCGCGGACATGCAGGTCTGCTTCGGAAACCTCGCGCCTGAAGGCATCGTGTTCAAGGTCTCCAGCATGAAGCAGCCGGCCTTTTCCGGAAAGGCGCTGTGCTTCAACGATCCTCGCGACATCGTCCGCGCGGTTGAAGAGCGTCGCATCACGCCGGGCAGCGTAATCGTGCTCCGCTACCTCGGCCCGGTCGCCAGCGGCATGCCCGAAGTGCTCATCGCCACCGCCGCGCTCGCTGTTCCGGAACTGGATGGTCGCATCGCGTTCATTTCGGATGCGCGAGTCTCCGGAGTTTCGCACGGGGCGATCGGCGTCCACTGCGCCCCCGAAGCCATCGTTGGAGGTCCTATCGCTCTGGTGCAGGACGGCGATCAGATCAGCTTCGATCTGCTGGCGGGAACCATCCACGTGGATGTCTCGGAAGCCGAATTCGCCACCCGCCGCGCTGCACACCAGCCACCAGCGAACCTTGCCGTTCGTCGAGGCTACCTCGCCGACTGGTCCGCCACCGCTGCTCAGGCCAGCCACGGCTGCGTCAGTCTTGCCCTGCACCCCGAATGCCGCTCACAGGTGTGAATCTGCCGAAAGGACCGATCCCAACGCCACTGCCCCACCCCCGGCAACGACTCCTTCCCGCCCTTCCAAAATCCGCCAGCCAAAGTTTGCTTTTCCTCCAATCAGCCGCTATATTCCCCGGCCCGGTCAGCGGTTCAACCGCTGACCGCCAATTCCTCCGGGCGATTGGCTCAGTTGGTTAGAGCACTACCTTGACATGGTAGGGGTCACAGGTTCGAGTCCTGTATCGCCCACTCAAAACCCTTGAAAACCTACGGTTTTCAAGGGTTTTTTCGTTTCCCGGCAGCTCGTATTGGCCCCTGTGGGTTCCCTTTTCATGTCGCAATCCCGCCGCCTGCAAATCCTCGATGCTCTCCGCAAAAAAGTGGCCGCAGGTCGGCCGATTGTCGGTGGCGGAGCCGGGACGGGGATCAGTGCGAAATGCGAAGAAGCCGGTGGGATTGATCTGATCGTGATCTACAACTCGGGACGCTACCGCATGGCCGGTCGCGGTTCGCTTGCCGG
>JBEIEK010000621.1:0-1556 GCA_040382995.1 Planctomycetaceae bacterium
CACCAGAGTCGCCAGAGACCGAATCGCATGAGGATGACTGGGAAAGCTAACCACACTCCAATAAGACTCGACAACCAGTGCCGTTGTTACGGTCGTCAGCGGTGCCGCTGTAACGGCATGAGGAACGCAGACTGATTGGTTCGGAGCGCCACGAGCCGCCCCGCAAAACGCGGAAAGACCCGCAAGGGGAACCTTGAGGATCAATCGCCTTTTCCTCCAGTGGATTGCCAGCTCCGAACCAGTCGCTGCACCATTCCCAGACGTTCCCGTGAACATCATACAAGCCAAATGGATTCGACTTCTTCTGGCCAACCCGGTGCGCGTATTGTTCGCCCTTCTTGCCTGCGTTCCCATCGAACCATGCATACTCGCCCAGTTGCTTTTCGTCATCGCCGAAACTATGCGCCGTCATTGTCCCGGCCCGGCACGCCCATTCCCACTCCGCCTCCGTCGGCAGGCGATAACGCTTCCCCTCTTGCCGACTCAGCTTATCGCAGAACGCCACCGCCTCATCCCACGACACGTATGAGGCAGCGACATCTGCGCCGTCGATTGTACCCCACTTCCCCTTCCACGGGGTCGTCCCCATCACCTGCTGCCACTGCCCCTGCGTCACCTGATGGATGCCCAGCCAGAACGGCTTTGTGAGGGTCATTCTTTTGTACGTTCCGACCGGAATTGGCCGAAACTTCATCCCCACGCTGTTGCTCCACTCCTCAGGCATCTGCAGCGACCTTGCGAGCGCGGCCTGAGCCTTTCGTGCTGTCTCTGCAGAGAATGGGCACTCCAGTCTCAACAGCGCCGCCACCGCATTTTCATCTGCCTGCCGCTGCTGTCGCGCCACGGCCTTTCGCACCGCGTCCGTCTGCAGGCTGGCCGGGATCTTCGCCAGCAGTCTTCCGGCCTTGTCGGTCTGCCCCTGCTCCAGCGACTTTTCAGCTAGTGTCACCAGTTGACGCACCACGGACGCCAAACGCGGTTCGTGTTCCCAGCGGCCTGGCTGCAGGGTGCGCAGTTCTTCAAGAATCCGCAGGCAATTTTCCAGGCGGGCTTTTGGCAACTCCGCATTGAGCTGCTCACGCAGCTGATCGACTTTTTCTGCCGCGTCGCGCCATGCCGACCAGCTCCGCGGACGACGCTGCTCTGACAGGTTCCGGACCAATTCCAGCGCCTCGTCGTAGCCTCCCACCGCAGCCAGCTCCGTTCCCCTCCGCTCCAGCGCGTTGAGCTCTTCCTGCAAAGCTGCAGAGTACTGTCGGCAGCTGTCCGTTCGGTCCGCGACGGGGATGGATTCAAGCTGCTCCAGCGCCGCGTCCAGCTGCTCGCTGGCGTGCAGCTGCCGGGCACGCTCCACAAGGACCTCAACGCAGCGCGCGATGTGTCCTGCGGCAGACCAGTGGCCTGGCTGCAGCTGCTGTAATCGTTGCAGTGCTTTCTTCAGCCCATCCAGACGTCCACGGCCGACCAGCGGCTGCAACGCGTCCCGCAGGGCCTGCAGTTCCACTACCGACTGCTGCCACGTCACGGCGTCCTCCGGCCAGAACACGTCCGGAACC
>JBEIEK010000622.1:0-1514 GCA_040382995.1 Planctomycetaceae bacterium
CAATGAATTTCAGCAGCCAGTTCTGGGAAACGTGAACAACTGACCGCCGGAGGAATTTTGTCTGGTCCTGTGAGCGACGTTCGGCGGGGACAATGCGGAACACCTGCACCAGTTCGCCAGTATTCAGCAGATGACGACTTTCGCCGCTTTTGATCCATGCGGCCGTGCGATTTGCCAGCAGGGATTCGGCTTTACTTCGTGGGATGTGGTCAAGCCACTGCCGGAGCGGCTGAATCCAGATTTCGTGGGTCAGCTGCCAGACCGCTTCCTGGCGACCGGCCGTGTTGACCTGCATGTGTATGATCAGATCATCAGACTCGAGACGTTGCAGGGCCTGCCGCAGGCTGTCTGCGGTTGTGCCTTTCAGACTGGCACGTCGAAACTGGTCAAAGCTGACCGGCCGCCGCAAATCTCCGCCAGTTTCCTCGTCGATCAGACAGCGGACGATATCCGGGTACAGCGCTGCCAGTGGCAGCGGTGATCCTGCGGGACCTTCAAGCAGCTCGCTGATGCGGCTCAGAGCGACGTCAGACAGAGAACGCTGATGCTGCAGCTGCAGGGGATCTGAGGCGTGTTTGACAAGGAACCTGGCAACCATCACAACCCATGCCGGGCAGACACCGCCATGACGTTTTGCGGCATCGCTGAGCAATTTTCCGGCGTGCTGCAGAGCGATTTGGCGGTCAGATTCCTGTGGCCAGCGACTCGCGGCCCCGGGGGTGCTGAGCAGATGGTCGAGGATTGTTGCGGCTTCGTCACCCGTGAGCGGGTCGATGGAGAATCCGCTGCTGCCATCAGCACGTCTTGAGTCACAGCCACGCATGAACTTCTCTGCACGGTCAATGAAGTCGCTGCGGAAGATCAGAAGTGCCTGCACCAGATGTCCGTCGCAGAGTTTGAGTGCCTGCTGGAGCTGTGTCTGATTGCGGCTGCCGTGTACGCTGAGCCACTGTTCAAACTGGTCGATGACAATCAGCAACTTTTTCGCGGAGTTTTTGCGTTCCGGCCGTGGAGCTGCCGTGGATTTCCATTGCGTCAGGATGTCTTCCAGCGACGCAGTGGTGGTGCGAGGCAGGCTGAGTCGATAGATCAGCTGCTGGCGGAGCCTTGCGACGGTGTTTTCATAGCCTGCGTCCGGATCGGCAGAGTCTTCTTCGGCGTTGAGGATAACGACGGTCAGGGCGTCCCGGCGGTCGCGTTCCCGGAGGGTTGGCAGCACTCCGGCCGAAAACCAGCTGGACTTGCCGGCGCCGCTGGGGGCCGAAAGCGCAACGACCCGTGGGAGGGCAGAAGTAACGTTGGCGTCTTCAGCAGGCAGGATCTGCTGGATCAGGGGGTCAATTTGCGTGTGGAGGCTGCTTCCTGGAGCTGCATCGAGCAGTCTGCCGTAGAAGTCCCGATCCTTGCTGGTGAGGGGGCGCAGGCGCAGCAGCTCGAACTCTGTGTTCGCGTCGGCTGCGGGGCTGTTCAGGGAATCGAGGGCCTCGAGCAGATCGGTTGCGCTGCTGAAACGG
>JBEIEK010000623.1:0-1500 GCA_040382995.1 Planctomycetaceae bacterium
CACCGCAGAAATTTAACTCGCACCTTCCACACCCGACACCCACTCTCTCTGTGCCCTCTGTGTGAATCCCAGCCCCCTCCCCCCCAGCCCTGCATGCCCCGCTTCTCCATCGTCATCCCTGTCTACCGTAACAGTGCCAACATCCCGGACCTGCTCACTGCACTTTCCGGCGTCCGCCCGGAAATCCGCAGCGACCTGTCCGTGGTGTTTGTCATTGACGGCAGCCCCGATGATTCGGAACAGCAGCTCCGCTGGCGGCTTCCCGATTGTCCTTTCGCCTCCACCATCATCCGCCATTCCCGCAACTTCGGCAGCTTCGCTGCCATTCGCACCGGACTGGAACACACCACCGGCGAATTTATCGGAGTCATGGCGGCTGACCTCCAGGAACCCATCGCCTGGGTCGAAGAAGTATTGCTGCTGCTGGCGGAAGACAAAGCTGACGTCTGTGTCGGTGTCCGTGCCAGTCGTCATGACGACGCCGGATCGCAACTGCTCTCAGAAACCTACTGGTGGTTCTACCGGCGATTCGTCATGCCGGAAATCCCGCCTGGCGGCGTGGACGTGTTTGCGGTCAACAAACGCGTCGCCAGAGTGCTCACGGCACTTCCCGAAACCAACAGTTCACTGGTCGGCCAGCTGATGTGGGTCGGCTTCCGGCGTCTGGAGGTGCCTTATCACCGCCAGCCCAGAACAGCCGGCAAGTCTGCCTGGACTTTCAAGGCCAAGCTGCGTTACCTGCTGAACAGTTTCTTTGCATTTACGTCCATTCCCATCACGCTGATGATGAGCATTGGGGCGGCCGGAATGGCAATTTCCGCCCTGTACGGCCTGATCGTCCTCATCGCCCGTCTGTCCGGCCAGATCCCCGAAGCCGGCTTCGCCGCCACCATCACCACCATCCTGCTCACCACCTGCCTGAACCTCCTCTGCCTCGGCATCCTCGGCCAATACCTCTACCGCACCTACGAAAACACCCGCGGCCGCCCCCTGTCCATCATCTCAGAAATATCCTCCTTCCCCCCTCTCCCCTCCGGGGAGAGCGACGGTCTTCGGTTGAGTCAAGGTGTTAGGTGAAAAAAAGTGTTGTTGAGGTGGTGTTCGATCGTAATCGAACGGGCTTTGGCGAATGTGCGGGCGCAGCGGGGGCCCCCCCCCGCACCCCGGGGATTTTTTTAGGCAGTGCGCCGCGGTTCAATCTTGTGTGGTTGCCGTCCTGACAGTAACCTGTGAGGTGCTCGGTGAAACAGAGGGGAGCTCTGCGGGGACGCAACTTCCTAAGGCATAGTCGAGTCGCCGCGGCGTCAATCGCCGTGAGCACGCGTGGTGGCTGGTCCCTGATCAGCCATCACCTTTTCCTCTCCTTTCGTTCTCCACTTGGTCTTGGTTCGGACCATGCTGTTGAGGATGGTCAGCAGCTTTCGCATGCAGGCGACGATCGCAACCTTCTGTGGCTTGCCTCGGCTCACGAGCCGACGATGGAATTCCACCAGCACTGGG